>JBNLBN010000005.1:0-50181 GCA_050303335.1 Candidatus Micrarchaeia archaeon
ATACTGAAATAAGCTCCGTTCCGCTTCCACGGTACTGCTCAAGCTTTTTCAGGAATTTCTTGAAATTATATATCTTCTCGGAATCTCCCATAAAAATTACTCTTTGATCTCGACTCTGCCATCTTCGAAATAGTATTTAGCCTCGACGATCTTCAGCTTGCCTTCCTTCTCAAGATGCCTCACGATCTCGGAGCGGTCCCTGATATCCTCGATCGCATTGGATGCATTGTCGATGATTACCTTCTCGACGTCGCTTTCTTTCCTGGCAGACGGCTTGATTTTGCTCATGATCGCCGCGATGTTCGGCGGGCAGACTCCTCCTGAACAGGCCGCAGTAACAGCGCCGCATTTCTCATGGCCCATGACCATCAGTACGGGGGTGCCGAGGTGCTCAACGCCGTATTCGATCGTTCCGAGAACGATGTCGTCAACGACATTTCCTGCATTCCTGATAACGAACAGCTCTCCCACGTTGGAGTCGAATATGAATTCCGGGGCTACCCTTGAATCAGAGCATGTGAGTATTGTCGCATATGGCTTCTGTCCGCCCTTGGTTGCTTCCCTTGCGGATCCTACATCTTTTTCACCGAGCTTCCCTGACATATACCTCTTATTGCCTTCCTTCAATTTGTCTATCATAGAATTCACGGTAAAATATCGGATGAAAACCTTTAAAATCTGTCTCGGATCATTTCGGCGATATGGTTGTGCCCTTCGTCCGTTGCAATATCCTCAGCCCGTTTTCCGTCCGCATCTTTGACAACCTCAATTCCGTGTTCAAGCAATACTGTAACTACGCCGCTATTGCCGTTTGAGGCTGCCGAAAACAACGCGTTCCATCCGTTGTTGTCCCTGTGGTTGATATTGGCGCCACGGCCGATAAGGTATTCTACCACATTCAGCTTCCCCTCGAAGGATGCCCACATGAGGGCCGTCACGTTGTCGGAATCAGTGCTGTTGATATCAAGCCCGCCTTCGAGCAGTGCATGGATCAGCGGAATCCTTCCTGCCCTTGCCTGTATCATCAGCTCGCTGATCTTCTCCTTCTCATCGTCTGTCGGCATCCTTTTTTCCTCCATCGGTTTTGACGCAATGGCTTCGTGTTCCCCGACAGTCTTTTTCCCGAGTTTTCTCTTTAGGTCGAACTTCATGAATGCCCCTCCATTGCTCTTAGGAATGCATCATTATTGTCCCTCGCAATATCCATAGCGCTGATTCCGATATTATCTTTCTGGTTTTTGTCTAATCCGAGTCCAATCAGTCGCAATCCTATATCAACACTGGAATTCTGGGCTGCATACATAAGGCAGGTCCGCCCGTTATTATCAACAGCATGGACGTCCGCCCCGTTTTCCAAAAGAAAATCAACAGCTTCCATATTTCCCTTTAATGCCATGATCATCAATGGAGTTATTCCATTTTTGTTGTCCTCGTCGATGTTTGCTCCCTTGGACGCAAGCATTCTAATTAGTTCCAGATCATTCCTGTAAGCTGCAGAGGTGAGGCCAGTATCTCCCTCTCCATCCTTTGCATTGACGTCCGCCTTGTAAACAATAAGCCAGTGAACTATCTCACGACTTTGGTTATCGCAGGCATATACGATAGCGGGCTTGCTTTCGCCTATTAGACAGTTAGGATCCGCCCCTTCCCGAAGATGCTCAAGGATTCTTGGAAGTACCAGGTCCTTCATCGCTTCTATGAATTCATCCTGTCTTGGATACGGAATCCTTTCTACAACCGGCTCTGTCCGTACCGCGTCCCGTATCGCATTTTTCCCGAGTTTTCTTCTTAAGTCGAATCTCATCAATAATCCCCTCTCTGGCTGTGCTCCTCCATGATCTTCAATGTTACCTGCTGCATCTTCCTGGCAAGTTCATCGCCGTTTCTTACGCTGAGGATGTGCAGTCCTGCATCTTTCAGATCATCAGTCATATCAGTCTCTTCTCCAAGCTGGATATGGAAATAATACTGCGTCCTCATAATGTCTATGAATCTTCTCCTTACATCTTCCCAGTTCCAGATCTCGCCGTCGGATATTGTCATGAAGACCGACGGATCGTCACTGAGCATTTCCATGATGCTGCCGATGTTGAAGTTGGTCTCTCCCTGGAACTGAGGGATCATCAGCGACCTTTTCAGCTTTTCAAGACCATGGACAGTAGATGATGTCTTTGCAAAAAATATCCCTCCGAAATCAAGTTGCTCGAGGATCCCCCGTTCATAGGCTCCTTTTACGATTGCAGACACTCCAAGGCAAAGGTAATGGTACCTGCTCCTGTCTCCCCATGGTATTGTCACTGTTGATCCGCCATCCCTGCTGCTTATTCCAAGAAGCATGGACTGCGATCGGTCCAGCATTGCAATGTTCAATTTAGGGTAGTTCCTGCGTTTTTCCCTGAGCGGGAAACTAATCTCATGCATCTGGCTTGCTACTCCGAACTGGAGATCTCCGTCGAAAACCGGCCTGAACGGATCAATATCCGATGTCACATGCCTCTGCGGATCGTATGCTTCAAAAGTAACTGGTATGAGGGGATAACTATGGTCCCGGGTTTCGCCTTCTGCCGAAACATCCAGCCTCCCGGCCAGTTCGAAATAGATGTCCCAGAGTGCATCCTCTGCCTTCATGTATCTTGGAAGCGTCCTTCCCTCGGTATATCTTCTGTATCCGGATCCTTCCGGAACCTCCTCAACAGCATGCACTCCTCCCGGAGGCGCGATCATCACCATATTGCCCTTCTCATCAGTTTCGATAAGATCCACAAGGTGCTTTGCCATGGTATATGCTATCTGCCTCCAGTTTTCGATGTTCATGAGCATGTCGCATTTTCCCCTTTTTATCCCGAGATCCTTAACGATTCCAGAAACCGCCCTGTTGGTCACATCATCGTTCCTGAAGAACCTTGAAAGGAGTTTCACCCACTCCTTCTGGCCGTTTATGAAGCAGTAGAGCTTTGCGTATGCCTCGTAGATCCTGTTGTAGGGGCCTCCCTGGTCATACATGAAAAGCATGTCGCCGTGCATTGGCCCCTCCTTCTGAAGTGCGTAATTGGCGATCAGGTCCTCGATCAGGTTGGAGATGTACTGCACCTGTCCCGTGTTCACCGGCTTTCCTTTTTCTTCAAATGCCCTTATTATCTCCTCGACGAAGTGTTCGTAGTGGTTTTCAATCGTTCCCGGGCAGCCGAACCTGGATCCGCCTATGTTAGTATCAGTATGCGCCGTTTCATGGCGACCCAGGCATTTTCCAAGTTCGATTACAGGTTCCACCAGTCCTTTCTTCCTGCAGAAAGCATGGATCGCACCCTGCACGTTGGACTGGTCCGGATCAAGCTTCATCTCTATTTTCTTATCAACAATCGTAGTATGGGCAGAATATCTGGGCGCTCCTCCCATCACCGTGATCTCGCACTGGCCGTTATGGCCTGTTTTTGATATGGCCAAACGTATCTCCTGTTTCAATTTTCCAGGATCTGCCATGCCTGTATTTATCATTTCATTTTCCTCTTCAGGTATGATGCCACATTCCCCTGGCCGTGGATCCTGGCAATCTCAGCAGCAGTTTCCCCATTGTTGTTTACGGCATGAATGTCTGCACCTTTATCTACCAGCAGTCTGGCCGCCTCAAGCATTCCGAATTTGGAAGCAAGCATCAGCGCTGTTTCTCCGTCGGCGTTTGGGGAATCTACAAGTATCCCCATCCTGACTAACTTTTCAGTCAGCATGATGTGGCCGCATGCTGCTGCGATCGAGAGCGAGCTGTTATTCTTTGCGTCAATGCCATATACCCTGGCACCCTGGGTTATCAGGCATTCGACCACCTCATGGTCTCCCCTGACTATTGCATTGAAGAGGCAGCTGTAGCCGTTCCTGTCGCATGAATGGATGTTTGCCCCTCTCATGATAAGCAACTGTATGTCGGATGATGTTCCGCTTCCTGCTGCTTCAAGAAGCTGCCAGTCCAGCCGGGTCATAGGCTCCAGCTTCACGGGCATTGAACTGAACCTGGGAATTCTTTCGGTGGGGGGTTCTGATGATCTTGGAACCCTCATCGAATACCCGCCCGGATCCTGGAGAACCTTTCTTTTTCCCATCATTTCACCTTCGCAAGCCTTGTCTCGTTGTATTTCCGCAGCATTCTCGAAAAGCACCTCACCCTCGGCCTGCTGAAACCAGCAAGGTGCTGCTCCTCGAGCTTTCCCTGGTCCGCATTCTGGATTGCCACTCCAAGAGCATCCGAGATGTCTGCAGAGGTGCCGTTTTCCCCAGGAACCGACAGGTCATTCCTGATGCTTTCTACTATCTCAAGTGCGGCAAGCCTTCTTGATCCGTTGTTTTTCGCTATGGCTCTTTCAGGAAGCGAATCCGAGAACGGAAGGATGAGTTCAAGCGCAGGATAGCAGGCATCAAAGACAAGGTCCTCGCTTTCTGCTCCCTTGGAAGCTGCAATCGCTGCAAGGCTCGGAACGAGCGCTCCGAAAACCTTTATTGCACGAACGGATGGCGGCATCATGAAATTCAGCGGGTCGTCTGCCGCTTTATGGTCCTTTGATACGAACGATCCGAGATTCCGTATCTCCTCCTTGCTGTAAGTCTTGTCACCGATAACAAGTTCGTCCAGCCCCTTTGCAAGGTATACCTGCATCATCCGGACGAAATAATTGAGCGTGCCGGAGAGTTCCTGCAGTCCCCTGTTTATTTCTATGATCTGACCGGTCCTGTCGGATTTTTCCGACTGAAGCACCCTGGGATCAGAAGACGATTCAAAAATATCGAAAAAATCCGCTTCATGCGGTTTGTTTATACCGTCGAAATCAAGCGCCAGGACAAGCCTTTCCTTTAGGGCATTGTCTGTCTGAAATGTTCCCGAGAACTCGCCATGGCCGATGTTTGCTGCTCCTATTGCAATTGAATATCCGTTTCCTTGAATTGGTATCTGCCTGCCGTCGATATCAAGAACTCCGTCTGCAACTGCTAGCCATTCATTCTGGATCATCGGAAGGGTCCTGTTGAATTCCTCCATTATATGGAGCATCCTGCCAGCAGTGTGGCGGGGTGATATGGCCTCATCAGTCCTGCCTTCTTTTAGAAGATCATAGTTTACTGACGCATATATGGGCCGCACCTTGAGGTCGTTGGATCCCCTTAGGTGGACCGCTTCGCCGTTGAATATGCCGTTTTTTATATCAGAAATAAGCTGCGATTTTCCAGGTCCCGACCTTCCGATGAAAACCATGTTCAGCCTTGCCATGAGCCCGGCAAGGGCAATCTCATGCATCAGAATCGGCACTCCGGCAACATGTACTATCGGTGTGCTGTTGGTATAAACCTTATTATAATCAAGCAATGGTCCAATCTTCTCTGCCAGGTCTGAGATCTCCATGGGGTAGAATGTGATGGAAAGTGTTTATAAATGCTGTTTTTGAATGCTTGAAAGACTAGCAGGAAGATTTTTCAGATTCATCATCTATTGCGCCTGTTCAGCTCGTCGTCGCTTCGCTCAGAAATCCAGAACAGTTCATCCCAATCCTCTAATCTTAGATTTACTGCACCGGTAAACAAACTGCTGATACTCACGTATCCCAATTCGCTTGCGTAATCACGGGCGCTTTTTCCGCTCAGATTTCTTGGGTCAATATCAACGTCTGCTTGTAGAAGAAGCTCTACAATATTTTCCTTATAATCATCATATTTTGCAGTTATTGCAGCCATAAGAACAGTCATTCCTCCCTGATCGGCTGCATTAACATCAGCCCCAAGCTTGATCATTTCGGCTACTACATCGGGGTAGCCTGCCCGTACCGCGCAATGCAATGGGGTTTCTCCCTGGATGTTCTTGACATTGACCTTTGCCTTCCATTCCGCTAGCTTAAGTACTGCTTCCACATGGCCGGAACGCCCGGCAAAATGCATTGCCGTATCGCCATCTGTGTTTCGCGCATTCACATCCGCGCCTTTTTTGGCAAGATAATTCAATACCACTGGCTTGTAGTCCCTTGTTGCAGATCCCGCAACAAGCATGATAGGGGTGTTTTTGTCCATGTCCCTTGAATCGACGCTGATTCCTCCATCGATGCATCTTTTTATGGAATGGGGCTTGTTCAATTTTGAAGCCTCAATCAATGTCTCGACTGACGGAGGTCTTTGTGAGAGCGGCATCGGTCTTTCTGATATGGGCGGTTTGCCCGTAATCCTTGATATTGGGGGCATACTGGTAGACTCTGGACGGTCGCTTTGTCGTTTTCCCCAAAATTTCAGTACCATGGTTAGATTCTGGCAGTACCTTATATTTAAATGTTGCTGAAAAAGTTATAACATGTTTTTACTTATAAAAAAACATATATTTAAAAACACTTTTTCCCACATATAGTATGGGAGTTGAGATGGGTGGGAGGAATCCCATTTAAAAACATTTTAGGTGACAAAAAATCATGAAAACCAAATCTGTTCAGTCGGAATTAAGGGCGCAGCACCGTTCTGCATTCAGGAAACACGAATTGGCTCTCGACCACGGGCAATCAAGGCAGATGATTATCAACGGAAACCAGGAGGGCCACCAGTCTCTTCTGAAGAGGCACCACAAGTCTCCTGAAGAAAGGTATGAGGTAATACAGAAAGGCGAAGCTGATTATGTACATATTAATTGTTCAGATTCAAGGGCCGCAGTGCCTGACCACGAATCCGACAGCCACGTCGGTATGCAGACCAGGGTAGCAGGAAACGTGATAACTGCTGAAGGCGCATCATTTGATGAAACCAGGGAAGTGATTAATCTTGTTAAACCTGGAGGAATCGTACTTTTGACTTCGCACACCAAATGTGGTGCTGTCAAGGCACATGCAGGCTGGGAGAATCAGGGCAGGCCGGATGCTGGAAATGAAGAGCTGACGACGCTTCTCAATACGGTCGAAAAGGATAATCCTCACGGTAATCTCGTTGTTCAGGCTGGAAGGGCAACCATGCTTCTCGACGGCCAGATACTCATAACCGGTCACTACGACTGGGATGCAATGGAGTCAGTGGAATTCTTCAACCATGGATCTGTCAGGGCTGCAAATCTCCTTAAGGGAGGAATGAGACAGTACCACAAGGATCATGAAGGGCTCTTTTCCGATTTGACGGCCGGGCAGAGGCCGCACACAATCGCAGTTGCATACCACAAGCTACCTTACAGCACTAATACCATATTCAATGCCCAACCAGGAGAAGTATTCACGACCACGGGTTCGGAAGGCGGAATGGATGCATGCGATAAGGCATCATTGCTCTATGCAGCAGAGCATTGCGGAACAAACCATATCGCGATGGTCGCTCCGAATATCCGCGGAGTCGAGGCAATGTTCACTAAATGGGAGCAGGACATCCGCGCAATGGTTGTCGGAGGAAAGAGGCAGTTTGATGAGGCTCTTAATTCCGGACAGATGGCGATAACGAAGTTCGTCTACAACCTTTCCAACGGAAAGCTCGAATCATAATATTTCTATTGAATCAACGACTCCGTCGCCATCCTCGTCAAAGCCCTGGATGACGGCGTTTTGTTCTATTTTTTCCTTTGCCAATGCCATAATGGCAGCCCTAGTTCCGTGCTGGTTCAGGCCCGCAACAACAAGTATCTTTGAATTCCTGTTGAAGGGATTCCTGATAAGTTCGACCACCCCGACATTCTCCTCGTATTTCCTTCCGGACTTCCTGTCTATCAGGGCGAAGCTGTCCCGGTCGAACCTTATAGGTAGCCTGTCATTGATTTCAGCTATGAACGTGTTCACCTTGGGTCCCCCGGCAACGATCAGGTTCATTTTCTTTACCTCGTCATTGATCCTGGTATCAAGGGAATAGAGGGGGAAATCGAATGTGGCATATCTTCCGAGGTACATGCTAAGTTCAAGCATCCCGAATTCGCTTGCCCTTGCACGGTATTTGCCGTGTGGGTCCGGCGAACCGACGATCATCCTTCCGTTGAAGAACCCGTGCGATATGAATGAATCCAGGATCTTCGGAGGCATTCTGTTTGTCAGCTCGGTCTTCTTCCATCCGCCCTTGTCAAGCACGATTGCCAGGCTCTTCGACCTTGAGCGGTATCTTTTGGCTATCCCGCCATTGTGCTCTTCGTAATCAACGAATTCGATCAGCCCAGCTTTCTCCAGAGCCTTTATATGGTAGTATATAGTCTGCAGGGGCATTCCAACAAATCGGGCGATCTTTGCAGGATATGCGGGGTCCCTTGATATTGCCCGCAGGATCTTTATCCGCTCAGGCGTGAGGACGCCTGAAAATCTTGAACTAATCCTTGAGCATTCCATGCTCAGGTCATCATCAACAAGCTTCATTGAAACCACTATTAATTTTTTTGAATGCTATTAATAATTTTTTAATAGAGGTATTAAAAAGACTTCCGGCTTTCAACTTTAACCTATGTGCGGAATTATCGGCCATGTCGGATGCTCGGACTCGAAGTCCATCGTTAACGGACTGAAGAACCTTGAATACCGGGGATATGACTCCTACGGTATTGCAATGGCAGGAAGCGGCAGGATCGAGATCGAGAAAAAGACCGGAATGATCAGCGAGTCCGACATATTCCTGCAGGGAACAATCGGGATAGGGCATACCCGGTGGGCAACGCACGGCGGGGTTACAGAGGAGAATGCACACCCCCACGGCAATGAAAATGTCGTGGCGGTGCACAACGGAGTCATCGAGAACTATGCAAAGCTCCGCAATGAGCTCTCGCACAGGGAGTTTTCATCCGAAACGGATTCAGAGATAATCCCCCATATGATCGAGGATTTCGGAGGGGATTTCCTTGAAGCCTTCCGAAGGACCGTAAGATCCCTTGAGGGATCATTCGCTATTGTCGCGATGAACAAGGACGAGGAGAAGCTCTACCTTGCAAGGCAGAACAGCCCGCTAATAATCGGCATCGGGAAAAACGAGATGCTCTGCGCATCGGACATTCCGGCGATAGTTGCCCATGCGAACGAATTCGTGTCTCTTGAAGACGGTGACATAGCTGTCGTTTCCAGGACCGGATATGACATTTTCGACGAATCCGGAAAATCGGTGGAGAGGCAGAGGATCTCGGTGGACATGACTGTCGATGAGGCGAAAAAGAACGGCCACGCACATTTCATGCACAAGGAGATCTTCGAGCAGGAAGGCTCTTTTTCAAGATCCCTCAAAGCAGATGTTTCGGAAGCAAAAAAGCTTATCGATTCCCATAAGAGGATAGACATACTTGCATGCGGTACAAGCTACCACGCAGGAATGGTGCTTGCGATGCTCCTTTCAAGAAAGGGCAAATATGCAAATGCCTACATAGCAAGCGATTATCCGTATGTCGCAAACCCGGATGACGATACGCTCATAATAGCGATCAGCCAGAGCGGAGAGACTGCCGATGTCCTCCAGGCAATGAAAAAACTGAAGAACAGGAAAATAGCAATCACGAATACCGCCGGTTCATCCATAACACGGATATCTGATGAAAGCATCTTCCTGAACTGCGGACCAGAGGTGGGCGTCGCAGCAACAAAGACATTCACATCCCAGCTTGCAATAGCCTACAGGCTCGCGCTTGATGAACTTCCAGCTATCGACATAGGATCGATGCTGGCCCTGGAAAACGAGGTCAAGGAGATCGCACAAAGGCTCAGGGACAGCGAACATGCCTTCTTCCTTGCGCGTGGAATCTATGTCCCTATCGCCTATGAGGGATCGCTGAAATTCAAGGAGATAACATACATCCACAGCGAGGCATATCCCGGAGGCGAACTAAAGCACGGGACACTTTCTCTTGTTACGGAAGGCACCCCGATCATTGCGCTTGCACCGGATGTGAAATCAACAATCAAGCTTCTTGGAAACATTAAGGAGGCGAAAGCACGCGGTGGAATGGTGGTGTCCATAACTGACGCCCAGGCTGTTGCGGATGAGAGCGACTATGCATTGAAGGTGCCTAAGATGGATGGGGATGCATATCCTGTTACGATGATCATCCTGCTCCAGCTTCTTGCCTATCACGTGAGCGTCCTTCGGGGGATAAATCCGGACAGGCCGAGGAACCTTGCAAAATCAGTGACTGTTGAATGAATTCAGCCAACTATTGAAAATTCAGCTATTTTTCCGGAAATAGAATTCAGCCTCAACTCCAGCTCCCCTATCATTACAGAATCATTGACAGCCATATTAATCTCCTTAAGTGCTGCCTTCTTGGTTTTCTCAACGCTAATAATATTGATCGTTACTGAATTCCTGTTGATCCTTGCAAGGTTGACGCTAATTATTATTTCAGGAGTTTCTACAAGTTTGGCAGCTGTGTTCTTGCTGAGAAAAAGGGACTTATCCTCCCAGATTGCCCATCCTCCAATATTCGGTTCAGAATGACCTTTGAAGACACGTTTCACAATGTGCACATCCGGAATCTGCCGTCAGTTTTTTTCTCAGGTTTTAGAAGTTTCAGCTTCTCCCTGTTGAATCCCTGCAGCCTTGCAATCTCGAAGTAAATCTTTCCCACCCTTCTCCTGGCATCTTCTTTTTCACTGCTGAGGTCTACAAACTTGTACAAAGCGGCTCTTGTTTTCCCCATGTCCAGGACCTTTATCGAGTCCGCATCATCCAAGATACGTTCAATTACATGAATGGCCGCTTTCCGCACTGAATCTGATTTGTGGGCCATTGCCTCCACAGCCTGCGCAAGAGCAGCCTCGCCAATTGCTGAAAGCGAATCAAGGGCGTCCAGGCACAATCCCTCATCACCATTTGCAAGAATCCTTGCAAGTGTGGGAATCCCGTCTTCGCCGAAAGAACCGAGCGCTTCGATCGCCTTGCTACGTATTTCTTCTTCATCGGATACCATGCCCGCGATGCACTTGATCCCTTTCCTGTTGCCCGATTTTCTCATTGATTCGATGACACACAACCTCACTTTTTTCTTCGGACTGTCTGCAAGATCCTCCAGTTTTGAGAAATCGAGATGTTCAAACTCGACCACTTCCTTTGCAGCCTTCATAGCGATATCCATGTTTTCGTCTTCAAACAAAGAGAGTATGTGGTCAATTGCACGCTCATCACCGATATCGATCAGGGCATCGCACGCTATCCATCGTGTTGATACGCTTTCGCTTTTCAGGGCGTTGATCAACAGTGGAACGGCCGCTTGTCCGATTCCGACCACTGCCTTCCCCGCTTTGTTTGCAAGAGGCGCATTAACACTACCAAAAAGGCCTATCAGGGGTTCAATTGCCATTGTGCTTTTTGTAAATGTGAAATAATCTACAGCTTCCCACTGCAGCTTCAAATCTGCGCTCTGAAGCTTCTTCAGATTGTCCTCGATCTGGCCCATTATGTTCATTATGCATGAAAATGTTTATAAATCGCAAGAAAACAGAATTTATCACACACACAAAAAACCCATGCTGTCAATGTTACTTAAGAATTAACATTTTCTACAACAACTTTTTTGCAATGGATTTTAAACCCAAGGCAATATTAATCTCATTATGAAAATCGTCTCTCTTGCACCAAGCAATACCGACATACTCTTTTCACTCGGTGCAGGAAAGGACGTTATGGCATCTGTCGAGTGCGACCATCCCGTAAAGTTGATTGACGATATCTCGGTTGAAAAGCTGAAAAAATTCAATGCTGACATGATATTCACCTCCTGCGAGGATCAGAAGGAACTCACGGCAGAGCTTGAGGAGAACGGCCTGCCGGTAACTCACGTCTTTCCAAAAAACCTAAGGGACGTTTTCGACAGCATAACCGTGATCGGAGAGCTGATCGACAAGCCGGAAGAGGCATCAACACTCACAGAGGAACTTAGCGCCAAGTTGGAGGAGCTTCGCGAATACAAATACAACAAGCCGAAACTTTATGTCGAGGCATCTCACAATCCGCCCAAAGTCGCAGGCTACTGGGTGCCGGATATCGCTGAAATCGCAGGATTCGATTACGGCCTCGTGAAATCCGGAAGGCCTGGCAGAGAAATCAGCACCGAAGAGATCTTCAAGTACAATCCCGATGCGATCGTCCTTTCGATAAGGAAAGGCGACAAGTCTGCTCTTTCAATGAAAAAGGACTGGCTGGAGCTGGATGCTATAAAAAACAAAAAAGTCTATGTTATCGACCATTCGGTGATCAACCCGAGCCCGAAGATTCTCGAGGGCTGCACCGAACTACGGAAGATCATCTCTTCTTTTTGAACCTGTCTTTAAGGAACCTGGTCCAGACCTGCCACAATATGATCAATATGGCTACTGCGGCTATCCCAAGAAGGAGCGGATCAACGCCATCCCTGTTGACATTTATTTGGATGCTCTGGTCATTGAAGCCGATCTTTTTGATGGTGAAGTCGTACTGCCCCTGGGAATCGATTGACATGGTGATGTTCTTGTCGCTCGTTTTCTCCTGCCCGTTGAAGGTGTAGGTGAACCTCTCTACAGGGGACCCGTCATCCGCGTCATTCACGAATATCGTGAACTGCTGGCCTTCGACTATCACACTGTTCGATGTCTTGATGTTGAAATCACTCAGATCGGTATTCGGGTCATAGTTCACGCTGACGCTCGTATATGACGATCCTGATTCCTCTCCCGCACCGTCGGTCTCCCTGCAGGATATTGTGTTTATCCCTGCATTGAAGATCCTGCTCGGGTCGGCTATGTACTGCCATTCATTCTGCTCTGTTGTTGCCTGGATCCAGTCTCCGCCGTTGATGCTTACAAGCACCATCGCTCCTCCTGCCTCAGAAACGAGCTTTCCTGAAATCACAAGTTCCTTCCTTCCAAGGAGCGCTCCTTCGATCGGAGAAGTAATCGAACAGGCTCTGGCAGTATTGAATGCATAAACACTTTTATCGCTCGTTCCGAATATCACTTTGCCCTGGTAATATACAGGGCTTCCTACAGCTCCTTTTGTCGGACCTTTCCATATTATTTCTCCATCCGCAGTCGATATCGCATAGATGTTCTTGTCTGAACCTCCAACGAATATTACATCCTGTCCGCCCATGAATCCGAATTCGGGCGTGCTTTTTACTGCCAGCTGTGTCGGCGCCTTCCAGAGCATGTTCCCTGAATTGATGTTGACAGCATATACGTTTGCGTCGTTGCTTCCGAAGTACAGACTGCTGCCGTCGCTGATGGGCGTTCCTGCAATCCAGTTCCTCGTCTTCATTTCCCAAAGGCTCAGGCCGTTGGATGCAAGGTATGCATGCATCTTGCTGTCAAGGGCCCCGACAATGACAATGTTGCCCACGAGGACCGGGTCTGATTCCCAGAAACTCCCGTCCTTGATCCTTGCCCTGAATCTCACTGTTCCGCTGTCTGAGATCTTGATCAGTTCCTCCTGCTTTCCGAATATCACGAAATCAGTTCCGACAGCAGGCCCGGTCGTAACCGTCTTATTGTATGAATGTATCTTTGTGACCTCTCCGCCCTTTGATATCTTGTAGACTCCGTTATCTGCGGTCACGAATATCTCGTCGCTGTTGGCAGCGGCGCCGTATATCCTCGAGGAGTTGTATGCACTGATATTGAGGTTCACGTTCCAGACCTCCTTGCCGGTAGTGCCTATCATGAAGACCCTGCCCTGCCTGGTGGAGGAGATTACGGAGCCGTCAAATTCGAACACCTCGTTCGCGTTTCCTTTGACATCGAATTCCCATCTCTTGGACCCGGTATTCGGATCAAGCGCATATATGGTGCCGTCGTCAGATGCAATAACCACGTTGTTCCTGTAGATTATGGGCTTTTCGGATATCTCACCATCCGTACCGAACTGCCATAGAAGAGAAGAAAAGGAGAATGAGAAAAGTAGCAGGAGAAGGAGCAGTTTTTTCATGTTATCCCTTGAAAATCGACTCGTGCTTCCCTTCGTCAATTTCCTTGATAATTTCCCTTGCGTTCTTGCCGTCGATGGTGATTCCCATGGAAAGGCAGCTTCCGAGCACTTCCTTCACAGTTGCCTTCAGTTCGGAGCTCATGGAATTGTTCTTCTTCCTTGAAATCTCGATTATCTTCTCCAGGGGTATATTCCCTGCAGGGGCCTCCCTGTTTCCGGCGCCCTTCTGGATGCCTGCCTCCTTCTTGACAATCTCTCCTGTAGGAGGTGCACCCACTTCGATCTCGAAGCTCTTGTCGGTTTTGACAATCACCTTCACAGGCACCTTCATGCCGGAGAACCCCTTCGTTTCCTCGTTAATCTTTGCAACGACCTGTCCGATATTCACTCCCAGGGGAGCAAGGGCAGGCGCCAGAGGTGGTCCAGCGGACGCTTTGCCACCATCAACAATGACATCAATAGTTTTCATATTATCACGTTTAGACAGATTTTATTTTAAATCTTCATCCCCAACCTTCAAGCTTCAATTTCTTCATGTCCGCGCCAATCCGGGAGAGATGCTCCCTCATGGCCCTGATCATGACAAGAGGTCCGCAGATCCAGAAGCTGAACTCCTGCGGGTTTTCAATATGCCTCCCGATCATCGCAGCATCGATGCGCCCCTTCTCCCCATCCCATTCCTCCCGGGTGAGGGTATGGATGATCTTTATTGAAGGATTCTTCTGGCAGAGATCTTCCAGTTCATCCCTGTAGAGTATGGAATCGCGCGTCTTCGAGCTGTAGAAGAAGACGAACTCGCCTTCGATATTTTCTCCTGCAATAGTCCTGAGGATGCTCATGATCGGTGCAATTCCGGTTCCTCCAGCAATGAATGCCGCCTTTTTCTCCCCCTCGAATGTGAAATGGC
This sequence comes from Candidatus Micrarchaeia archaeon, assembly GCA_050303335.1. Lineage (GTDB taxonomy): Archaea > Micrarchaeota > Micrarchaeia > Anstonellales > Bilamarchaeaceae > Bilamarchaeum. The sequence continues at coordinate 14,750 of JBNLBN010000005.1, forward strand.
CTCCCCCCAACTGCACTCCTATTATATCTCCGGCCTTCACATCTGCAAGTTTCGATGTGAACTCCCCTCCGATCAGCTTGATGCAGAATTCGAGTTCCTGATCGTCCGGGCTTGATGCTACTGAATATGGCCTCTTGATCCCGTCCAGGTGGAGGAAGAGGAACTGGCCGGGCCTGTATTCGATCCTGTTTCCCAGTGGCTTCATCCTGTAAACTTTGGTGGATTCAGCGATGGTCCTAACAGAAGTGATCTCATACTTTTCAATAGGATTCATACCTAGAACCTGGGCGTGTATCTATTTAAATTTTATTCCTGTTTATTGATGATATGGATGACGAACTTATCCGTATATTCCAGTATACGACAAAATTCTATTTGGAGAGGCTCAAGCTGATAATCATCTTCTCAATCCCATTCATCATATCCTCGCTGCTTCTCCTGCTTGTGGCAGCGCCAACCTATAATGCGCTCGGGGCGCCCTATCTGCGTATCGGGAGCATCCCTGAACTTTCCATAATCGATCTTGTCATCACAGCTGCTGTCTATATAGTTTCAGTTTTCATCATTGCCGATACCATCGTTAATGTAAACATAATAATCCGAGCTAAGAGGACGCTTACCTCGATCAAGAGCGAGGTCATACAAGCGCTCTCGAAATATGCAACGAGGATATTCTACATATACACCCTGATGCTGCTGCTTTCATTCATAGCACAGCTTCTTCTCTACAGCCATCCTCTCCAGAGCATACTTTATCCGGCATTCCTGCTCATTATGTCGTTCTTCCTTTTCTATGTCGCCCCGGCGGTGGTAATAGACAATTCAAGCACCGCAGATGCCATAAGAAGGTCCGCCTCGAGGGCGATCCGGAACCCGTCTCTTGTCTTTATCTGGGCGTTCTCCGGATTGATAGCCCTTTCGGTACTCAGTTTGGTAACGAGCTTCATCCCATACGGATCATACATAGCACTGCTTGTCAACTCGCTCTTCGTCCTGCCATATTTAATTGTGTTGCAGACACAGATGTATATGGAGAAATACCCGCTGGCAAGGTAGAGGAGTATGACAACTGAATCAAGAAAGAAAGACCATGTAGAACTAGTCGTCAAAAAAGGGGCGCAATATGAAAAGACATCCGGTTTCGAGAGGATAGACTTTGTCCACAACTCGCTTCCGGAAATCAATTTCGATGAGATCGACCTTTCAACGCAGTTCCTTGGAAAGAGCCTCCGCTATCCTGTCCTCATCACTGCGATGACCGGAGGATACAAGGATGCCAAAAAGATCAACAGGGACCTTGCATCGGCATGCCAGAAGCACGGCCTTGCATTCGGTCTCGGTTCCCAGAGGGCCATGATAGAGAACCCTGGACTGAAAGAGACATATTCCGTGCGTGACGTTGCGCCGGATATCCCGCTTATTGCAAACATCGGGGCATACCAGCTAAAAAAATACGATTTCGACCAGATCGAATCGCTGGTATCATCAGTTGAAGCCGATGCGCTTGCAGTCCACCTCAACCCGCTTCAGGAGATAATCCAGAAGGAAGGCGACAGGGATTTTTCAGGAATCCTCGATGCAATCAGGTCCACTGTTGAAAAGCTCGATGTCCCAATAATAGCGAAGGAGACCGGAGCAGGGATAAGCCAGGATGTCGCATTGAAGCTTCAGGATGCAGGAGTGGAATACATAGATGTTTCAGGTTCGGGCGGAACAAGCTGGAGCAAGGTCGAATATCTGAGGCAGATGTCGACGCCAGGATTCGAGAACTGGGGGATACCTACAGTAACTTCACTGATCGAATGCCGCAATACCGTGCCGCTTATCGCAACAGGGGGCATAAGGGACGGGATTTCAGGTGCAAAGGCCATAGCCCTTGGAGCATCAATTGTGGGCGCAGGGTATCCTTTCCTCGTGGCATTAAGGAACGGGGAGCTGGAAAGCTTCATAGAGGAATTCACGAGCCAGATGAAGATAACCGCATTCCTTACCGGATCAAAGACCCTGGATGACCTCAAGCACGCTAAGACAATCTTTTATTAACATTTAAATACTTGTTTTACCATAATTATATGATGGCATACCGTTCAGTCGTACCTGGGCAGGTCCAGGAAAGCCTCGAAGCGGCAAAAAAAGCCTGGCGCCCACTTTATGACAGGTACAATGCAGCAGAAGCATTCAACCATGCAGCAAGGTCAGCGGAAGCGTTGCATATCTACGAAGTAGCCACAGAAGGGGACCACGACATGATCCACCAGATGAATCACATCGCGCTGAGCCATGTATTCCGCAAGGGAAGGCATGAAAAGCGCTTTCCGGAAGATTTCCACAGATTCAGAAGGATCAAGCGGGGCTTCGACACATTCAACAGGCTGAGGGCCAATGATCTAAACAGGGCAGATCCATACGAATACGCAAAAATACTTGAAAAGCCATGCCTGGGCCTCATCGTAAGAATGGTCGACCTTGTCCAGTACGGGGGCAATTCCGAGAAATCGGAGGCGGAACTGGCACATCTTGATCCGGAGATATTTTATGTATTCAAGGAAGGAAAGGGAAAGACTGAGTACGAGATGATCGGCCATGCGGCAAAGAAGGTCTATTCGCCCCTTGCAGATCTCTTTGGCTACAGGGAGCTTGCAGGCGAATTGAACAGGCTGTACTATTACCATATCGACCATTCCACATATGATGCTGTTGAAAGGACGCTCCGGGATATGGAGGAGCGGGTTGATAGGACCGGCGAGGTTCTGGAGTATGTAAAGATTGCGATCGCAGAAAAGCTTGTTAACGAGGATTTTGAATTCGATATCAAGACCCGCGGAAGGAAGCATCCTGGGAAAGTGATGGAGAAAGCAGAGAGATATTCGAGAAAGCACGGGACAAGGGTCGTAGATGAGGTGCATAAGTTCCATGACCTTACTGCATTCACAGTCATACTAAGGAAAAAGAACGGGAATTCGGTCACACAAATCGACATGGATATTTTCGAGCAGGTAGCAGATATAGTAAAAAATGCTGTCAACTCCGTGAAACCCCTTCGTCCAGGCACAAGCGGAGCAAAGGAAACCGACATGGTCTCGCGGCCGAAACAGAACGGCTATCAGTCTTACCATATTGATTTTGCCTTCGAAGACCGCGATTTGGTCGGAATGGAGGCGATAGTCAGAACAGAACAGATGGAACGCTACGCAGAGCATGGAGGAGCAGCGCATTACCTGTACAAAGGGGGAGAAGGCATCGCAAGGTCTGTCCAGAGCCTTTATGGCAATGTGATCCGGGCGCTGACTATTAGGCCGCAGCTGCTTACTATAGATGAAACTTCGAACCAGAAAAGGATCCGCATCTATGAGGTGGATGAGAAATCAAGGCAGGTCGGCGATGCGCTTGTACCTGTAGTCGATGTTGAATCCACTATCGCAGAAGCGCTTCTTTGTGCGGACGTGGATCTTCTTGGGGGGCTCAAGCCAAAGCTGTCCTATGCTGCACCGATAAGGGATATTGATGCAATCGAGCTTGTTGCCGGGGAATCCAACGATCTTTCACCAGGATTGATTAGGGTGCTGATGCAGAAGGCGATTTATCCTTCCACAACAGAAACACTTGTTGAAATTCTGAGGAAAATCTCTAAACGCCGCTGAAATCCCTGAGCCTCTTCATCACGTTCAAAACAATATTGGTGTTCGTCTTCCTCACACCCTTGATTGAAAGAATCTTCTTTATCAGCCTGCTCAGGTCATTCCTGGATTTTGTCAGGCAGATCGCGATCGCATCGAAATCTCCTGTGACATCGTACAAAGCAGCAACGCCCTCGAGCCCGGCGATCTTCTCCTCTATGTCAATCATCTGGTTACCGTCGGTCGAGATCTTTATTATGGCCATGTATTCATATCCCATGTTGTGGTAGTTCAGGATGGCGCCATAGCCTTCAATTATCGACTCACGTTCCATGGACCGTATCCTCTCGATAACTGCCCCCGGGGACATGTGGACCGACTTCGCAATCGCCCTGTATGATTTCCTGCTGTCGGTGCTCAATTGTTCAATGATCTTTTTGTCTATCTCATCCATTTTATGCATGGGTGAACAAATGTTTAATTAAGTTTAAAATTGCTCTTATTTTTGTTCAGAATATTGTTTTATTAATTAATGATCGTACATTCAAATCATTCGAAGGTGTAACTTATGAGCGAACCAGACATGGTAGATGTAAAATTTTGTGATCTATTCGGACAATGGCAGCATCTTACGGTGCCCAAGGCCAACCTGAACATGAAGGACGATGTGGTACCGTTCGACGGATCCTCCATAAGGGGATTCAAAAACATCCATGAAAGCGACATGTACCTGATACCTGACTACAGCACCAGGATGAATGACCCTTTTTCAACCGACACCATCTCCGTGATATGCGACATCTATGAACCCAGGAGCAGCAGCTTCTATGACAGGGATGTCCGCAACGTCGCAAAAAAGGCAGAGAGTTACCTGAAGGAGAGCGGAATCGGGGATACTGCCTATTTCGGGCCGGAAGCGGAATTCTTCATATTCGACGAACTGAGGTTCTCCCAGAATGAATACAGCTCTTTCCATTCAATTGATTCCGAGGAAGGGATCTGGAACTCCGGGAAGGAATCGAACCTCGGTTACAGGCCGAAGCACAAGGAAGGCTATTTCCCGACCCCCCCGCACGATTCGGTGCACGAAATAAGAAACGACATCGTAAGGACTTTGATTAAAGGCGGTCTATCAGTCGAAAGGCACCATCACGAGGTGGCAACAGCAGGGCAGTGCGAGATAAATTTCAAGTACGACAGCCTGGTGAAATCCGCAGACAACCTCATGTTCTACAAATACGTTGTCAAGAACACTGCAAAGAAGCATGGCAAGGTTGCAACATTTATGCCGAAGCCGCTCTTCAATGACAACGGGTCAGGAATGCACACACATCAGAGCATCTGGAAAAATGGAAGGAACATCTTTGCAGGAGACGAATATGCGAATCTGAGCAAGGAGGCGCTCTATTACATCGGCGGCCTGCTTCATCACGCTCCTGCGCTTTCTGCATTCATGAATCCGACAACAAACTCATATAAGAGGCTTGTTCCAGGATTCGAGGCTCCTGTGAATCTAGTCTATTCGCATGGGAACAGGAGCGCCGCAGTGAGGATACCGCTTACTGACAAGGCCAGTACCGGCGCATGCAGGATCGAGTTCCGGCCTCCGGATGCGGCAGCAAACCCTTATCTGGCATTCTCGGCAATGCTCCTTGCAGGGCTTGACGGCATAAAGAAGAAGATTGAGCCCGGTGACCCAGTTGACGACAACCTGTATGAGCTGCACCCTGAAAAACTGAAAGGGATCAGGAAGATGCCGCAGTCTCTGGACCAGTCGCTGGAAGCCCTTGAGAATGATCATTCGTTCCTTCTCGGACCGTTTACAAAGGACCTGATCTCTACATGGATAGAATACAAGAGGGAAAAGGAGATAAATCCGATAAGGCTCAGGCCGCATCCCTGGGAGTACCATCTCTACCATGACATTTAGTTCCTGCAGCAGCGCGTTCCCATGGAATAATCGTGGTATTCGTCGTTGTGGGCAGCAGGAGTCCTGCTGCAGCCGGCCCTGATAATCGTGCCGTCCCTGAGGGTGTTTCTAGAGGTTCCGGAATGTCCGTCGCCTCCGAATACCGGCTTTCCCTTTTCTTTTGATCCTGTCCATTCAGAGAGGTTGCCCACTATGTCGTAAACGTCCCTTCCGTTCCATGTAACAGTACATCCGCCGAATTCCCCTGCTTTTGCTAGGTATCCAGGCGTGGTTGCAGCCCTGGGATCATTGAAAAGCCCCCCGGTCCTGTTGCTGTGATGCGCCTTGTACTGCGCCTCGGTTGCATTTTCAGGCGGAGGATCAAGAAAATCAAGTATGTGCGGTCTCTCCGGAAGAACCACTATTCCGTCTACCACGTTAAATGTGAAGCCCACATTGCATTTTTCCTGGCTGAATTCGTTTCCGTAAGGATACTGGGTGTTTCCCGGGCCCCTGCAGGTCTTTTCCCATTCATCAACCTTGCAGAGCCTCTTTCCGGAAGCCTTGCAGGCTGCATTCGCCATCTTCCTGCTCATATACCCGTTCGGGTATTTGCCGGGTGCCGAGACTGCCTTGAACCCGTCCAGGTTGTAAGGAGGATGTTTGGTGTAATCGAGCTGCGCTCCGTTATCATCGACAAGATGGATCTCCCATCTGTCTATGCAAAAATCAGATACTTCCGCCATTTCGTTGGGACAGCGGCCGCTCTCAGAGGACTGTTTCCGGTCCCCGCTCACTTGTCTTTTTTTTTATCGTCTTTCTTCTCAGGCTTCTCTTCGTTCTTGTTTGCACCAGGTCCGCCGCTCTCGTCCTTCTCGGTCCTTAGTTTCGGTTTCGGTCCTGCAACGACGGCGGTTTCCGGTTCACCATGGGGCTCGTAGCCGTATTTCTTGTCGCAGGCTGTTGAAACAAGCACTGCTGCGGCTGCAAATGCCACTGTGGTCTTCCTTATTCTGGAGATATTTTTGAGCATCATGAATAATATATTATTAAAAGTGTTTAAAAATGTTTTTCCTGTAATAAATATTAAAATGCTTTTCCAAAGATATAAGATAATACTTTTGAGGAGGATCTATGCATATAGAATATTGCGGTCACAATATATCAGCATTTGATAAGTTTGTTCTTGGCGGTGACCTCGGGGGAACAAACAGCAAGCTAGGCATTGCCGGCGTAAAGGATGAACGGACCACACCTCTGTATTTTGCCCATTTCCGGACCCAGGAGCTTGATTCCATCGTACCTGCAATAGAGGAGGTACTGGACTATTCCAAGCAGAAGCACAGCATCGAGACAGACAGCTCCTGCTTCGGCGTTGCCGGCATAATCAACCAGGAAAGGAATTTTTCAGATCTTACCAATGCCAAATGGACGATCGACACGAGGGAAATAGTTAACAAGACCATCCTCAATTCAGCATCATTGCTCAATGATTTCGAGGCAATCGGATATGGCCTTAACGTGCTTGATGAAAAGGATTTCTTCAATGTTACAAACAAGAGCGGAATCCCGAAAATGACAAAGGCCATAATGGGTGCCGGTACCGGTGTCGGAAAAGGGATCCTCATCTACCAGAACGAATTCTACGTCCCCCTCCCGAGCGAAGGCGGACATATGGATTTTCCTGTACAGACCAGGGAAGAGCTTGATTATATCGAGTTCGTCAAGGCTGTCAGGAACGTCGACCAGGTTAGTTTCGAGGACACTGTTTCCGGAAAGGGGATCGAGAACATCTACCTCTATCTGAGGCACAAGAACGGCCCGAGCGAGCATTCAGACGAGATTGATTCCTCGAAGGACAAGGTGCCGCTGATCGCGAAATACAAGTACAAGGACCTAAACTGCAAGGAGACATTCAGGTGGTATTCCAAATTCTACGGAAGATGTGCCAGGAACTTTGTCCTTGATTATCTTCCAAGGGGAGGCCTCTACATCGCAGGCGGAATCGCGCCAAGGCATCTTGAGATCTTCCGCTCGAACGAATTCACAAGGGAATTCTACAATTCCCATGCGCATGAACGGATACTGCGCGAAATCCCGATAAATATCGTGCTGAACGTCCATGCAGGGCTGTTTGGCGCCTGCTTCGTTGCGAGCATATAGAAAGATTTATATACCTGATATGTGATGTACACATTCCCATGCAAAGTAAAACAGCGCTCCGAGGCAGAGTCCCCAGGCATAACTCCCTCGTGAGGCAATCCGGAATTCAGCTTACTGATCATGTAAACAAAGTGGTAGACGGTTACAGGATCAGGAGGAAGGTCGGATCCGGTGGCACTGCACATGTTTTCGAAGCGTGGAAAGATGATAAGAAAGTTGCCCTCAAGATTGCAACTGAGGGCGAGAAGAACCGGTTCATAGTCAACGAGAGGGATATGCTGCAGATAAATGTCGGAAAGAAAGCCCCCAAGCTTCTTGACGGCGGCGAATTCGAGGGAAAGCAGTTTCTGATCACAGATTTCATTGATGGAAACCCTCTCAGCGAAGTTATTGGCATGGTCAGTTTCCTTGACTGGCATTTTGCAAGGAAGATCGTCATGGACCTCTGCGATTCGCTGTTCATGGTCCACCAGAGCGGCGTTGTACACAGGGACATCAAACCGTCAAACATAATTCTAAGGGGCTGGTCCCCATTCACTGCAACCGTGGACTACAAGAACCTGGAAGTGAATCTCGTTGATTTCGGAATATCCAGAAGGATTGAAGATTGCGGCAAACTTGATAACGAGGACGTGTTCGAAGGAACGCCATCCTATGTGTCTCCGGAAATGGCAGCAGGAAATGCACATGATTTCCGTTCGGACATTTATTCAGTCGGCGTACTTATGTATGAGCTGCTGTCAGGATATCTTCCGATACATGCAGAATCAATAAGCGAAATGCTCACAAGACATGTCTTCGAGATACCGCAGCCTCCATCCAAGATATCAGAATCCATTGTCGAGGCAGATCCGATAATAATGAAGTGCCTTGAGAAGAATCCTGAAAACAGGTTTGCAAACGTCCTTGCGCTAAGGGAACAGGTGGAAGCTCTCCTTTCAGGGTCCAGAAGGCCCCCAAGCATAATCCCTGCAAGGAAGGCAAGTCCTGATGATGATACAATAGTCGACAGAAAAGCAGGATGAAATCGGGCCCGGAGGGATTTGAACCCTCGACCTGCGGATCTCGCTTTTTAGTAAAAAGCAAGGCAAAAACTGTCTCGCAAGTTATCTAAAACTAAAAGTCCGTCGCTCTACCAAGTTGCTCCAAACTTTTGGATAATTAGTTTTGATTAAACTTTTACCAAAAGTTTATCTGAGCTACGGGCCCAATTTAGCAAATTAATATTCGATATTGTTTTTAAATGCACTTATTGGGGAATAGATTTAAATACACATTTATCCATATATTATAATATGTTGCAATTGCTTGAAACTGCGAATTTCGCAGGTCCCGACTTCCATCATTTCACAATAATGCAGGAAGACATCATCAAGAGGTCCAGCCTGGAGAAAGGAAGGGCCCAGGATCGGGCAATGAAAAGGCTTTAAAAATATTAATTCTAATCTTTGTTAAGCTTTTGATTTATTCAATTGCTGCCGGGTTGGCAGATCGGTTATGCGGCCGCCTGCAATCGCTTTTATGAGACATTAGTCGATGATAAGCTGAAAGCGGTATAGAGGGGTTCAATCCGCTTTTTAGGAAAAAGCTTGGCAAAAACCAACTACCTAAAGCGGGGACAACTCCCTTACCCGGCTTTATTTGTATCTTGTGCTCCTAAGACTATCGCTTCATCACCGGCCAGAAAGGACTGATCTCAAATTACTGATCAAGCTTAGGTGGTATTTAAACTTTTTAATCTAAACCAGGCATATTCCCTGACATGAAAAGAGTTGTCTCTGCTAAACGACCTAATACTACAAGAAGATTACTTGGATTAGGAATTTTGTCCTCGGCAATAGCAGTATCAGCAATAAATCCCCCATACCCCACATGTTCTGAAGACTATCTTCTTGTTGAAAGCGTAGACCGATCCAAAGATGGGAAGATGATCATCGAAACCACTTACAAGGAATGTTTCGCAGAAAGTTCCGGATACCGGATAACAAAGGACAGGTCAGTAACAGGAATAATTACTTCGAAAATCGGCAATGCGGATGTTGTTGAAGTGAGAGGGAAGATGGAAAAAACCTATGTGAAGGAAAGGAATGCAAGGCCCCTGCCAAGGATATCTCCGGACGGTCTTGTAGAAATCGCAAAAAACAAAAAAGTATTAGTATTCGGAGAGATTCACAATGTGAGCGAGGACGATGACCTGTTTTTCCTAATGCTGCCCAAACTAAAGGAAATCGGCTTTACTGCTCTCGGGATTGAAGGCCCGACGGATAGCCAGGAAATCGCCCAAAACGTTTATGATGATCCGAGCCTGGAAAATCTCAAAAAGTATAATGCGGTCAAATACAACAAAGATCCAGGCAGTGCCGTCGTTTATACACCTGATGCCCTACCAATTATCAAAGCAAAAAAATCCGGCTTAGGGATTTTCCTATATGATCTGCCTGCTGCCCACGAGGACCACAGCAATCCCCAAATCGTCTATTCAAAAGAGAGAGAAGAATATTCAGGTTCCATGATAGAAAATCAAGTAAAAAATGGGAGCAGAATGGTTGTCTTTTGCGGGGCCGCACATGCCCAGCTATCGCCCAATTACTACAATAAAAAGAGTAATCACAAGGCTATAAAGGCTCCAAAAACACTGGCACAGATCCTAAAGGAAAAATTGGGGCCTGAAAATGTTCTCTCTGTAGATACAACTGGCTGCAGACATTCCTTCATTGATTATTGTATCGAAAAGTAAAAAGAAAAAAATGCTTTTTCAGCATTTGTTCGGATGATCCTCGCACCACCAGTCAGGTTTCCCGTCATGGTCAGAGTCTACATCAGGCTGGGAACTGTTCTCGCCCGGCAGGGCTACTGTACCGTCAACCTGGCAGTCTGATGCCCAACCTGTCTGGCTCATCCAGACATTAAGGGTACCCGGCGTCATTCCGTGCTCGGATTCGCCCTGGTTGTTTCCAGGCTTGCAGTAGAGCACCTGTGCAACAGAACATCCGTATGTGTCTGCACCAGTGAATTCCGTTGGTCCGTTCTCGTCGTAGATGACGCCTCCCGGTCCAAGGTAGTAGTGGCCAGCGCTTACGTCTGTTATCTCATCCGGAACTGTTCCCGGACAAAGGTCATCCTCGTCAGGTACGCCGTCTCCATCGTCATCGTCAGGAGCCAACAGAAGCTGCAGGTATCCTCCTCCTGGGACGCTGGTAGCTGAGAGCTGCATGCCGGAAGCCGTGTCATTGAGCAGGTTCCAGTTTCCGCTAAATTCCTTTCTCCAGAGTTCGATCATATCCTCGCTATAGCCGTTTTGCTCATCGGCATTCCACTGCAGTGTAAGCGAGTCTATTGAAACCTCTGAGAGGCTCCAGTAGTTGTCGATTGCAACTCCCATGTCATTGAATTTCTCAAAGCCTTCGGGCGGGGATAGTGCAAGCCATGCCAGGTAGTAGTTTTCTCCGGATCCAGATGTGGAATCCACCATGGAGATGGTTGCATACTGTTCACTTCCATAGACATTGCCGAGTATGACATTCGACAATGTGACCGAGGATCCAGTATCAACATGCGTGACATTGATGAGTCTGGGTCCGTCAAAGAATTCCGTATCGCTTACCGTGACGCTCGAATCAACTACGTTCAGACTATACGGATAATTGTAGTCGAAGAGGGAATCGCTTATGGTAATGTCATCAGCACCATAGAGCTGCATACCAACGTCGGCCTTCCTTATCTCGTTGTTTACATAGTTGTTTCTTGCCCCGCCGTTCTGCGTGATTCCGCTTATGGCCCTCGGGTTCCAGTTCCCCTCGTAGAGCCGGTTGTCTATGAAGTTGCTGTCATTTACAAAAACAAGCTGTATGTGGTTGTTGTTGTTGTGGAGGGTATTGTTGATGAGGTTGAATGATGTACCTCTGGTCATGGATATTCCAACTGCCTCCGTATACACATTGCAATTCTGGATCGTAACATTTGACAGAACAGTAGTTCCCGGAACGCCGACATGAATGCCTATTCCGTAATCCCCGTCAGATATGGAGTAGCCGTCGCAGTCAAGCATAACATCGGATGTTTGTATATCTATACATACGTTAAAACCAGAATGTGTCAGATTATTAGTGAGACTATACTCACCAGGAGCCGTAATTAACTGGCAGCTGCTGATTCCAGTAGCTGCGAAAGTGACTGATCCGGCCATCAGGAGGATGGCCAAAACAAATATGGGGCGCATGCGCAAAAAATCAGATGCCCTATATATAAATATTATGCCGTTTTTTACCTGCAATTACCATCCAGGACAGCAAAATATGAAAATTTTACCAAAAAATCTGATTTGGGCAGGCGATTTTAAGAATTCACCACCGATCCATTAGTCATGAAGGAATTGATAAAAGCGCTGAAATCCCGTTTCGAGACGAATATGTACAGGCACAAAGGATTGAAATGGGAGAATGTGCTGGCAAGGCTGGATCAAGGGAAACTAAGGTCCCTGAATGAAATGGAAAGCACCGGAGGGGAACCTGATGTTATCGGCTTTGACAAGAAGACGGGGGAATTCCTATTTTTCGATTGTTCTGATGAGAGTCCAAAGGGCAGGAGGAGCCTGTGTTACGACCGTGAAGCCATGGATTCAAGAAAAGAGCACAAGCCGAAGAACAATGCCATTGATATGGCAAAATCGATGGGAATCGAGATCCTGAGCGAGGAGCAGTACCTGGAACTCCAGGCTCTTTTTGAATTCGACAAAAAGACCTCAAGCTGGGTGAAGACGCCTACCGGGATCAGGAAGCTTGGAGGGGCGATCTTCTGCGACCGCCGCTATGGAAGGGTCTTCACATATCACAATGGTGCAGAATCCTATTATGCTGCGCGTGGCTTCCGAGGTTCATTGAGGGTCTGACCGGGTAATCAAGCATGGATCTGTTTTAGGCTAAGCTTAAATATATCAAAAAACATATATACAACGGGTGGGAATATGCATTTAGGCATGAAAAAGGTACAAGACAAGGAAACTGGAAACGGTTCAGCCAGTGCTGCTTTCAATTCCCATAGCCAAAAAACTGCAGTTGAAAGAATTGAACTGATTGAAGGCTTGAAAGATCCAGATCCTAAAGTCCGGATACGAAATGCTCGAATTTCAAAGAAATATGACGGTTGCCAGGCGATACTGGTTGATGCCCTTGAAAGGGAAGATGACCGTGAGGTAAAAATCGCACTTCTCAAAGCCCTTGATCATTCAGGAGAAAAAGTTGCCATGGATGATTGTATCAGCAGCGGGTTCGATGCTATTCTGAAGGTAATTAATGAAAATATCTCTGATCCGGAAATGGTCGCACTGGGCTTGAATGCGTTAAGATGGACAGAAACGATCGAGAACCTTGGAAGGACTGCTGACCGGATCGTTACGGAAAAAAACGGACAGTTTCCTGAAAGTGCCGCAATTGCACGGAGATTCTGGATGGATTTGTATACATCTGATTAAGGGGTACCGCCGCCACTCTCAATTATCTCCGAAAGCCTGCCGACGAATTCCCTGCTCTGGTATATCCCGGTGACGATGAATGTTGCCAGTTCCCCGTTGAATTGCGTATTGATCATGGCCTTTAGCCTTTCGACAATCGTTGCAATATTTGCTGGCGGCCCCGTGTGGTATATCCTTTCCGATGCCATTGCGTCGATGCTGTCTGCCAGATTTGCTATCCTTATCCCTATATGCATCTGGCTTGCAGGCCGTCCTGAAGGATATCCCCCGCCCCCGAATTGTTCGTGGTGATATCTTGCAATATCCACTACTAAGGGAAGCTCTCCAAGCACCCTGGATAATATCTCCCCACTATATTCGACATGCTTATTGATTCTCTTCTTTGTCTTATCCGGAAGTTTCCCCCTTCTGCGAAGTAATTTCGGGTCAATTGCGCATTTTCCAATGTCATGGATCAATAACCCGAGGTTTACATGCGCCCTTTCCGCCTCATCGACATATCCTATCATCAGCTGGCCATAATCCATTGTCCGGTACTGGTGTCCATAAATAGTATAGCCGCATCTTTCAGCAATGTCAAGCAAAGGCATGATTATATCAGCGGTTTCCCGCACCCTCCTCTCACTCAATCCGCACTGGCGGGCAAGCTGCTTGTATGTATCATTAAATTTTTCATACATCCTGTTCCTGTTGGCGATCAGACCTCCAGCATCATTCCCGAAGTCGTACGCCTGAATTTTTTCAATCTTTTTGCACAATTCAGGTTTAAGCTTTAGGGAATCCAGAATGTATCCTAGCCGTGACTCATCGCCGGCAAGCCATCTGGCTGAATTCCTGCTGAGGCCTCTGGTTGTTCGCATTGTAAAATTCCCCACCTGTTATACATTAATGTTATGTGTGGTTAAATTTATAAATAAATATTCCAAAAATAATAATTATAAATATCCTCATTCTTGTCATAATGTAAGATTTTCAGTTGATCCAGTCAATATACTCAATTTTTTCCATATTTAAACACTATATTTATAAAAACTACATTCAAAATAACTGTCATGGCAGAAACGGCTTCAAAGCATTCAGAAAAACCCAGGCCCTCATTTGTGAGGGAAAAGAGGCTTTCTGCATTCGAGTTTACTTTGATTGCTGACAGGATTGCAACTACCTATGATCCCTTCGATGTCCTGGGGATTTTCCCAAATGCAAGCCCATTCGACATTCAGACTGCATATGTGCGATCCCTTCAGGCAATTTCCCCGAAGAACATCCCGGATTCCTATAATTTCGTCCACCAAAGGCTGAAGGCCAAGGTGATCAGCGCATACAGGTCTCTAATTAGGGGAAAAAATCCGTACGACAATGTAAAAATCATGGCAAGGGACATCCTAGAAGAGCTGAAAGAGAAACTTAGGAATTCCGGAATGGAAATAAACGACCGGAACCTCATAATGTCAGCATGTGCTATGGTGAGCATAGTCGGTTCCACCCAGACCGCTTGGCATGATTTTGGATCTGATTTTACAAGCCATCTGCGGACAGTGCTTATTGCATACGAGAACGGTCCTGAGGGCCTGCCGGATTCAAGCGAACTTGTCGAGCGGCTCACTGAAGCTGCAGCATATCTTCATATCCACGGAATAAATTCCAGAAAGGAGCGCTGGATGTTCAGCCGGATGTACTCTCTTGAATCATTCTGCAACCAAAATGACATCTACTCCTAGGTGAAAATCAACTTCAATCCTGGTATATCGTACTGTAGCTTCCAATCACCCGAAGGAACGCGGACATCTTTGTCAACTGCTCAAGCATATCCCTGATGTGGGGCTCCTTGGCATCTCCTTCGAAATCAATGTGGAAGACGTATTCCCAGGGTTTTTCCTTGGTGGGGCGTGAATTGATGCTGGTCATGTTGACTCCTGCCTGTGCGATCGCCCCAAGTATGGTATGCAGTGCACCCGATTCATGGTGAAGCCCGACTACCATAGAAGTTTTATGGTCTTTTCTCCCGTTGACAAGTTCCCGCATCTCAGCCTCGTATTCCTGGGGAGTGATAATCAGGAACCGTGTTATGTTGTCCTTTTTATCCTCAATGGATGTGGCAACTATCCTCATTCCATATATCCTGGCTGCTTCCTCGCTTGCAATCGCTGCTCCATCAAGAATCCTCTTTTCCTTTATCATCTTCACAGCAGCGGCAGTGTTGTGGTGCTGGACGGCTTCGTAGCCCATCGTGTCTATGTATCCCCTGCTCTGAGCAAGCGCCTGAGGGTGGGAATAAACCCTCCTTATATGCGCAGGATCGGTTTCCGGATTGATAATCAGAGAATGATGGATGTTCACGAAAACTTCGGCCAATGCGACTACGCTGTGTTTAAGCAGGAGGTCATATACGTGGTTCACAGTTCCTTCAGTTGAATTCTCGACTGGTACAAGCGCCAGTTTCGATTCCTTCGAATCAAGGGCTTCGAAAGCATGCTTGAAGTCGCGCCTCGGTATCGTCTTTACTCCTGGTATTGCCTTTTTGAGGGCAAGTTCTGCATATGCCCCCCTTTCTCCGGGAAAGGCAGCTGCAATTCTTTTCGGTCTTGGTGTTATCGGATATGTTAATGTCATATTTATCACATTTTTCAAATTAAGGGGTTTTTTCTTCCGGGTTTTTCACGACCATCGAAAAAGCTTCTTTATTCCACTTTTTTTCAGGAGGTTTATTTCCCTTTGATTAGAAAACGCTAAAGCTAAACGCAAAGAAGAAGGAATCTTTGTTTGATATTTGTGATTTCATTTAGCTTACCAAAACATATTCTGCAGGATAATTATTAAAAATATATGTTTCACATCAGAACATCTTTAACCATTATTTATCTTCCGGAATGCTTTCGGTTTCCCCTGGAATCCCTTCGGCAAGGGGAGTTTTTCCATCTCCCCTCTGCGTTTGTCAGTAGTAATCTCATAGAGTTTTGCCAGTCTGGGAGACGGTTCGCCGCATTTTCTGCCAATCTCAACTACTGCATCCTGGATCTCGCGTATGTCGCGCCCCTGCGAAATCCGCCATTCAAGTATCATATTTGGCTGCAGGGCAATTTTTTCAATGGTCGTAAATGCAACAAGCGCCCTTGACGAGCCTATATCGTCTTCTAAATAAGGAAAGATCTCCTCCTTTATGATGTCTAACCCATCAATATCCCCAGCATATACAAGCCCGGCACCAAGGTATGATCTGGCAAGCGGATCCCGTTCGCTTATTTTCCTGAGGGTGTCCAGATCACCAATTATTCCAAGGGCAACGTAAGCTCCGCATCTCTGCGCACATGTTCCATTCAGCCTTTCCAGGAAGGAATCACGCGCTTCATTGCCGCATATATTTGCTACCGAAGTG
This sequence comes from Candidatus Micrarchaeia archaeon, assembly GCA_050303335.1. Classification (GTDB taxonomy): domain Archaea; phylum Micrarchaeota; class Micrarchaeia; order Anstonellales; family Bilamarchaeaceae; genus Bilamarchaeum. The sequence continues at coordinate 31,282 of JBNLBN010000005.1, forward strand.
TAATTCGATATCAATTCGGATATTTCATCTTCATCAGGACTCTCGAATGACGCTGCTAGAATGTCATCCACTCTTTGAAGGACAGCCGCTTTTATTTCCGGATGGCTGATGCCGTTATATAATTCCACCGGATGCGAATCCATTGACCTGATGAGGATCTCCCTTGCCCGTTTATCATCTGGGTAATCGAATCTTGAAAGAGTATACACGTCCTCGTCTAGTATAGCAATCTCAAGTACTCTGGGATCATTGAAATCAGCAAGTGCCGTCTGGACACTCTCATTTTCAGGATCTGCCATGTATCTTAAAAGAAGATACTGCAAACCATCTTCACCGAAATGCCTTGCAACTCTTGTCAGTATTTTCTCAAATCCGTTCTCCTTAAGGGAGGAGAACATTCCCCTTCTTTCATTTTCCGGCATTCTTCCTGCAACGGCTTTAATATCACCAGCTAACAAATCCTCTTCAACAGTCCCGAAAAGACTGGCCCTTGCTCCTCTGAATTCCAAAAGATTTTCGTAGAAAAGTTCGATGTAGACCTGGTTGAAACCCGGCCTCCTGAATTCGCAGGATTTACAGAATTCGAGAAGTTCTGACCTGTACTCTCCCTCACGCACGAATTCCCTGAACCGATCCCATTCATTAGATTTTACTTTGGAAGCGATGGCATGGAATGCATCATTCGGGATCTTCATGTTCTTTGCAGCATCCATCATTTGCGAAGCTGAACTGGCCTCCATGATGAGTCTCATTGAATCTGCGTCGGTCATTGTTATAAAAAATGTCTAAAAGCCATTTTAAAGCTTTATAATTCCAACCGAATGAAATCATTCCAATGATAGGGATACTGTTTGCCCTGGGTGCAGCGGCTGCCAATGGAATGGAGCTGCTTGTCCACAGGTACGTTTCAACAAAGGAGGATGATCTTGCCTATGCATGCATATGGATGCTTGCATGCTCCCTCTTCTTCCTTCCGCTTGCAGTTATCGATTACAGGCCTGTCGAGGATTATTACGCATGGTTCCTTGTTCTTTTGTCATGCATCCTCTGGACAATGCTGAACCTCATCTATTTCAAGCAGTTTTCCGTGCTTGAGGTTTCATCAAGCGCGCCGCTTTCGAAAGTAAAGCTCATTTTCATACTGATCCTTTCGGCGGTGTTCCTGAACGAGCAGATGTCGTTTGAAAAAATCGCAGGAACAGCGCTCATTATCGGAGGGGCGTTCTTCTCATCAAGAGAAATCTCGCTCAAGGGACTTCACCTTTCTGTTGCATGCTCCCTCATCATGGCATCCGCATTCATCGTGGACAAGGCGCTAGTTGAATATTTCGCGCCCTCAGTCCTTGGATTCCTGCTGTTCTTCATCCCATCCCTGATGCTTGTTCCGTTCATCTACCGGAAACCTGGTGCTGTCCGGAAACTGGTTACCGGAAGGCCGAAGGCCGTTGTAGCTGCTGCATTCTTCGCATCAGCAACATACTATCTCGTACTCAATGCATTCACCATGCTTGATGCCAGCGTGGTCCTTCCATTGATAGAATTAAGTACATTGTTCGCATTCATCGGAGGGGTGCTGATACTAAAGGAAAAAGAGAATCTCGCATACCGGTTCATAGGTGTCGTTCTCGTAATAGCAGGCGCTCTTATCATATCCTTGCAGAGCTGACTATCTTTCTGCATTTGACGATGTTCAGGCCCGTCTTCTTTGCAAGCTCCTCCGGTTTTTTCGGGATGTCGAGCACGCTTATTATCCCGTTGCTCATCAGCCTGAACTTCTCGTCATTCTTCATGGGGATGACCGTTACCGGATAGCATTTCGACTTGTCGATCATAACCTCCAGGCTGTTCCTGAACGGATGCTTCCATGCAAGAACAGGGATCTTGTAGCTTTCGGCATAGCGTATAGCATCCTCAGATATCTTGGTGTTGGTGATGAGCCAGGGCTTGGTGAACCTGTTCCCGCTCCTTTTCAGATCAAGGAACCTCGCGTGTATGTAAAGTATTGTCTGGATGGAGCATTTCACTCCCGGGCTGTTGTGGAACTTGCATTCTACCATGTACCTTTTCCCGTTCTTTGATGCAACAACATCGATCTCGTGGAATACGGATTTTCCCATTATCTTCTGGCGCACCTGCGTGGAATATCCGGATTCGGCAAGGAGCCTCGATATGTAATCCTCGAAATAATATCCTGCAGGCCCCATCTCGAAGAGCGCCCTCTTCAGGTTGAACTTGTGCGTGATCTCTGGCTTCATGCTCTTGATCCTGCTGTAGATCAGCGAGTAGAGCTTCTTTGTCGGTATGTCCTGGTAGATCCTCCTGTTGACGTACTCGAGGACCCTGTCGGCATCCTTTCCCTGCAGGCCTATCCTCCGGAGTGCCGTGACTACCTTGTTAGGGTTGAATGGCTCCCTTTCGCCGTTCTGCTTCAGGACTATAATCGGCTCATTCTTCATCGTATATTTTTCCTAGCTATTAATTAAATTTATTATGTATATTTTTTTGTGGGATTTTGCATTGAGGAGGTCAATGGCTTCCTCCTTGGGAGGAATGCAAAGCCGGATGATCTTTTTCTTTCGAGACTGGAGAAGCTGGGATGGCGAAGGGGCCAGTTCATAGGGTATGACAGGAATTCGGACAAGCTGATACTGTTCGACAGCAGGGCCGATTTCATGATATACAAGAAAATATCCAGCGCAAAGATCATAGGCAAGATCGAGATAAAGACCGGAACGAGCCTTGCAGGCTTCAGATCAGAGCATTCGAACATAATCGATTATATCAATTCAATAATCCAGGGAAAATCCAGGAAGCCCCCGGCACTTATGAAAAAACTCCGGATGCTCGGATGGAAGGAGGGGCAGTTTGTTTATTTTGATGAGGACCTTCTTTTCTTCGACACCTACGACGAGATGCATGAATATCTTGTAAGTCGCTCGGAGAGGATAATCAGGAGCGCAAAAGGGGCCATGAACTGGAAAACATATTCCAAAATCGAGATGGGCCCTGAAATCAACTTTTAAATATGTTATTTCGGATAGAAGTACATGAGTGGAATAAAACGAGTGGTTCTTGACGTACTTATACCTAACAACCTGCCGATAGACCAGCTTAGCATGAGCCTCAGTTCAGTCAAGGGGGTAGAAGGTGTGGATATACTGATCGAAGACGTCGAGCACAAGGTCGAATCAGCCAAGGTTACGATAGAAGGGGATGGAATGGACTTTGGAGCAATAAAGGATACCATACACACTTTCGGCGCATCCCTGCAGAGCGTTGATCGTGTATCTACCGGGAAAAGGATTGTTGAATGAATCTTAAAGAAATCAGGGAAAAGTTCGAATTCTACGACTCCATTACAGGCATGAGCGAGATCCTGCGAAGGACCTTTGTAAACAACGGCTTTGACGGGGCCCTTACCATGCTTGGTGTCCTGCTGGGAAGTTTCATCTCAGGAATAACAGATCCGTTGATAGTAGTCAAGCTTGGCCTTGCAACAACTATCGCTGTATCGATTTCCGGACTGACCGGCGCATTGTTTGCAGAGACTGCTGAAAGGAGGAAGCAGCTCAAGGAGATGGAAAAGGCGCTCCACCGGAGCCTCGAAGGGACGACTTACGAAAAAGCGCACAAGATAGCGATACTATTCACCGCGTTTGTTGACGGTTTTTCACCTTTCCTCATGTCCCTCCTGATACTGGTCCCTTTTTTCCTGATAGGCCCCTCTGAAATCGGCCTTGCATACCAGGTGTCATTCGTATTTTCAATGCTTGTATTTTTCATGATCGGTGCATTCCTCGGAAAGGTTTCGAACGATTCAATGTTGCTTACAGGCGCAAAGCTCTTCTTTGCAGGCTTAATCTGCATGGTGCTGATACTCCTGATCGAGAATATAATTTAGACAATTGTCTATTCTTTGACAGCTGTCTAACTTTTTTTGTAAAACTTTTTAAATGAAAAAATCCCTATATATTATTGTGCCTGGGAATTCCAGGATCGGTATCATCGCCAACAAGACGGCGGTTTCGACTGAGGACTTTTACCTCTGAAGGCTCGTCCCGCTAACCGCCTGCTGCTGTATGTTTGCCGGATGCGTTGGTTGCTGTCCTGATCAGACGGTTGATCATGCAATCCTGGACCCGGAAGGCACAAGGGGCATCAAATGTTGCCTGTGGTCGGCCCATGAGGGCCCGAGAGGTTATTTCTCCAGCGGGGTGCCCCTGAGTTCGTCCCTCACTCTTCTTTATTATTTTCATTTAATGTACTGAATATGGATCTTGTTGGATTAGCATTCGGAGCCTATTTCGTCATGTTCGTGGCAGTTGCGTTTGTCTTTCCCCATGAAATCCGGGGAGATTCCCCAGATTTTTTAGTCTACAATTTATACCGGATGATCCGTCCGCTCTGATTGCGAAATTCATTTCACGATTCTAACTGCACCTGTTTCTTTCACAATCCAAACCTTCGAGGCAGTCTTCTGAAATTACGCAGAAGTCTCCTTCCTCACCCTTTATGACATTCGTCATCTCGCTTATTCTTTTTGTAGTAGATCCGATGCTGTCGCTCGTCTCCCTAGCGCTTCCGATCAGCTGCGTTGCAGCAATCGCAATTATTCCGAGGATGACAACGAGCAGGATGAGCATCTCGGCCGAAAGCTGCCCCTTCATCTGTTCATCCTCCGAACATATTCCGACAGGTTCTTGTCGGGATCCGGTTCCTCCGGGTATATAAGGCTCCCGAGCATCAGGGCGCATTCCTCCGCCCTTTTCCTAATTCTGTATTTCAGGTATATCCAGCTCATTCAATCCCCCATTCTGAAAAGCCGGAGCCGGAATTAAAATCTTGTTGGAAAAATGATGTGGATCGTTTGAAAAAGAGGTGGAAAAAATGTGCATGTTCACCATTTAAAAAAAGCAGGTAAGAGATATTTATACATGCAAAAGCAACTGATTGAGGGAAGGAAAAGGAGGAGAGATGGAAAAACGAGAGCCTTCGAAAAAGCGCATGAATCTGCAACTATGCTTTCTAATTATCTTGGCAGGGATTTTTCCGGAAAACCGGCAGAATCAATCAAGCCTGAAGATTTGAACATGGGCATCAGGAACTGGCATGTTATGGCCGGATACGGATGGGAAGTCCGCGACAACAAATACCGCGATTCATCAGAAGACGAGATCGAAGATGCCATCAGACAGGGGAAGGAAGAGAGGTCCCCCAGGGTCTGGGGAGGCCATATCCTTAGGGTTTCAAGGGCCCTGACGCACATTAGGAACAGGTATGAGGACGAGATGCATAAGACTGAGGAAACCCTTGAAAAGCTAGAGAATGCAAGACTCCAGCTGCAGGGAGGGGAGGTCTCGGCAAGGGACATTAAGCGGATAATGGCTGATCTTATCGGCCTGAAGCAGGATCTTTCCAAAAAATACGTTGCCCTCAAGGTGAGGCTGGGTAACAGCCGGGTCAATGCAGCAATCCGGACACTGAACGAGGTCAAGCTGGCACGGGGATCGAACCGGGAACAGCTCTGCCGGCAGTCCGCAAGGCAGATCGGGAACATCCAGACGCGCCTGGGAGAATTCAGGACGGAGCAGATCGCAAGGATATATGAATACACCAACAGGCGCGCGGACACGCTCAGAATGGAAAGGGATCTTTGGCTGGAGCGCCAGCTTACGGACTATTCGCAGAATACCGACAGGTACATGAGATTCCAGCTCATCGACCGGTTCAAGGTAGCAACCCTTGCTGAAATAGGGACCCTTGTCGGGATCAAATGCTCATACGCCTACATGAAGAAATTCCTTGACGAGTATGCATCTCTTTTCAGGGTACCGTCAAGGAAAGCCGAGGGTGCAGCAGACCATATTGAGAATTACGAAACCGGCACAGCGACATCGCTCGATGAGAAGTTCGATATACTGTTCGGGCATTACGAACTGTTGGGAAGATACATAAACGCCCGAAGGTACGAAGATGCGATGAAGAAGGTTCAGGAGCTCAAGGTGTTTGTGATGGCAAACAAGCCGAGGTTTGTTTTCGAGGAGCTGAAGAAAGGCGCCGAGCCTTATCTTGCAGATGTTCTCGACCATATGGAAAAGGGCGTCTCATTTTTTGATGTAAACCAGCAGGAACTCGCATCAAGGGAATTCAGGCAGGCGGCGCAGATACTTGGTGGAATGAGATGAAGGCCCATACTGATTACCTGAGGGTGAAGACCTCGAAAAAGATCGAGATTGTAAGGATCACCCCACAGGTGCAGAAAGCTGTCCATGAAAGCGGAATAATGGAAGGACTTGTACTTGTCAATCCGATGCACATAACTGCTGCAGTGGTCGTCAACGACAACGAGAACGGCCTGCACGCGGACTATTTGAAGCTCCTGGAAAAGATCGCGCCCTATACGGATGATTACCGGCACAACGATACCGGAGAAGACAATGCGGCGGCTCACATCTGGCGGCAGCTGATGGCGCACCAGGTGGTCCTTCCGGTAACAAAAGGCGAACTCGATTTCGGCCCATGGGAAGAGGTATTCTATTTCGAATTCGACGGCATGAGGGACAAGCGGATACTTGTGAAGATCATCGGCGAGTAATCATTTCTTGGCTGCCTGCTCCATCAATCCGTACAGTATCTGCCTTCTTTCGGCAATGCTGGATGTGAATTCTACATCCATAATCTTCACTCCTTTTTTCTCGTAAAGCATCCTGGAAATTTCACTCCTTCCGTGTTCAAAGGCAAGAGAGATGGCAGCATCGACAGTTTCTCCTTCTGCTTTTTCAAGTAAAATTCTAGTTATATCTATCTGGTTCCCCATCACTGCGACCATAAGGGCCAGGGCCCTGGGCCGCATCCCGGAATGTTCCATAAGCAATGCCACCATGTCCCTGTTCTTGGATACTGATGCTTCTGCAATCGCGTTCCAGCCATTCTCCCCCTCCGCATTGGCATCAGCGCCGTTATCAAGCAAAAGCCTTGCTATATCGCAGTTGCCGCCTCTTGCTGCGCACATGAGCGTTGTTTCGCCGTTATTATCCGCTGCATTGACTTCCGCTCCTTTTTCGATTAGAAGTGCTGCGGCTACAGCCTTGCCATGGGTTGAAGCAGCCATGAGCGCAGTGCGGCCACAATCATCCTTTGCGTTGACTTCTGCGCCATTGTCCATATACAGCCGCATCAATTCCACGCGTCCATTTTCTGCGGCAAAGCTCAGGGCAGTCCTGCCCCCAAGGCCTTTTTTATCTACTTCTGCATTTTCAGAAAGAAGATATCGCGCAACTTCGACAGACGATGTGAATGCCAGCGCAGTCATGCCAATAAAATTACTTGCATTGGCATTTACCCCCCTTCTTAAAAAATTCTTCAAACTCCCGAGGTCATTCCTTCTTGCAGCAGCAACAAATGCTGATTCTACGTGCTCGTCAACCAGCAGTGCTTTGGATGCGAAACCGTCCTGCCTCCCAGGTTGTTTAACCTTATTCCTCATTTCATCAACCCCCCTCTATAGGTACAATTCGTGTTGTGAAGTGATTATAAATTTTATCAAAAGAACTGCGTTATCTTCTGCTGTCCGGAACCCATCCTCGAGAAAACCGACCATCCGTTTTCCCTCAGCCATTTTCTCCTCTCATCATAATCAGGTATTATTTTTGCAACGAGCCCCCAGAACCGCTTCCCGTGGCTCTTGTATTTCGTATGCGCAAGCTCGTGCACGATTACATAGTCAAGGACCTCTCCGGGCATGAAGAGGAGGCGGAAATTCAGGCTTATCTTTTTGTTGTCATGGGAACAGGTTCCCCAGAGCGTCAGTGTGTCCGTGATCCTTATGTTCCGGATGTCTGCATTGAAATGCCTGTTGAAATGGTCCACCCTTTCCTTCACAAGGGGGTAAAGCTCGCTTGTCAGCACCTTCTTTATCTTTGCAGCTATCTTGAGTTCCCGTTCCGGGTCGTCTCGCGGGGCGGTTGCGCTGATCCTGCCATTGCTGATCTTTGCGCTGAACCTTGCTCCGTCTGATATGGAAATCAAAAACTCCTTCCCGCAGGCCTTTAGAACCTGGCCGGACCTGAATGTTATCTTCTTGCTTCCTTCGCTCGTCCATCTTCCCCTGCTGATTGCCCTTATAGATCTTTTGAGCAGGGTCTCGTAGGTTTCCGCCTTGTCCTTCTGGGACCATCTTTTTGGAATGGAGATCTCGATCGTCTTGTCGCGCAGCCTTCCTACTGCCGATCTGTTTGCAGTGTATTCCACCTTCACGGAGTACTCTATACTGTTGATACTGACCTTGTCCACGGAAATTATTACCAAATTAAATTCAAAAGGTTTGGCTTTCAATAATGTTCATGAAATACCGGGAGAAGGTCGGGAAGCTTGTCGCAGTGGATGTGGAATGCACAGGCGGGAAGATCAGCAGCATCAGGATAACGGGAGACTTCTTCCTTCATCCGGAAGAGAAGATCATCCAGATTGAGAAATCCATCCTGGGTTCGGATATGGACATAAGCGAAAATGACCTGGAAAAAATAATATCATCAGAACTGAGGTCAGCGCTTCTGGTGGGGGCGACGTCTGCGGATCTTGCAAGGATAATACGGAGGGCATTGGAATGTGGAGAGTAATAGATTACCAGGAACACTCTGCCTTCATGAACATGGCAATTGATGAGGCAGTTTCGAATCATGTAAGGATCGGTGCCGATCCAACTATCAGGTTCTACGGATGGAAGCCGAGCGCAGTGTCGATCGGCTACTTCCAGTCGCTTGATGACGAGGTGGACCTTGCCGCCTGCGCCGAGAACGGGATCGACATAGTGAGGCGCAGGACAGGAGGAGGCGCAGTCTTCCACGAGCACGAGATCACATACAGCGTGATCGCTCCTGAAAAGATGTTTTCCAAGGACATTATCGAATCATACAGGCAAATATGCGGCTGGATAATAGATTCACTTTCCATAGTCGGGATAGAAGCGGAATTCAAGCCGATAAATGACATCGTGGTAGGCGGGAAGAAGATATCTGGCAATGCCCAGACCCGGCGGCAGGGGGTGCTGCTCCAGCATGGCACCATCCTCTACCAGGTCGATGTTGAGAAGATGTTCTCCCTCCTGAAGGTCCCGAACGAGAAGATAAGGGACAAGATGATCGAGACTGTGAAGGAGAGGGTGACTTCAGTCAGGAAGCAGAAGAACGTTTCGAGGGACGATCTCTACCACGCGCTCCTCGAAGGTTTTACCAGGGGGAAGGAATACCGGCTAGGTGAACTCAGCAGCAGGGAGATTGGCGAGGCATCAGCTCTTGTCGAATCGCGCTATCTCAGCAGAGAATGGAATTTCTGGCGTTAGAATTTAAATTTTGCGATAGATATGCTCATCATGGACTTCAAGTATTTATTCGCCGCTATTGCAATTGTTGCAGTTATCGCGATATTCCTTTCCCTGCCAGGGGAGCACGACGATTTCGCTCAATGCGTAAGTGACAGCGGGGCAAGAATGTTCGGGGCATACTGGTGCAGCCATTGCGAGAACCAGAAGAACCTGTTCGGCAAGAGCTTTGACCGGATAGAATATGTCGAGTGCTCTCTTCCAAACAATGCGGGGCAGACTCAGGTATGCCGGGACGAGCAGATAATATCTTATCCTACATGGGAGTTCGGCAACGGTGAGAGGATATCCGGAGAGTTGTCCTTGAGCGAGATCGCACTCCGGACAGGCTGTGAACTGGAATAATGTGGTTTATCTATTCTTTTCTTTCTGCTTTTTTTGTCGCATGCTATTTTGCCCTTGTCAAGAGGGATGCTGACGGCTATTCCTTCATGTCATCAGTCTTCTTCGGATCAGGTATCATACAGCTGGCATTGTCCATTTTTAACGGCATTCCGCTGATCGGAGATAACTTCCTCCCATCACTTGCAGTTACTGCGCTAATAAACGTGATTGCGGCGATTCTCTATCTGCGGGCCTTCAAATCCACTGATCTTTCCCTTGCAATGCCCATGCTCTCCTTCACCCCTGTCTTCCTTCTTCTGACGTCGTTCGTTCTTCTGGGCGAATTCCCGACCAGTGCCGGCGTCGCGGGAATATTCCTTGTAGTATCAGGATCGTACATCCTGAATTTCAGGAGGAACATGCCGATCCTTGATCCCTTCCGGAAACTCATGACCAACAACGGGGTCATGTCCATGCTTTCCGTGGCATTCCTCTTCAGCATATCCGTCAATTTCGACAAGATGCTGGTTCTGAATTCAGACATTTATTTCGGAAGCGCGATCCATCTTCTTATACTCGGAATCTCATTCTTTCTGATCTCCGAGAAGAAACCTGTGCCGCTCTCAAGGTTTGCCCTGCCTGCAATAGCATCGGCATTCTCCACCATATTCATGAACCTGGCGCTGATATCAACCATTGTGCCCTATGCAGTCTCGATAAAAAGGATGTCGATACTTTTCGCCGTAATTATCGGAGGGGTCTACCTGAAGGAAAAGGATTTCATGAGTAGGGTCATAGGTTCTGCAATAATGGTTCTGGGCGCTGCCATGATAATACTCTCGGAAATTCTTCTTTGACCTCAGGGGGACTTGAAGATTTCTGTCTCGATCTCCTTTACTGATATCACTTCACTGAATTCGTGCGGATCGAAATCCCCCCTCCATATCACGACAAGGGAGTCCTTGGAAAGCTTGGCTGCAAATACCACATCCTGCCTTTTTGCAAGCTTGGACCCTATTGTTTTCATCGATCTCTCGCCCATTCCGGATATGAGGTAATCCTTGATGGTAATTATAGCCGACTTTATCATCCCCTCGTTGGTGTTTCCGAGGATGATGTTGAATCCCTTGATTATCCCTGTTTCTTTCATCTTGTTGAACCTAAGGTATACTGTTGGCCTAGGGATTCCGATCATATCTGCTACCTGGGACAGGGGTGTTCCGCCGTCCTTTTTTAGTATTTCGATGATTTTTTTATCTATTTCATCCATTTTTATCCCGTTACGATATACTTTTTGGCTATAGCTATAAATATTTTCCGATAAAATAAAAAATGTATAGTTCAATTTTATAAAATTTATGTAAAAATATGGGTTACACTCGAAATTTTGTTGTCAATAACAAAATATTTGAAAAAAAATATTGTTACACCCATAATTGTACTAAGAAAATTTAAATAAATCACATGTCCCATGATATATGGGTGAGAGAAATGAAAACCGTAAAGTTTCCAGCATTGGACCCTATTCTGAAGGGAGGGATTCCAGAAATGGACCAGATACTTGTTTCAGGGCCTCCGGGTTCCGGTAAAACAATCTTGGCAATGCAATTCATACACGAGGGTGTGAAAAACGGGGAACCCGGAATCTTTTTCACCCTTGATAGCGAGAGGGACTACCTTATCAACCAGATGAAGGGCGCAGGAATTGACGCCCAGAAGCTGATCGAAGAAGGCAAGATAGACATAATCGAGCTCAATCCTACAGACATCTACCTGCTCCTGGATGATATGGAAAAGCACATCCAGAGGATCGGGGCAAAAAGGATGGTCCTGGATTCACTTTCCATCCTCTACGTCTACTGTGGTTCCTACAAGAACCTTCCGGAGGACATAATCCAGTTCCTGAAAGAGACGGAATACACTCCGCCGATTGGAATCGGTACGGCGATAAAAAAGCAGATGCTCTATACCATCATGTCGAGGATTAGGAAGTTCAACACCACGAACATACTCATATCCGAGCTCTCCAAGGACTCAAGGTGGTTTTCTAGGGACACTATCAGCGAGTTTGCATGCGATGGCATCATCCTATTGGACTACAATGTTCTTGGTGCATCAGTCACAAGGACTATATCCACCATAAAGATGAGGAGAAGCAAGTATCTAGAAGGAGTGCATGAGTTCAAGATAACCGAGGAGGGGATCAGGCTCCTCATCCAGCCTTAGTGAATTCGAAGACGCATTCCCTGCACATGCCTGTAGCCTGGCAGGCTAATTCTTTTGATTCATATTTGTTCTGGTAGAACATCTCCATCACGCCGCACATCAACCCCCTAAGATAATGGCAGACAGGAACAGCGCTCTTTCCCCGGGTACCGAGGTACTCCTTTGCAAAAGGAGAATTCGATGTGAGCTGGATCTTCTCCCCTTTGTTTATTACGCTGTTGATGCGAATGTCGCCCTTGCCCATGAACTTGAGCGTCTCCCTGCCCATCTCGATCGAAGGGTCGCCCGTTTTCGAGACGGACTTGAATATTGTCCTAAGTTCATTTTTCCTTTCAAGGTATCGTAATGATCCGGTAAGGGTCTCGAATTTTCCGGCGTTGTATATTAGCTCCATCGCCTCCTGCTTTCCGATCTTCTGTTCAAGGTCCTCCTGGAGCTTAATCAGGACCTCCACAGGAATGATTATCATGCTTCTGTCAAGTATGCTCAGGTTGCCGTTTTCCATTTTCAAAATCTTGGTTGCAATAAATTTTGTCAGTAATTCATAACTCATGCAAGACACCAGCTTATCATCTGAAGGAATAATACAAGTCTGAAGTTTTTAAGTACTACTGCCGATGCCTGTGCAGACTGGTTTTTCAAAAGTTTGCTTGCCAGCAGGACCCTCAGCAATCCGGATATGGCATAGAGGATCAGGAATCCGGCAGAGAGGTCCAGAAGCCACCACGGGATCCAGCCCAGGAGAAGGGGAAGAGCCATTGCAAAAAACGTGATTTTTGCAGCCTTTTCCTTGTAGAGGACCGGAAGCGTCAATACGCCTGTCTTCTCATCGCCCCTTACATCCTTGTAATCCTTGATGGACCAGACGAGCATCTCTGTGACGTATAGGAATATCAGGATAATTAGAATCCTCATATCGAATCCCATAAAAAACACATATCCGAGGACAAAAGGGGTCACGATGTGGCTTGTGGCAAGGGTGAAGTAAGAGAGATACCATCTCGCCTTGGTGTATGATGAATAGATCTGTCCGATGAAAATGAAGAATGTGTTCGCGAGTATGAAGAGGGGTCCGATGAGCGCTGCAAAAAGATATCCTGCGACAATGAGGAAATACATCAGGTTCCTGGCATAACTGATGGTAAGCGATCCGTTGACAAGGGGCCGCTCGGGCGCGTTCGTCCTGTCCCCTTCAATATCCCTCAGGTTATTGAAAATCGCCTGCGATGAGTAGGTGCTTATGATCATCAGCGCCCCGACTAATGATATGAACGGATCGAAATTGCCGCTGAAAATCATCCCTGCACTTAGCGCTATGCAGGTTGCAAAAGCCCGGTTCGGCATCATTATCCGAAGGCTATCTACCACTACCCTGTTCAGATCCAATTCCAGAAAAGCTGTCATGAGTACCCCCCAAAAAATTTATCAAGAAATGAAAATTTTCTTTTAAACAATAACCATTACCATGAAGTAATTTCATTATCCCCCTCTCATTGTATATTTTTTATATAAATTGTCAAAATATTTATATCTTTGCCACAAATATTACTATAGTTGTATTTGGGTGGGGTTAATGACAAATAGAAGAAGGATATCACTGAGTCCATGCTCAATCAGGCCTACGGCGCAGTCCGGAATTCAGGTCAGGAAGGAGAGGTCTATTACTACCCTTTTGGAAATGGCGCCGCTTCTTGACGAAATCGCAGAAAAGATGGGCGGCGGAATTGCAATCAGGTTCCAGGACCTCAATATTTATTCGTCATCAAAATTCCAGCAGATGTCTGCTGCCGATCTGCATTCGATAGAATACGAACTCCCGGTAGTTTTTGATGACTGCGAGGTCTCGCTTTTCATTCTCCGATCCTCGGACATCATACCAGGCAAGGTGGCAAAGATGGCCATGCTGGGGGAAATATCCGCCGGAATAATCCATGATGTTAACAACCTCCTTACTGCAATATCCTTCAGCCTGGATGAAATCAAGCATGAACTCCCGATGGGAATGAAAGAGGTGCATGACGATGCCATGCTTGCAACAGACTCGTGCAAGCTCGCATGCGAAAGGATAATGAGATTCTCCACTTCCGGAAATTTTTCGAAGCCAGAACCGCTTCGCAGCATCGTGGAAGCGGCGATAGGAATCCTCAGGCCGATCATAAAGAGAGCCGGCTCAGCAAAGGAGATAAGGATCGTCACTGATGTCGATCCCGTCTTCTGCGTCCGGGCGGTCGCCTCCGATGTCGAGTTTGCAATCATGAACATAATCCAGAATGCGATCAATCACGGGATAAAGGAGAAGGGAGAGGTGAGAATATCTGCAAGTGACGGAGGGAACGAGACGATGCTCCACATTTCCAATGACGGCACAAAAATTCCTGATTCCGTCTCGGTGGTGCTCGGAAAAAGGCCCCTTTCAAAAGACCTGGATCATGGTTACGGCATATATGTTTCAAAACTCGCACTTGTCGGCTCCGGGGGCGACCTGACATTCGAGAGCAATGAAGAACGCACCACGTTTACGATTACTTTGCCTTCCTGTACAGATGAATGACTTTTCCTATTGCGGCTTCGCACGCTTCAGCAAAAGCTTCCGGAAGCGTCGGGTGTGCATGAATGGTGAGCGCAACATCCTCGAGCCTTGCTGCCATCTCTATTGCGAACGTACCCTCAGCAATGAGTTCGGTCGCATGCGGTCCTATAACATGCATGCCCCTGATGAATCCATTCCTGTCGGCAATGACTTTCACGAATCCGTCCGTGCTGTTCATTGCCTTCGCCTTTCCGGATGCTGAAAATGGCATCTTTCCAACAATCGGATCAATGCCGCTCTCACGTGCCTCATCCTCAGTCATTCCCACTGAAGCAACGCCCGGATGCGAGAACACGACAAGCGGCACCTCATTGTCGAATGCGGCCTTCTTTCCTGCTATCGCCTCGGCTGCGACCTTTCCCTCCCTGAATGCCTTGTGGGCAAGGGAAGGGCCTTTCACTATGTCTCCGATCGCATATATGTTGGAATCAGTTGTCCTCATCTGCGAATCGACTATTATCTTCCCTTTTTCCACTTTGACTCCTGTCTTTTCAAGCTGGAGATCAGAGAAATCAGAATCCCTTCCTGCAGCAACCAGGATTTTGTCGAAGAGGATCTTGCGGGAGCCTTCCGGGGTGCTGACATACGCGGTGTTTCCATCGACCTTTTCTATGTCGGAATTGAAGAGGATCCTTGTTCCGAGCTTCTCCATTGTCTTGTTAAGGAGCAGGCCTATTTCCTGATCCATCCTCCGAAGGAGCCTGTCTCCCCGGTATACTATCGTGACCTCTGATCCGAACTTCTGGTACATGTTCGCCATCTCGACTGCAATGTATCCCCCTCCAAGGACTATCATCCTTTTTGGTATCTCCCTGAGGGAAAGAGCGTCGGTGGAATCTATTATCTTTTCATGGTCGAATGGAAGCTTTTGAAGTTCCCTGATCCTTGTTCCTGTTGCAATTATCGCCTTCTTGAATTTGATAGCCCTCAGACCCTGGCCCTGCACATGGAGTGTGTCTGATGAGGCGAAGAAGGCATTTCCCGTTATGATTTCAACGCCATTGAGCTTGCACAGGCTGGTTACTCCGTCGACAAGGGATTTCACAACTCCATCCTTCCATTCCTGGGTCTTGCCGTAATCGAATTCCAGATTCCCTGATATTCCCATACGGGATGCACACTCAAAATCGTGCTTTACATCTGCTGCATGTATCAGGGCCTTTGACGGGATGCACCCGACATTGGTGCACGTTCCCCCTATCCTGTCCCTTTCAATAAGAACGACATCAAGCCCGAGCTGCGCTGCCCTTATCGCAGCAGTATATCCGCCCGGACCGGCGCCAATTACAGCGACATCGACATCAGTAGTTAGTTCGCCCATTACCATACGATCACGCCATGTCAACAAGAAGGAGGTCAGGATCCTCAAGATGCTTCTTTATTATGTTCATGAATTCCGTTGCAGACGCACCATCAACAACCCTGTGGTCGAAGCAGAGGGAAACACCCATCACCTTTCCCGCTACGACGTTCCCATCCTTTACTACAGGTATCTCCTTTATCCTGTGGACACCCATTATCGCAATCTCCGGAGGGTTTATTATCGGAGTGGAATACATACCGCCGACGCTTCCTACATTGGTGATGGTAAACGTCCCGTCTTTCATGTCATCGAGCCTGATCTTCCTTTCCCTTGCCTGTTCTGCAAGTTCTTCAATCTCCTTTGCGATCTGGCCGATGGATTTCCGGACTACGTCCTTAATGACAGGCACCATCAGCCCTTCCTTTGTATCGACAGCAACTCCGATGTTGATCCCTTTCTTCATCACAAGTTCAGAATTCTCCTCGTCGAAATGGGAATTGAATTCCGGCATCCTGCGAAGTGCAACTGCCGCTGCTTTAAGGATGAATGGAAGGTAGGTGAGGTGTATTCCACGTTCCTTCATGACTTCTTTTTCCTTTGTCCTGAGTTCTACCAGTTTGGTCACATCAACGAAATCCATTCCGCATGCATGCGGTATGTGCGTCTTCGAGTATACCATCTTGTCTGCAATAACCTTTCTCAGGTGGGTGAGCTTGATCCTGCTGTCTCCTTCTTGCGTTTCCACTTTTTTGGCAGGGGTGCGCTCGATTTTTTCTTTATGTTTTGCGCTCTGCGCCTTCACGTCCTCGTCAGTTATCCTTCCCGAAGGGCCGGAGCCGCTTATCTTCGTGATATCCACGCCGAGTTCCCTTGCAAGTCCGCGCGTCGAAGGCGTTGCGAGAACTTTTCCGGAGGCGGGCATTGCTGATTCCGGTTTCGTTTCTTCGGCTTTTTTAACTTCGGTTTTTTCTGCAGGAACCTCTTCACGTTTCTTAACTTCTTGGCTTACAGATTCGCCTTCCTTTCCGATTACTATCAGCACTTCGCCAACCTTGACGAGGTCGCCCTCTTTGTGGAAGATCTTCAGTGCCGTCCCCGATTCAGGGGCAGGAAGCTCGACTACGGCCTTGTCCGTCTCGACCTCCACTATCGTCTTGTCCGCCTCGACAGTATCGCCTTCCTTGACGTGCCATTTTACGATCGTTCCTTCATGTATTCCTTCGCCGACATCCGGGAATTTAAATTCAGTTGCTATGATGACCACCTAAAATCTTGCTGTTTCAATTATACCCTTGAGGATTCTTTTGGTATTTGGATAAAAGTAATCCTCATAAGTGGGAAGAGGTATCGGGATGTCCCAGCCGGTTATCCTTTTTACCGGCGCCTCGAGGCCCAGGAAATTCCTTTCCATGATCCTTGCAGAGATCTCTGCACCCAACCCTAGCGTCTTTACCGCCTCGTGCACGACCACCGCCCTTCCGGTTTTCGAAACGGATTTCCCGATAGTCTCCCAGTCGCACGGGTTCAGGGTCCGAAGATCTATGTGCTCAACGGATATCCCCTGCTCCTGCGCCTTTTCTATCGCTTCCTTTGAAATGTAAGTCATTGCTCCCCATGAAACAAGCGTAACGTCGCTTCCTTCACGAAGTATGTTCGCCTTTCCGAGGGGGATCTCGTACCTTTCCTCCGGCACTTCCTCGCGGAAAGCGCGGTAGAGCCTTTTGGGCTCGAAGAACATTACAGGATCATTATCGACGAGGGACGAAGCAAGAAGCCCTTTCGCCTCCTTGGGCGATGAAGGACACACCACTTTGATGCCCGGTGTATGGATATATATGGTCTCCTGGCTGTCGCTGTGGTGCTCGAGCGCCCTGATTCCTCCGCTGTAGGGAAGCCTAACCAGCATCGGTACATGCATCTTCCCCCTTGTCCTGTTGCGAAGCTTTGCAGCATGCTGGTTGATGTGGTGATATGCATTGTAGTCAAAGCCCTGGAACTGTATCTCAACAACTGGCCGAAGGCCTGCAACTGCCATTCCAAGCGCAGTTCCTACTATCCCTGCTTCAGAAAGAGGCGAATCGATGACGCGCTCACGTCCGAACTTCTCGTATATGCCGTCTGTAACCCTGAAAACTCCGCCGTCAATTCCGACGTCTTCACCGATAAGGACTATCTTGTCATCGCGCTCCATTTCCTGGACAAGCGCCATGTTTATTGCCTGGACCATTGTCGCCTTCATTCAGAATCCCCTCCGAAGCACTCCTTCATCTGCTCTTCCAGGTTCGGATCCATTTTCTCATATACATACCTGAATATGTCCTTGGGCTCTCCCTTGAACTCTTCAAGCTTCTTTACCATCCCTTCAACAATTGCTGTAAGTTCATCATCCAGTTTCTTCTGGTAATCCTCGCTCCATATGCCCTTCTTCTCAAGGTAGATGCGGAACCTCTCGATCGGATCCCTTGCTTCCCAGTATTCCTCCTCCTCCTTTTTCCTGTATTTTTTCGGATCATCCGCTGTAGTGTGCGGGCCCATCCTGTATGTTATTGCCTCGATAAGGGTCGGTCCTTTTCCTTCCCTCGCCTTTTTCATCGATTCGTTCACGACCGAATACACTGCAAGGATGTCGTTTCCGTCCACCTGGACACCCTGGAACCCGTAGCCAAGTGCTTTCTGCGCAATTGTTTCGGATTTGGTCTGCCATTTCCTTGGAACGGAAATAGCCCAGCCGTTATTCGATATGAGGAATACTGTCGGTGTATTGAGCACGCCTGCGAAATTCAGTGCATCATGGAACTCCCCTTCGCTTGTCGATCCGTCTCCTCCGAAAACAATCGCGGCTTTTTTCTCCTTGTTGAATTTTAGGGCATAACCTGCCCCTGTTGCATAAGGCAGCTGCGTTCCTATTGGAACTGCGGGAGGGTAGGATCTCATTTCAGGATCCAGGCTGAACCCCTCTTCCATGCCCTTCCACCCGAGATCAAGTTCCCAGAGCGGGGCCCCCCTGAGATAGTAAAGGAAAGTTTCCCTGTATGTCGGGAAAAGCCAGTCCTCCTTCTGCAGTGCATAGAATGCTCC
>JBNLBN010000006.1:0-13912 GCA_050303335.1 Candidatus Micrarchaeia archaeon
TGATCCTCCTCTTTACTGCGGTTGTCCTTTCGATGGATATCCAGTACGGCTATCTGGCAATACTGGTCGTCGACCTGTTGCTCGTGCTGGGCATAATCTCGAACCTCATAACAGTGAGGTTCCTCACACTAATCCTGGACGACAGCACGATAACATATGAACGGGGAATACTTTCAAAATCCCGGGTTATCCTCCCGTATGTGAAGATTACCGAAGCAGATTACTCTCAGTCGATGTTCCAGAGGATATTCAAGGTCGGAAACCTTAACGTGGATACTGCAGGAGGAACAGTCAATGCGATAAGGGTAAAAGACATCAGGTCGGAAGAACTCGATGAAATAATAAAACACATCAACAACAGGGTCGGAAAAAATGTTTCTTGAAATAAACAACAAGGATGAAATAATCAAGCTCCGCAGCCTCGGCGCGGGGGTGGAGGAGGAATCCTCGGTAAAGATCACCTATCTTGAGGCAGCATATTTTGCAGAGCGCGGAGTGCTCAATGCGGACAAGGATGACCTGCTCAAAAAGGCATCAGAAAATGATGATCTTGCAAAGGAGAAATACTTCGTCATCAAGCACTTCAGGGACCGCGGCTACATAATCAGGCCGAGCCTTGACAACACCAGGTACATGCGCCTCCACAGGAAAGGATATCGTCCGGGCGAGGACAAGACATACTACCTGATTGAGGCGGTCCCGGCAGACTGGAAGGCGTCCATCGACACCCTTCTTCCTTCACTTGAACTTGCCGGGCGCCTTCGAAAGGAGCTTGCAATTGCCGTAGTCGACTTCAATAGGGAGAAGCCGACGTTCATAAAATTCGGAAGGATGAATTTCGACTGATTTATAAATCCTTTATCACTATTTTCTTTCGGGGGACACATTTGGTGTACAGATGAATGACGCATATGTTTTTACCGGTATTAGAGGAGACAAGGAAATAACCGGAGTCTTTTTCAAGAACGGCCCCTTTGACTACAAGATGCTCAAAGCTATTAATGTCCAGAATGCGCAGGTGGAGCGGGTCCAGCCGGTTACCACCAAGCCAAACCAGCCAACTGCATACGTAATCGACGGAAACGCAGTCGAGGTATTCTCATTTGACTGGAAGAACGAGCCGATAAACAGGATTCCTGTAAACGGAGATCCCCATATCCTGGTTCCGGAAATAAGCGGCGCTGCTGCTGAATCTACATTATACAAGCCCATCTGCTATATCATAAAAGGGTCATATGACCGGGGAAAGACGCCCGGCCTCGGAGTGCTGCTTCTGAAACCGAGGGCTGGAGAAGAGCTTCCCAAAATCGATCCAAAATTCCTGGCAAATCTCGGATTCTCGCATGTTCGGACAGTGGAATCAGTCCGGTGCGATGAGAATGTCAAGGGAAACCTCTTTTTCATGGTGGAGCGGTCGCCAAGCGCATCAGAGGTGACGGTCTCCACACTTTGCAACAGGGGGGAAATCACAAGCAGGCAGACCGTCTCAGGCGATCCATCGCAGATACTCCCAAGGGTGGACACCCAGTTCAGTTTTGCCCCGACAGTTCCTCCTTCAAAAAGGTCCATTGCCCCTCTTGTCAAGGGCAACGGCAAAAGGCAAAGGGCTATTAACGAATAATGCGAATCCTCATTATGCTCGGAACAATAATTGCTGCCGACGGCACTCCATCGACTTCCGAATTCTCATTCGTGCTGAAGGGCCCCGTAAAAAAGGGCCAGTATGTCCAGGTGGAGCATCCGCAGGGAACGCTTTTCGGCTATGTATCGGAGATCTACAAGTCCAACCGGTATTTCGAGCGCCCGGAATCGGTCGCGGAATTCGAGAAGCATTCCGGAATGTCCAATTTCCCTTCATCATCATGGGAATATGACGTCGGCCTTGTGAAGATCCTGGGCGTCTATTCCAAGGAAAGGTTCCAGAGGGCATTCAGCCCGCCCTCGCCAGGAACAGGAGTTTTAAATGCAGATTCGCTTATCCTTAAGAAATTCCTCGGCTTCACGGACGACGGCCTTGACCTTGGAACTATCGAGCACCACGAAGTCCCTGCAAAAATCTCAATGACAAGGCTGCTGCAGAAGCACTTCGCGATACTTGCAATGAGCGGAGCAGGAAAGTCGCATCTTGCAAGCGTTCTTCTTGAAGAACTCCTCCGAAGGAAACAGGAAGAAGGCCGGGTCGCAGTGATAGTAATCGACATCCATGGCGAATACATCGGATTCAAGCATGATCCGAAATTCGGAAGCAGGACCCGGGTGATTTCCGGAAACGAGATAGCTGTCCCGCTAAAGAAGATATCGTCAGAAATGTTCAATGAATGGATACCGAACCTCTCAATCCCGCAGCGGGACCTACTTCGCCATGCGCTTTCGAGCTTGAGGAAGGATAACTTCAATTTCAAGCAGCTTCTTGCTGCAGTAGACGAGGCGGATATCTCATCCGAATCAGTTCCAAGGGCACTGAAGAGGAGCCTGTCGGAACTCCGTAGATACAGGTTCCTCACAAAAACAAAAGAGAATCCAAGATTGCTTTCAGATGTCAATCCCGGCGAGCTTCTTATCCTTGATTTCAGCGATATCGATTCAATGAGGAAAAAGCAGATACTGGTTTCACTCCTTGCAAGGAGGCTTTTCAGGCTGAGAAAGAAGCTTCGCATTCCTCCGTTCCTTCTTCTGATCGAAGAGGCGCATAATTTCGCGAGGGAAAAAGCAGAAGAGCGCGACGCTGTTTCCCGATCGATTATAGAGACAATCGCCCGGGAGGGGCGCAAGTTCGGCGCATCGGTCTGCCTTGTTTCCCAAAGGCCGGTCAATTTAAGCACAACTGCCCTCTCGCAGTGCAACAGCCACATAATCCTGCGGGTCACCAACCCGAACGACCTTGACCATATCCAGATGTCGTCCGAAGGAATCGATTCCAGGGTCGCAAAGAGCATTACCGGCCTCAAGGTCGGCGAGGCGATATTCGTTGGCGAGGCCGTGAACTATCCGGTTTTCATTTCTGTCCGCGACAGGATATCCGAGAAGAGGGAAAAAGGAGCGCCGCTCCACCAGCAGGCAATCGAGTTCGAGGAACTGAAAAAGAAGAAGGAAAAGGGCGCAGAGGCATTCATTTAGATTTTTAAGGCTTATTTCTGATATATCGGCATGATAAAGCTGCTGTTATCTCTTGCTATGATGTTTTCGATAGTATCTGCCGTACAGATAATCTCTCCGATGGAAGGAAATGTGGAAAACGGGGACATGATCGATCTTGGAACTATCGGGCCCGGACAGACCGTCTCCATTGAATTCAATCCGCTTGTCAAAACAGGCGGAATCCATGGCATCGGAGGCCAGTACGACGAAGCGGAAGCATATGATCTTCCAAGGGGATGGACAACCAAGAAGAGCAAGCTTTACGGAAACCCCCTCCAGGTCACAATCTCAGCAGACCCTGATGCTCCGGAAGGAGAATATCTGGTCAAACTGAGGGTGCTGGACGAATTCGACGGCGAGGAACTAGGCAACATAACGCTCACAGGAAAGATCCGGATCACATGGGATGTAATGGACTTCAAGGTCAGCCCGAATTTCCAGAGGGTAGGCCCGGACCAGCCTGCAAGATTCGATGTGACAATCAAGAACAAGGGATCGACCTCAGACGTTTTCGAAATAAACGCCCCCGGCCCGTCCAGATGGACCTACACCAAGCAGGTCTTTGTCCCTGCAATGTCCTCAAAAACCGAGACTATAGAGATAGTCGGATCAGAAGAGGAGGTTTACAGCACGACAGTTTCAGTAGTATCCCTTGCATCAGGAAACATACATGCAGAGGAAAACGTCACACTGGAAATTAAGCCCGGCCTGATTGGGGATTACAAGGCAACCAACAACGGACTGCTGGTGTTCCCCATTTTCGAGGCGCCGATCTATTCTCTTGCAGGTCTTCTATCAAACCTATTCGGATAAAAATAATAGGGTACAAGCAATAATCGATGGAAGCAATCGAATTCATAATCTCCAGGCTTCTTGCCGGTGATCATGACCTTGAGAACATAAAGAGGGAGGCATCAAGGAAATACAAGGTCATGGTGAAGAACCCGCTGATACTGGAGCATTTTCCAAAAGATCTCCTTAGTCCAGAAATCAAGGCACTTCTACTTAAGAAGCCCACAAAGACCCTGTCTGGCGTTACACCCGTTGCGGTAATGATAAAGCCGCAGGACTCATGCAGGTACGGGTGCATCTACTGTCCGTTTACTGGCCTTGCTGCAAAGAGCTACACTGGATTCGAGCCGGCAGCAATGAGGAGCATCCAGTTCAATTTCGATCCATTCCTGCAGGCTTCGAACCGGGTGAAGCAGTTCGAGGGTGCGGGGCACCCGACAGACAAATGCGAGGTGATCGTAATGGGCGGAACGTTCCTTGGGATGGAAAAATCATACAAGGACGGCTTCATCAAGGGCGTCTATGACGGCCTCAACGGGATTGTCTCCCAGACACTTGAAGAGTCGATCAAGCTAAACGAGAATTCGAAGCACCGCGTTGTGGGCCTTACAATTGAGACCCGCCCGGACGAATGCGATGTCGACGAGATGCTCTCATTCGGCGCAACCCGGTGCGAGCTCGGCGTGCAGCATGCAGACGATGAAATATATTCCCTGATAAACCGTGGCCATAAAGTTTCTGATGTAATCGATTCAACGAAAAAGCTCAAGGACTCTGCATTCAAGGTGCTTTACCACGTCATGCCCGGCCTTCCGGGATCAGATCCGCAGAAGGACATCGGATTCGTAAAAAGACTTTTCGACGATCCTTCATTCAGGCCGGACATGCTGAAGATATACCCCACTCTCGTAATAGACGGGACAATCCTGAAAGAATGGATGGATAAAGGCAGCTACGAGCCATACTCGACCGAGGAATCAGCAGACATAATCTCCGAATTCTACAGGCATATCCCGAAATACGTAAGGGTGATGCGGATCCAGCGGGATATTCCTGCAGGAAAAATCGAATCTGGGGTAAAGAAGAGCAACCTCAGGGAGCTTGTCGAGGCTAAGATCAGGGAGAAAGGGATTGTGCCGAATGAAATCAGGTATCGCGAGGTTGGAAAGAGAAAAATTGCCCCGAATGATTTCATGTTTGAGCGCCTCGAATACAATGCAAGCGGCGGGAAGGAGATATTCCTTTCATTCGAGTGCGACAATATAATTGCGGCATTCCTGAGGCTGAGATTTCCCGGCTCTTTCGACCGTCCTGAAATAGACTCGTCGACTGCACTTGTCAGGGAACTTCATGTCTACGGTTCGCAGGTCCCGATAAGTGCCAGGGGGGATGTGCAGCATCATGGATTCGGATCAAGGCTTCTTGCAGAAGCAGAAACCATCGCGCGCGATTCCGGTTATAATAAGATTGCTGTAATAAGCGGTGTCGGAGTCAGGCAATACTACAGGAAACAGGGCTATTCGCTTGACGGGCCGTACATGTCAAAGGCTCTTTAGCATCTCGTCCTTTTCCCTTACTAGTTCTATGTACTCCTTCTGCATGGAGTTGTACGTTTCCTCTTCTGTCTCGTTGAATTCGATCACGTGCCTTTTTGCGAAATTGATCTGCAGGAGCCCGCGCAGCTGATCGATCCTTTTCATCTTCTCTTCCACTGCATTCGCTTCCTCTCCGGCAAACCAGAACATCTTGTTGTCCACGTAAACCGCCTTTTCCTTTTCTTCGGGTTCGGCGCCGCATACCATGCCCTCGGCTACCGAACAGACGATCCCGCACCTGTTTGCAAGCTTGGAGAACTCGGAACTGTCCACCGATTCCAGGGAAAACGGTTCATCGACCTTCCCTTCCTTCACCACGGATTCCAGTTTCTCCTTATCTTCTGAACTTGCCTTTGCAATCAGCCTGTTGAGTTTAGCAATCTCGATCCTGTTCTCATAATTCTTCTTGTTCAGCTTTCCCCTTTTACTGATCAGTTCGTATATCTCGCCCTCTTTCTTCATCAGGGACTCCTTGATCTTTTCTCCTTCGAACTGCTCAATCATACCGCCCAGCTCGTCGATCCTGTTCTGGTTCGGATATATGACTTCTACGGAACTAGCCGCTACTTCCGGAGCTTCCATCCCGATCAGTTTCCTGAAATCGGAGTCTCTTTTCTTTTTTCCGGTTTCGATAGCCTCTATTATTTCCTGCATAAACTCGCCCGAGTATTATTACGAGAACAATCAATAAAAATACGACTATCGGTGTGAAGTCGAAACTTTCCTTCTCCTCCACCTTCTTCATTTCCGTAAGTGCAATGTCGAGTCCCCTTGCATATGAAAGGGTCCTGTAGGCTGCCTCGGTTTCATTCATCTCAAGAAGGTATGCCCCGTGTGACCTGTACACATTGCCCCACATGGATTCCATATCTGTGTTCAGGATAATCTCATTCTCGTCATCCACATAGGGGGGAACCATCTCTGCATTCTTCGATTCTATCACATATACAGAATCCACTATGGCGGCACCATAAAGCCCCTTGGCATAGGAATCCTCCGCAATATCGAGCCTGTCCTCAAGTGCCCCGTCCAGTTCAAGCGATCTTGCCTCATCTATCTTCTCCCCTGCAAGTTCCTTCCAGGTGCTCTCGTCTATCCCGCTGCCATCAGAAGCATGATCCAGAAGCTCGGAAGCGACATTGCACCATGCATCTGCGTATACAAGGTCATTGTACAGGAAGAATTTCTCCTCCTTCAGAATATCTGTTTCATACTCTTCATCCAGCCTGTCGTAAGCCCATTGCTTCCTGAGATCTGATCCTACTACATATTCATAGTTTTCAACTGTCAGACCCGGCCTTGGAAGGCTGTCTATGCAGTTGCGGATCCTGTCTTTCTCCTTTTCCAGATCAACATCCCCGTTTTCAATCCCAATGATCGTCTTCAGCTCGATGTAGTTGAGGAAAGCCTCGTTCGCGCTGCTGAATGTGTAGCCAAGTTCCTCTATCCTTTTCTGCCTCGACAGCTCGTTGTCGAAGAATTCCCTTATGGTGCTGTCATTTATCGATCCCACAAGCCCGGATTCAAGCGTGATCATGTTATTCGCAATCTCCCTGAATTCTGCAAATTCAGAATCGTCGTAACTCCCGAATTCAGGTATCTCCCTCATCCTTGACTGGATCCCGACCTGCTCTATAGTCTTGTTGTATATCATGAAGTCTATTACCTGCCTGACAGTCTTTGCCTCCAGTATCTGGATGTCAAGGTTGTTGAGGAGCAGCATCTCGTAAAAGTTCTCGACAGGGGTTATGAAGTATCTTGCCCCTGAAATCTCCGCGCTTTTTGCCTTCTCGTAGAGCCCCCCCACAGGACCGACATTTCCCGTCCTGTCAATTGCACCTGTAATCACAGCATCATCGCGGACGTCGCTTCCAGTGAGCGCCGCATATGTCATCACAGTTATCGCAGTGCCTGCACTCGGGCCCTCTATGAAGGATGCGCTTTTCTCATCGAATTTTATGAAGACGTCGCAGTTTTTGTTTGCCAGGATCTTTGCGTAGTTTACCGCCTGCTCGATCGAGTCCTGGGTGGACACCCCTGTCCTTGGGGATATCGCTATGTAGGTCTCTCCGCTGCCGTCTTCTGTCTGGATCGTCATATTGACAAGGCTTCCGCCGTTGCCGACTACTGCAGGGACAAACTGGGACACCACGCTGCTGCAGGAGAAAGTGATACCCAACAATAGAAATAGCATGAAAAAATTCTTCATAATCCCATATCCGGCTCTCTCTTTAATAAAGATATTCCCGAAAATCTATCATGGAACCAAAACTGCAGAGGAAAATGGAAAAACTGAGGAGCAGGATCAGGAATCTGGACAGTGCCCTCATCGCTTTTTCCGGAGGCTCGGACAGTTCCTTCCTTACGCGCATCTGCAGGGAGGAGCTTGGAGAAAGGGCGGTAGCGGTGACGATAACAAAGGACTATCCAAAAAACGACCTTGACATGGCAAAGAGCATCGCGAAGATCATAGGCATAAAGCATCTGACGGTAGATGATGATATCGAGCAAATTGCGCAGGGAGGCACTCTGATAGTCGGCTCCAATTCAGACAAGAAGAAAAAATCCAAATCCCGGGCGATCAACCCCCTCTCAGAATTGAATATCACTGCAAATGACATCATGGCATTCAGGAAGGAAAAGCTTGGCCATTACCTTGACAGGAAGAAAATCAACTGGAAATTTAGGGGAAAGAATGTTTACATTCTGGACCAGGATCTTTCGAAACCTACGATAAGAAATATTGCAAGGCGGGCAAAATCGCTTGGCTTCAGGAACATATTCATACAAGTTTCTTGAATGCAAGGATGCCGCGCTCTGTCCTGAAAAATTCGTATCCTTCTGAAAGATAGAGCTTTTCGAGCTGGGATCCGCCTTCTCTGATGTAATCCGCAATGTCTCCTTTCGGAATGTCCTCATAGAGATATCCGATAGAATACTTGAATTCAGAACGGAGAGTCTCCTTTTCCCGTTCCTGGAGGAGGATCCTTCTTATTCCTCTTCCCTCGTACGCAAGAAGTACTGCGGGGTCTTCCTGGTATAGTGCATTGGGCTTACCGCCGACGATGCTCTTGCTTCCCATATCCAGCCTGGCAGGCCATGCAAGCCCGACCCCGATTATCATCCTGTTGACAGTTGCAGCAAAGCTTTTCCCGTATTTAACGATGCTCGAGACCTCCGCTTCAGTAACGTCGAAGGCGCATTTCCTCATGACCTTTACGCATTCCGGGACGTCCTCAAGCGTGATCCTCGTTATCTCGACCTCGTCCTCATCAAGAAGATGGGTGAATTTAGGCTTGTGCTCTTCGACTTTTTTTTCCTCCTGCTTGAATGTTTCCATATTCCTCACATGAAACGTGTGTTACAGGCTGGGCATCTGGTGTAGAACCCTTCCATTTTGTACCTACATATGGGACAGACATAATAAGACTTTTTCGCTCCAGAGGATTCCGGCTCGAAGTCGTAGCCGCACTTCTTGCATTTCTTGAGATCCAGCTCGTTTATCTCCTGGCATTGGGGGCATTTTCGCCTGAACATGGATTTTATCCTGACACCGCAGCTCGGGCATCTTTCCATATCGAGCGATACATCGTTCTTGCAGTTGGGGCACTTGTACTTCTTGCCGTCGCTTTTCGGCCTTGACTTGAAAAGATCCATGAGTCCCATGCTAACTTATCTCGCATTCAATCTTATATTCCTTTATGGGTACTGTCTCAATGCTGCAGAACGTAGTCAGCTTGGTGACATCATTGGCATCTCCCATTCCGCAGTCCATGTTCGGATCCCCTGTCTTGGGGAACACAACCGGCTTGTTGATCGCCCGCTCCTGCGTATTAGCATAATAGCTGTACTGGAGTCCAGTTGCATCTTCCAGGCAGCAACGCTCTCCGTCCGGAAGGCCTCCGATTATGTCCATGTAAAGGTCGGAATTAAGATTGCTCATCTGTCCATTCAGGTACTCAACAGATCCGTTGGCATATGTCTTTTCGCAAGAGAACGAACCTCCCACGTCGCTGCAAAGCGTGCATTCACCTGGAAGCGAATTGTCCGGGCACTTGTAGTTGTTGGGATCCGTCGCTCCTTCCGGCAGGGTACAATCATTGCCGTTCGAACAGGTAAGGCCGCATTCACCGAGCGTCTTGTCAAGTCCCACGCATCTTTCGCATGTTACATTTTCGACTGCAAGCATCTTGGTGAATACTGTAGTTGGAGGGCTCACGGTCATCCGGTACATTGCCTCCTGCATTGCACAGAACTTGGCGCCTTTTTCTCCCACGCCGTCGCTTCCAACAGTCACTATGCCCTTCCCTTCATTTGCTGCACTTGCGGCTCCGATTATCCCCCAGAGGCCGTCTCCGATGTTCGTTGATCCGACTTCATCCTCCCTTACCGGGCTGTAGATGAGGCCAATGACTCCTGCCTTAATCAGTTCGTCCTGCCTGTTCACGATCTCGGTAAACAGGTCTGCATAATCAGAATCTCCCCATCTGCTGTCATCGTCCCTGACATTGAACTTCGTAACAAGTACAGGTTTTCCCCTTCCAGGGGCAGGAGTTGTCAGTGATGCCCTTCCGTAAGCTGCAATATCATCGACAACCGTGTAGTTGCTG
The DNA here is from genome assembly GCA_050303335.1 of Candidatus Micrarchaeia archaeon. Lineage (GTDB taxonomy): Archaea > Micrarchaeota > Micrarchaeia > Anstonellales > Bilamarchaeaceae > Bilamarchaeum. The sequence goes on from JBNLBN010000006.1 coordinate 10,136, forward strand.
GAGGGATCTATATCCGTGTGTTCAGAAAGCTCATAATCAATCGTGACCAGGTCCAGGTTATACGAGGCAGTCGGGTGCGAAAGCACAGGCTCTATTATATCCCTGAATTCCTCCACGTTCTCTGTGTTGTCGACCTGGATTGCTGCCATGCATCCGAAGCAGTTCTCCCTTACGATACTCGCCCTTGCAAGTATTGCTTCTGTCTCGTTGATATCCGGAGGCGAACTCAGCCTGTCCACGATAACAACTGATGCTCCCATGTCGCCGAAAAGCCTTTCGAAATCATACTGCAGGTATTCATCTTCGGATCCGAAATCAAATGAGAACCACCACAGGCTGAAGCTTGCCCCGCCGTTGGGGTTGGTGATGTTCCAGTTGCTGTTAGCGCTCATATCAATTATCGGAAGAATTCCTGATTTCATGTAGTTTCCGAGCCTTTCCTTCAGTATCGATGCTTCAGGGTTAGTCCTGGGGGATCCTACTCCTGCAATGGATTCCTTGTACTGGTCGATGTCTGTGATATACGGATTAAAGCACGTGACATTGTCCGTGACCTCGAAACCTATTCCGGAAAATCCGTAATCATACTTTATGCTGCATATAGTTTCAGGATCAGTGTAGCTGCTTCCGTCGACGTTGGCTTTGTAAGTCGGCATATATACCTCGTCGTCTGCAGTTATCCTCTGGTAGGCAAGCGTGGACGTCGTACATGCATCGCACCATCCGAACGTCTTTATGACCGGAAGGTATGTGCTGTCATCAACCGCGCATCTCCCTATATGCTCTGATCCAGGTTCGTACCTGAAGACGTACATGTACCTTGAGAATGCGATGTCGTAATATTCAGTAAGGTCAGCGAAGAATATCATTGACGGGTGCATTGCGTCGAACCTGAGTTCGCAGCTGCTGGTTCCGGCAGTGTTGACTATCTCCCTGTCATAGAGGTTCCTTTCGCGAAGCGCCTGTGCATATGGGGCACTCAGATGCAATTTTGAATATAATAAATGTCCACCATCCCAGATCGATTTGTTGTAGCTCACGATCCATGGTATGGATGAGAATATCGCATCTTCTCCTTGCAGGTATCCTCCGCATCCGTCAGAGAATCCTCCCATCAGTATGCCGTTTGCCACCTTGTCCTCGAAGTACGGCCTGAACGCAGTCATCATCGTTTCCCATACCGCGTTTCCGGGCCTTGTGAAATCAATCCTGTAGAAGTCATCGCTCACAACTGCACTGCTCGGATTCGATCCTCCCGGGACATTGCACTGCAGTGGCTGTTGCGGAACATAATTAAGGCATTCGGTGCTGTTTTCCCCATACAAGAAGCACGGATTCAGCTGCACTCCACCTTCGTTTCCGGCAATTCCGTCAGTGCAGAAGTCCTCGCACTTGTTCTGGTCTGAATTGGAACAATAATCAACGCAGTCCTGAACACATCCGTCGAATGCATCGTCCTTGAGGTTCTGGTAGTTCGCGCATGCAAAGATGGTATACGGGTCTGATTCGTTCATGCAGTTGTTGAACTGGTCCACGTCATATGAACCTCCGACCCCGCTTCTCTGGAGGCATTCCGGCCTTGAATACATGTAGCCCTGCGTGCACCTGTCGAAGAACTCCGGGTCATTGCGATGCGCCTCGACACAATCGGCATCGTTGGCATAATAATAATCCCCATATATGGTGCTTCCAGTACAGGCACTCGAGGCTTCATCCGCCCTCGCTTCGCAATATGTGGTGCATGCGGCCGCTTCAAGTCCGAGCTGGAAGTTGTTGTCAATATAGGGGTCGGAGCTGTTGAAACTCAGCTCGCACTGTTCGACGAATTCCAGGTCCCCGAAATCATCGTTGTCTGTAATCGCATATCCTATGATGACCGAACCATCAGGCATCCTTACCGTTGATCCATCCTTGAACTTTCCGAAGAATTCTATTCCTGCTGCCCTTGGATGCTTGCTGGAATAAGAAATGTGCGAACAAAGGACATCTGTTGTATCATTGTTCGTGTCATAATCCCTGCAGTCCTTTTTGTCTATCATCTCGAAATACAGTTCATCAAGGGTAGAATAACCTGAAAATGTCCTCCCCCTCCTGACATAATCCATGTCTGTCATTTCGTCCCACTGCGCAAGTATCGGATCAATGTCCTGGGTAAGCGATTCGAAAGAATAGAGGTTCCACCACTCCGGTTCTACCTCGATCCTGGCAGGGTAATACTCCACATCAGCAGATGTTATTGATGGCGGGCTCCCTTCATTGAAGCTCACGGATTCTGTCGGGGCGCAAACCACCTTCTTCTGCCCGTTCTGGTCGAAGATCTCGTTGCAGTCCGTTACTAATTCGAACGGGTTGGTTTCGAAATCCTCGGAAGCCTCCACCATCACTCCGCGGTTGTAAGTGGAAGTATCGCAGCTTCCTGAATAACAGTCATACTCGCTCATAGAGCATTCAAAAGGCGCCCTGGTGTCGCCGTCATTCCCGAATATGGTTTCCTGGTGGGCAATTGCAAGTTCCCTCCTGTAGAATCCCTTGTCTATCTTCTTGTAGATGTTCTCCTGGTTCACGAACGGATTTCCGTATGAATAATATCCGCCCGAATTGGTATGGTAATATGACTGGAGGTCAACAACTGCATAATGCGCAAACTTGTAGTTGCTCTCATCAGGGACCACTGTATTGTATGTAATGCCCATGCCTCCGCCGCCATTGGGAACAGTCGAATCCCTTTCCTCGGAATCCTCGCTGAAGGTGAAAGGCCCAGGGATGTCATTGTCATCTATGCATATGCTTTCGAACTCCCCTATCGGGTCGAATTCGTCCGCCTGCCCGCTTTCCCAGCTCAGGTAATTCATGAACCTGTCCACCCTTCCATACGGGTTTGTGCTGCAGAACTGGTCTGAAATGGGGAAGAAGTTCCTGTACTGGTCGAATTCATCGAACGATCCTCCCACACCGATCCTGAAGACGTTTATCTGCGATTTGGAGTTCTTCATGATCTGCCTGAGCGTTGCGTCCATCGGAAGGAATCTGCACTGGGAATTGTAGAAATTCATTGCAACAGTGTCGTCGCTATTGGGGGGAACGTCACCCTCAGAATCCTCGGTGCTCGTGAATGTCGGCACAATCTTGGGCTGGTACTTGAAATCCCCGCATACCATCGCGGTGCAGTTGCCGTTAACGCAAGGAACTATCTGGTCTTCAGTACATATGGGGACGAAATAAACATCGCCGTCTATTGTGACGTTGCATCCACCAAGAGTCCCGGACGCGTTGTCATCGCATAATCCTATCGTCTCCGCAATGAAATCATGCGCCGTGAACGTAGTAGTGTTGTAAAGCATACACCCTTCGTCAAGATTCTCCTGAAGGCAGCATCCTATCTGCTTCGGAGGGCTAATGCATCCGGCAAAAACTATCAGCAATGCAAGTAACAACCATCTCATCTAAATCACTTTTGAAACCATCCTTGTCAGTTCCATGGTGTCCCCACCCAGAACGCTCATCATATATCTAATGAATATCAATGTCATGAAGAATGCTATCAGGGGATGCAGGATAAGGCTTATGTAGGACTGCGAAAGCTTGTCCCGGATATTGTCGTTGGCAAGCTGCGTAGTGCTTCCGACCCCCGCGTTCTCTACTGAAGTTAATACCGATATTGTATTCGTCATCGTAGCATAGCAGTACTGCTGGACGTTAGGAATCTGCGTGACCTGCGGCGGCGGAGTTGATATGAAACCAGGGTCAAGCAGCACGAAGAAGATCGGGAAAAGGAAG
>JBNLBN010000006.1:13922-46662 GCA_050303335.1 Candidatus Micrarchaeia archaeon
GTACATCCCAACCCCAAGCGCAATAAAGAGCGCCCCGACGCTCCTTGTGAAATAAAAGCTTCTGAAAAGTATGCCGACAGGTATGAATACGTTGAGCATGTTGTATCTAAGGTATTCAAGCAGTGCAGACTGTGCGTTCAATCCGATAAGCAGGACTGTTGCAAGGTTGTTGGTGATCCTCGTCGTCTCGGTCTTCTGGTACAGTTCAGGCACCCAGTCTCCCTTGAAGAACGTGATCCCGAATATACTCGTAGCGAGATTCATTGTGTTGAACTCGGCCCATGTTCCGGCACCGGTAGTCTGCGCATCCTGGATCTCCGCCACTTCTATCGCCCTCTGCTGCAGCCTGCATCTTATCGCCTGATATGCCTCATCCATTGTCGAGTCGCTGGTGGAACCAATGTGGATTGCGCCTCCCCCGCAGTAGACATCGCCGCTGATGAATCCCTGGGCAACACTCATGGCGGATCCTACCATCGAGACGAGGAATATCGCCATCAGTGCGGTCGCTCCGGCCTGAAGGATCTCGGATTTGGCAAACGCCTGCAGTTCGGCAATAGAGAATGCCTTTCCGAACATCAGAAGCGTAGCGTTGATAATCACAGCTATCATTACAGCTGCCAATGATATCGGAAGCCAAATCAATTCCCAGTCACCGAAGAAGTCCTGCGCTGCCATAATTCACACCAGTTGAGTTATTCTTGAGAGGTCAACAGCCTCGCCGTAAAGCCTTGAAAGGTACGCAACGCTTGCAATGGCTGCAAGCAATGCAACCGTCGGAAGGAACACCGCAGCAACAAATGCATTCGCTGCAAACGCTATTGCTCCCGGAACGTTCTCCCCGCTTGGAAAATATGTATTATAAACAGCGCTTCCCCCTGTAAACGAGGCCCCGATGCTCGCTCCTGCCGAAGCTGCTCCCTCATTGTTCGGGAATACGTTCTCGTTAAGGTAAACGTCCATTCCAGCAGGATACAGGTTCGGGGCATCAAGCAGGGTGTTGCTCATTATCCAGTAGACGCCGAGCATCAATGGGTAGATCGTAGAGAATGAAATCGCGATGGCGATGAGTATCGATCCGAAAGACCGCAGGTATGGCATCGACCTCAGGAATATCCCAAGAGGAAGGAATATGAATACGAATCCTTTCTGCACGAACAGGAGTATGAAAAGGAAATTCATAGCAGAGAAGAATGCGATTATGGATGAATTGAAGAATATGTTCAATCCCGCAATGACCGCACCGTAACCTCCGAAAGGCTGCTGGTTTGCCCCTGAGTAGCCGAAAAGGCAGCCCCACCCTATTCCACCCGTGTTGAAGTCGCACTTGAATGCATTGAGGAAGTTGAGGATGGTGTATGCCTCAAGGTGGTACCTGATCGCGGTCATCGCGTTGTGCGCGTATTTTGCAGCATTCACGAGGTATTCCTCAGCTGCTGCATACATCGAAAGGCTTCCGCCCGGGGTATCGACATCGAAGACGGATGCCACATCGTTCATGTTGAGTATGCAGAAGAAATTTATCACCATCATCAGTATGATGACAGATCCAGCAGACAGTACAAGTTGGAGCACCTCTGTCTTTCCCCAGACAAGGAGCTTCGGGTTGTTGGTGGCATTGCCGACCATGTATACGAGCGCGATGATTATCGATGTGAACACTGAAGCGTAAGCCGCAAGCGGCACAACCGTTCCGTTCACGAAACTGTCAAATGCTGCATCACATATCATTATACGAACCTCGATATCGCACTCACATCTACCTCTGATCCTGCAAGGGCTGAGATTGCCCTGATCCCTCCGACTACCATCATGAGGGCCAGCACCGGCCCCATTGTTGCCTGTGCAAGTATCACGAACAGGTATTTCCTGAGGTTCCCTTTCAATGCCGCGAATCCTTCTATGGCATTCTTCTCATTATCGGTCATTGGAACCCCTGTTATCCTGTTCGCATCTATCGTGTTCACGCCGGATGGGATGTTTATGCTGTTTGCACCGAAAAGGCCCGGCTGCGTGTCCCCTGGATTGCATGAAAACGTCACATCGTAGAAATTCTCATACCTGTAGTCTGTTGTCTGGTCAGATTCTATGAATGTCTGGCCCAGCATGTCCGCGAATACTATTCCTCCTGGAAGAAGTATGTGCAGTGATATTCCAAGGGCTATCAGCAATCCTCCTGCACCCCTTGTAAACTTAAGTGTCCTCAGTACGATTCCAAGAGGAAGTAGCAAAGCCAATGCAAATTCATCTGAAATCAAAATCAATCTCTTAATTGCCGCAAGTTCGCCCAATGCGAATCCTGCTATTCCTCCTGCCATCGAGAACGGTGTTGCAAGCATCGAATAGGCTCCGCAGGAACTGACCGAGAATCCAAGTCCCGCAATGTTGCATTGTGATCCCTTCGAACCTTCTATCGATGCTGCAATATCATTGTTCCTGATGTTCAGGAATATCGCGTTCATGTCAGTGTTCCATCTGTTGACTATCAATGTCGCGGTCTCCTGAAGTGTCTGTGCGCTTCCTTCGCGGAATGCGGGGCTTGTCGAGATCTCGTTCAGCACACCGTTCGTCCCGACGAGCAGGACAACGAGCAGTGCCGCTGCGATCAGCTGGAAGAACTCCTCCTTTGCCATCATCTTCAGTTCATTAATCCCGAACCCTATGGCTACCATGTATATTACTGCAAGAAGCAATGCTGATGTTGTTATGGCTGCTGCTGCAAGTCCCTCCCATGCAAAGGCAAGCGGCATCAGCAGAATAAACAATAACAGTCTCTTCATCTAGAACACCTTGGACATTCCCGGGATATCAATATCCCCTCCGAGTATCCCGGACAGTCCCTTAATGAATATCAATGTTGCGACAATGTTGAACAAAGGCAACAGGTAAGCAGGTATTATCAGCTTGGCAACGTTCTGTATCTCTGATCTTCCCACAAGTCCCTCTCCCCCTATTCCAGTATAACTTCCTGAAGCTTTGACCGGAGCGGTATCAGTAGGTGCGCAAAGGTCCGAGCATCTGAGGTTGATAGGCGGATCGAATGCATATGTCTCCTGCGTGAACAGGCAGGTCTCGCATGCAGTCCTCGGAATCGCCACCCTGTGGTCTGAGTCGGTCGGGCAAACATCCGGTTCTGTGCTGCAATCTCCCTGTGTATAGTTGTTTGGAAGGGTAGCGCTTACTATCCTCCTTTCATCAGGGCAGCTCGTGCACTGCTCTCCGGGAAGGTTCTGTATGATCTCTATATTCACCTTGCAGCTTTCGGTGCAGCTCTGGCATGCGGCAATCAGCTGATCTCCATCTTTGCAGCTGTCTGCCATGTTGTCAATGTCTCCACCCTCGATCCTGCAGTATGTGGGACAGCCTTCGCAAAGATCGTCGCATGAACCTGTTTCAGGAAACACGTATACGCATGATTCAAATGCGTTTGTGCTTTCCACACAATCTCTTGCTAAGTTGCATAGTGCTACCTGTTCCTGTCCCGCATCGGCTTTGGATGGCCTCCAGTCCATATCATCGTAATTCGTAACCCTGCAGTCAAAGCTTGATTGCAGGCAATTTCCTATCTCACCATTGTCCTTGTATCTGCAGTCGTTTTTCAATGGAGGTACAATCAGGCATGACTCGGGACACATCGCCTGTTCTGCCGCATCAGGAACAGGAACGGTCCTGATTATCTTGCATTCGACAGGCATTTGTGCACATACTTCCTGAGCATTTACTGGTATGGGAACACCTACATCACTAGATATGTTATACCTTATGCATAATGGGACAGATCCAGGATATGGAAGCTCCCTGCAGATGACAGGACACAAAGCATAATCTCCGTAATTGCATGAAACGATCGTCCTTCCGTCATAGCTTCCATTGCTCCCTATTTCGAATTCACTGTCGCCGCCTATTACACGCGATGCAAGCTCTCCATCCTCGGGATCGAATGCAGCATAGATTTCAAGCGTGTTTGTAAACGGCTCTCCAGTTTCCTGAACATATGCAAGAGGAGCACTATCCCTGCATTCTATCGGGCAACTGGATTCTGAGTCACCGATTCCCTTGTCTCCTGCAAGTGCAGTATCAAGGGTGACCCAGTCAAAAATGTACATCAATGGGAAGAAGAACATGATGCCTACGGCTGCCGCTATCAGCAGCCCGCCGATCTTCCTTGTAAAGAAGAACGACCTTGCAACGATTCCTACGGCAAGTATCACTGGTCCCATGTTGAACGATATCTGCTCGACGAAAAACTGCTGGGCGCGCATCGATGAAAGCAGGTTTGTGTAATATTCGAAGAGTATGGCATTCATGTCCATATCAAGGATGTAATGGCCTGCTATCGTGGTAGTGACACCTACCTGGAGGCAATAAATTGTAAGGCAATAGAGTCCGATCCTCCTGTTTGCAAGCGATGCTTTTTCCACATTGTCAGCAATTACTTTTTCCGCACCTAATTTTGCACTTTCGGTATAATTTCCAAGATATGCAGTAGCAACACTTTTCAGACAACTTTGGGTTATATCTGAACATATTGGGATATCCACCCCGCTTCCTAGTACTATTGTCTGTGCTATGACATCAAGGAATATTATCGTACCGATCAATGCAACGATTATTATCGCGTTTGCAAATATCTGGCTGAGTTCATTATTGGCCCAGCCCTTAATTTCAGGCATTTCGAATCCGATCCCGACCATGTATGCGATCGCGACCAGCATAGTTGATCCAAGCAGGGCGAATATGGACAGGAGCTTCCAGTCGCGGGCAAGCTCCAGCGAAGATGCCTCAGTAGACTGCGTGAACTCGTTCGAAGTGGTGGTCTGCGCGTAAATCGCTCCTATTATCAACAATAAAAATATCAGGTGTCTCATCCTATCGTCCTCAATGCCTTATTGGCAGCGCCTAAAAATGCGACCAGCAGTGCAATCGTAAGGTTCGGAAGGAAGAATGCCTGCGGGATAAGCCTTGCAACCCCCCAGAATCCTAGAGGGTTGCCAATAGATTGGCCCACTACATTAAAGTTACACCCTCCAACTACATTGTCATATACGGCTGTTTCGTAATTCTCGCAGTCGTCAAAGAGAGCGTCGTACATCGCGAAATTGAACACATACATGAATGGTACAATTACGTAGAGCCCGAGGACGACTGCAATGAATATGTTCCCGAGGCTTCTTGTGGGGATGAATATCCTCAGGAAGAATGCGGACGGAAGTATCCACCTTACCACGTTTTCATTGATGAAACTCAGGGCAAGCTTCTGCATGTTGATGCTGAGCAGCGCCGGCACGAGGAAAGAATTCAATATTATGTCATATTGGTTGGAGATGATCCTTCTGTATGCTCCCGCAGTAGATGTATAAGTATCTACAAGCGGGAACTGTATAGATATCGCAAAAGTAGAATCCATAAGTTCTCCAATATATCTTTCTATATATAATTCCGAAATGGATTTTGCATCAGCCTTCGCGATGTCAATATAGCAGTCTGCAACATCATTTGCACCTGCTCCCTCGAAATAGCATCCCTCATCTATCCCTTCGATGTTTTCAAACAGCGATCCGTAGAAGAACTGGGTGACAAAGCAGGAGGTAACGAGTATTCCTCCGATCGCAACCAAAAGCACAACCGAGAATCCGAGGTGGTAAGCCTCGTCCTTTGCAAAGACTATGTAGTTGGGGTTGCTCATGAACTGCCCTGCCATGTATGCGATTGCTATTACTATAGTAGTAAGGCCGAGCACTGCAAATATCACGGGCCCCTGTTCGTAAAGGACGATATCAGTCGCGTTCTCGAAGTCGAGGCACGATGAGGAAAATGACAGGGCCGCCATTGCAAGCATGAACAGAGCGAATCTCATATCAATCGCTGTACTCCTGCCATGTACCACTCTCCTCCGAGAGCGGTTGATAGGCTTCTTGCTCCTGCTATTGTGATTATCGCTATCAGTATGAAGTCAATGTATCCGATTAAAACCAGGTTGTTCACTGCCGTGAGGAATGTCTCAAGCGCCTGGAACGCCCCTACTGCGTAGTCCCGTCCGAGGCCTGCCGAATATGCAATATCCCATGCAAGCATCAATGCCGTTCCTGCAAGCTGGAAGATGACATTGATAAGCGGGTAAACTATCTCTTTGACAATGTTGTAGCAGGCAGGATAGAATCCTGCAGTCCACGGCGTGAAAAGCAGCGGGAGGCAGACAAGCAATGCAAATACGACATCAGTAAGGGAAAGCAGGACTCTGATCGCTTCCGATTCGCACAACGGCTCGAATGCGATCATCACTCCGGGATTGGCATCCAGCGAATTGAGGTTGATCGTTGGGTTGGGCATGTCTATCGATCCGTTCAGGTTATCGGCAAGGATAACTCCGAAAGGGAAGAATATCATTCCGGCAAGCGTCACGGCTATCATCGTGTTCCCTATCCTCCTGGAAAATGGTATCAGCCGCAGAATGAACGAAAGGGGAAGCAGCACCGTGGGAGCAGCCACCTGCATGAACACGATCATCATCCTCATGCCCTCCGCGATGAACATCGCATTAGTGAGCGCGGAAGATGCTACATTCAGGGTACCAAGTAGGATACCCACTCCTCCCAGGGGATTCGTGGAATAGCTTATGGAAACATACCACAGGGGGATGTTCATGTAGGGCGAATAAGTAGCAGCGATCCTGATCTTCGCCGCAGCCCTCATGATCGTGATGAATGCGTGGTCATATTCGCTGATCCAGTTGTCCATGGTGTCCTTTGCAACCTGGATATAATCTGTTTCGCCGGTCAGAGCCACGCTTATCCCGCTCGAACTCAGGAAAAAAGCGGTAACAAGAGCAATAAGGATCACTCCTGCAAAAAGCTCCCGCAGCTCGGTCTTCGCCCAGGCCTCGAGCCTAGGATCGGCGATGGCGGTTGCCAGCATGCTCATTGCCGCGATGAATATAGTTACAAGGATTATTACAACCGGAACTGCATAGGTCAAGTTCACAGGTTCTACGGCAAATGATATGTTTGCAAGAATAAAAAGCAATAGAGCCAGCCTGAAATGCATGCACTCTAATCTTCTTTATGTATTTAAATTTTATCTGTTCGGACCAGATAGTTTAAAAATTTAATAATTGCATTCAGTACATGAGATTATTGCTCGTCATCTTGCTGTTATCCGGGATCGGTTTTTCGCAGGTCTGTGTGTCCTGCAACGAATTGGCGGACGCCCCTGAGGCAAATCTGTTCACCACCCTTGAGAACGAGATGCTTACGATCTATGCATCCTACGACAACAACACCGGCGGGCAGTTCATAAGGGAGCCCATAGACAATGCCATACTTATCGTCGAACCATACAATGATTCGCACGGCCAGCTCGGCGGTCCTTTCAGGGTATATACCGATGACGAGGGGAGGGCGGAATTCAACTTCGGAAACTATGCAGACGGCTGCGTCAATTTCAAGGTCCTCTATTGCCCTTTTTGCAATCCTGATTCTCCTGCATGCGGATTCGAGGCATGCATGGAATATTCCGGGATGGAAACAGATGCAACGACTGCAAACGAACTTGATCTGGCACCAGGAGCAGAAGTCCGGTCCCCGCTCAATGACAAGAGATTCATGCCTGCAATATCGCAGGAATACTACTGCCCTCCGCCACCACCGTTAGGTGCCACGCCATCCATCTGTTTCCCGCTATTGCTTATTTTCTCCCTGCTTGCAGGATCGATGTACATGACAGGCAGGAACCCGTTTGCCGGATTCAATATCGGCGGAGCGAGGATGGGGCGTCACATAAGATACCAGGCAAGGGGAAGGAGCTTCTCGGCTTCAGCAATGGCGCTTGCATCTGCTGCTATCTCAATCGGACAGGCAGCAAAGGCTGCAAAGGCCGGAAACCTGGCTGATATGGAAAAGCGTGCTGCAAGGAACAGGTACTTCGGTGCCAACCTGATCAGCAGCGAAGTAGGTGTCAGAAGAGGAATCTCTGCAAGAAGAGGAGCTAGACGTGCCGCAAATACTGCAGGAAACCGTGCTGCTGCAGAGGCGAAAGCCAAAGGCGCATCAGCAGATGGAATAGCACAGGCAAGGCGCGGAGCTGAGAGGAAAGCATTTTCAAGACACATGGAAGCACGTTCAAGCATCATCTCAGTTGAAGATGACCAGCAGCGCCGCGGATCCATGACCGGAATAATGACCGGATCAGGCATGGCATTCCTTCCTGGCGGAGGAGGTGTCCGTGCGGAGGAAACCGTACAGTCTAATTCAGGATTCTGGGGCAACCTCTTTGGTACCATGGGAAGAATGACTATGATAATTGCAACCCAGACGACAATCGGAAGGGTTGTAGACGGGTTCATGTTCCTCCACAACAGGCAGGGGGCCCTTGAAAGAATGGGCATTACCAACTACGAGAAGAGAGTAGGAGAGGATCTTCATGCAATAAGGGATATGTCCGACGAAGGCGGCCTGATTGTCCAGGTTGGAGATACCCAGATGGTAGTTAGAAATGCCAGGGCAGATGTGGAAGGGAATACCGTATACAATGTTCTTATCCCGACAGCAGAGGGAGAAACGACCGAAAGGACAGTCACGATCAACAAGCAGGGAACTGTAGTTGCAATGACTTACGAGATGACTTTGACCGAGGATATGGCAAGGCAGGTCCCTGGTGCCCAGGCAGGACAAGCAGTCACAGTCGAGATGAGAAAAGGAGAAGTTACATTCAATCCGGGAACTGCCCAATCATTCACTATTGACAGGAACAATGACCCTGTTCTTTATGACGACCTTGCAGGAGCATCAAGAACGCCGGGATACGGTTTCAACGTGGGAGCAGATGCATCAGAATTCCAGAATACCCACAGGCAGAACAGCGAGTCATTCGGAGCGCTTGCGGCAGCTGCAGGAATGGATGCATCCATTGCCCAGATGCATGCAGGCGAGGACATCAGCAGTCAGATAGAAAAAGATCCGGATTCAAGGCAAGTCGTCCGCAACCAGAGACAGAACATGGCGACAGACGACATGGCTACACTCCTGGCAACTGATCCTCATACAATGGATTCCATGGGAGACATGAGCGCAAGAAAGGGCGAGCAGTCCAAATTCGGAGACAGGTCCCAGACAGAAGTCGCGACCATGAGGGTTGCTGAAGCTTACAGGAATGCAGACGTAGGCGGAAGAGAATTTACGGATAATATCAAGAAAGCATCCGGTTTCAATCAACATGATCCCAACGGTGTGAGGGTGGCAGCAGCGACCCAGGAGTTCGTTCAGAGTTCAAGCGCATCGGAACTAGCCGGCATGAATGAGGACCAGGTGCGGGCAAACCTAGTCGAAGGGGTGGCACGGGGCCTGACCCAGCAGGGTGTTCATCCTGAAACAGCACGAATAGATGCAGAAAGGATAGTATCAGAAACCAATATTGGTAATGTTACCCAGGCAGTCAATGGTGCAGGCAGTTCATTGATCCAGCAATTCGAAAACCAGGGATTCAACCAGGAAACAGTCCAGAGGCTTGCACAGGCTGATGTCTCGCACGTCGGCCAGGTAGCACAGACTGGTATGATGATGAGCGACGACCGTGTTGCCGATGTAGTTTCCCACCAGCCTACCACTGATTACAGGTTCAATCCGGAAATGCAAGCCAAGATCGACCAGTACAGGATCTACGGTGGTGTCCAGCAGGATATCCAGGCAATAGGACAGTCCGCCCAGAGTGGACAATACGCAGCCGCCGCCGAAAGCCAGAACCGTGCTGTAGAAACACAGAACCTCTATCTCCATGCGAAAGCAAGCGAGCAGATCGTTCAGGATCCGCAGGTGCCGACAACAACAGAAACAGTAACAATCAATAACCAGCAGAGGGACATGACAATCTCAGACCAATACATGGCCGGGACCGAAATGGCATACGAGGGTTCAAGAAGGCTTCACAGGATGAGGCAGCCTGGTGACCAGGGTTATGATGCTGCTGTCCACGGAGCTATTGCGGATGAATCCCAGGCAGTATCAACTATTGCACAGGGGGCCCAAACCGGAAATTATGATTTCGTCAGCCATGCTGCTGAAGAACGTGCAAGATATCATCTTCAAAATGGCAATGATGCGGCTGCCCAGCAATATTTCCAGATTGCCGAGCAGGCGCAATCTCTGAATGAAGCAAGCCGGAACCTTCCGGAGAATCCTCCGCCTGATCAGGTTTCACAGCTTCAGGAGCAGCACCGGGACCTATTCAATGCAACCCAATCCATGAACCCGGATTCAAACCAGTCAATGCAGTATGCCTGCGCAAGAACTGGAGCAATCCAGTATGAAGCAAGCCGCGAGTTAAGCACAAGGACAAATATTGCACAAGACATTGCAACTGGTGATTTTGGAACTGCCATATCAACAGCCTCCCAGAGATACAGGTATCACAGGGAGCAGGGTAATGAAGCAGAAGCAGAGCACTATCAGCATCTTATTGAGGAGGCAGGGCGTTTAAGGGCGGCGCAAAACAACGATGAAGCAAACCAGATCAGAACCTCCCTGTATCAGGATCTGGGTGTGCAAAGAGTGCAGCACGATCCTTCACAAGGTCCAGAGCGTGGGCCTACATTCGCAGTGTCAACAGAAACACAACAGGATGTTAGAGCTACTGCTACCAGAACCTACAGTACCGCAGTAAACCTGGGCGGAGAAGGGTACGGCCACATAATCGATTCTGCTGACAGGGCAGGAAGGCTCGCTCAAAATGATTCTGAGGATCAAACATGAAGCCGATAAAGAGGCTCAACAGGCTTCTTACATCAGGAAACCTGTGGCTTTACGTCCTTTCGCTTTCTTCGAAGAAGCAGATCTACGCATATGAACTGGATTCGAAAATTGAGGAAAAATTCAATTTCCGCCCGAACAAAATAATGAACTACGTAGTGCTCTACAAGCTTGAGAACGAGGGCCTCATTTCATCCGAATTCCTTGAAAGGAGGAAATACTACCGTATCACGCCCAAGGGCCAGGAAGCGCTTGACCAGGCAAGAACATACTTTAAAGAGTTAGCGGATAAACTCTGATCTGATGCGGATAGTACTAACAGGGTCCCCAGGCACCGGAAAGACCACATTGTCGAAAATCATTGCAGAGAAGCTCGGCTTAGAGCTTATCTCAATCAAGGAGTTCGTGGAAGACAACAACCTCCTTAACGGCATCGAGGTCGATGTCCAGGAGCTTAAGAAGGCATTCGAGTACCTCAACGATGCAGACGACTTCCTTATAGAAGGGCATCTTGCGTGCGAGATAAAGATCCCTGCAGATTTCATATTTGTCCTCCGCTCCGATCCGGAAAGGCTTCGCGAACTTTACAGGGAAAGGGGCTACGATGATGAGAAGATAAAAGAAAACCTCCTTGCCGAGATGCTCGACTACTGCACCCAGAAATCCGAGAAGAATTACGGAAGGGTCCTTGAAGTAGATACAACTGCAAGAAGCATTGATGAGACAGTTGCGGTCATAATCGACGCCGTAAGGAATAATAAGGAAGTCATAGATAATGTAGACTATAGCGACAAGCTGTTGACGGCTGTATCCGGAGGATCACATGAAGGAAGAGAAGAGACTGATTGAGGCGGCACTGTTTATATCAGGCCGCGCGATGTCAATTGACGAGATGAAGACCCTCACAGGAATAGGTGCGGTCGGATACCTGAAAAACACCCTCAGCGAGCTCCAGAAGGAGTACAACGATAGGAAATCCGCAATCGAGATAATCGAAGCAGGGAACAAGTACGAGATGCGCGTTAGGAACGAGTGCGTATCGAGGGTGAAGAGCTTTGCGCAGGACACCCAGATCAGCAAGCCTGCCCTCCGAACGCTTGCATACATTTCTAAACATGACGGTCTATTGAAATCTACGCTTGTAAAGAAAATCGGCACCCAGGCCTACCAGGATGTAAAAGAGCTGGTCCAGTCCGATTTCGTGAAGGCACAAAAGCACGGGCGGACTTCCAAACTTTTCCTGACCGAGAAGTTTAAGAAATATTTCGCTCAAGAGTAAAAGAAAGCTGACGTCGCATAAATGGGTTTCCTTCGGGAACGCAGTGGAATCTGGTAGTGCGCCGGTCTTGAACCACCTTTTTGGTAAAAAGCTGGACCAAAAACCAGCAAGTTAACCGGTCCCATCGGGATTGCAGGTTCAAATCCTGCCGTCAGCGTTTTTTCAAAACGATGTGCAGGGAACATGTTCCCTGCCGTCAGCGTTTTTATTCCAATGCCATTACGCCGAATTCTGAATCCGGGGAGCAGTTTGCATAGGACGTGCTGTGGAATATGTCCTCAACCAGCTCCGTCTTGTTGCAGCCCCTGACAATGGGCCTCACTCCTTCACCTTTGATCCTGTAAAGCAGACCTGTTTTTGTGAACCTTGGATTGAATGCCACCTTCTCCTCCTTGACAGCAATTCCCGTATTCCCATCTATCCTTCCAAGGTCGTCCGAATCCTGTATGAATGATCCCAGTACGATTATCTTCGAGGGATGGATTATCACGGAATCCCCTTTCACTTCGACATCACCAGGATCGACGAAGAGGCCCATGCGCTTCCTGCCAAGAGCATCTTCAGGGACGCAGGATCCCGGGAAGATGAATCTGCCATCCACGATATCCTTCCCGCTGAACTGTCCATTCACTTTAGGGTAGACCAGGATCTCCCTTGCCCACACCGGGCTTTTGAAGCCCTCCTGGTCAATTATCCTTTCAAGCAGTACGTTCGATGGCAGTCCGCAGAATTCGTTAGCCATATGCCTGGCCTGAAGCCAGCCGGCCTTTCCGATCAATTTCATCATATCTACCCGAAATTCAATGAAATCTGTTCGCCGACCAGGTTTGAGATGAATATAACGATGATTGCAATCAGGAGATGCTCGCCGATCGCATGAAGGGGCGGATCATTGTTGGACCTCGCGATGTAGTAGCTCAGGATCGACAGGATGACTATCCCCCAGGCGATGCTTGCAAGTACTGCCGTCTCGAGTTCGATCAACAGGACCGGTATTGCGAATGTAAGGCCGAATAGAAACTTTGAGAAGAATGTCGCCAGGGTCGCTTCCCACAGGTTGGTATTCTCATCCCTTTTTGATTCCTCTGATACGTGGATTCCCAGGGAATCAGACATCGCATCAGCTATTGCAATAGTTATGATGCCCCCCAGGACAACCGTCTGGGAATGCGTGGTGGAATTGAGGCCCACCATCAGCCCCAGGGTCGTGATTGTTGCAGATGTGAGTCCGAATGAGATTCCGGTGAGTATTGAAGGAGAAATCTTCATTATTTTTTTTCAAATATAAGAATTTTTAATGGAATCAGGAAGGTTTTTAAAAATAATGTAAAGTAAACTTTACGTAAAGGAAACTTTACATGGTGATGCAAATGATTGGAAAGCCAGAATGGTTTACAACAAGGAAATTCGGATGGGGCCTCGGCGTGAGGTCGAAGGAGGGACTCCTTTACATATTGGCAGCTTTGATACTGGTTGTCGCAGTATCGGAACTTCCCATAGACGATGGAGCCAAACTTGCAGGAGCAGGAATCATCGTCGGAATCCTCCTGGTGGACACCCTGCACATTATGACGAAGATATATACCGGCCTGGATGAGCGGGAGAATAAGCACCAGCTCATTGCAGAGACCAATGCCGCTTATGCAGGGGTATTCATACTAGCTGCGATAATCGTCTACCAGTCAGTCGGGCCCATATTTGAGAACAGGGCGCCTGATCCGGCTGTAATAATGCCTGCAGTTGTTACCCTCCTTGCAATGTCCCTTGTTAAGGGATCAACGCTCTTCTATCTGGAACACAGGGGATGAAATGGACAATATTCTGAGGGAACTCCGGCAGAAAAAAGGGATGACGCAGGAGGACCTTGCTTCAAAACTGGGTGTATCAAGGCAGACGATTATTGCCATAGAGGCCGGCAGATACGACCCGTCCCTCCCCCTGGCATTCAGGATTTCTCATGTTTTCAGGCTGCCAATAGAGGAGATATTCAGTTTTATCCACGAAGACCGAAAAAACTCTTCATCTGGGGGATGAATGAGCAAACTTTTGGTCAACGTTTAAGACAACATTTATATATTCTTTACATTTATTAAGATATGAGGTGTGGACATGAAAAACAGACTCGTAGTGGAAATTTTCCTTGAAAAACCGAACTTCAAAGAAGTATCAAGAGTATCGCACATATTGAATCAGGACGGAATAAATACCCTTCTTCTTCCTCCCGAAGACCGTAACATAAATACTCATCTAGTTGTAGAACCGGAGGACCTACCTGCAGTTAGAGAACATCTCAAGCAGATTGGTATGGACTACATGGAAAAAGAGGTCATACTGATCAAGCTCGACAACAGGCCCGGAACGATGGCAGAAGCGGCTACAAAAATTGCCCAGAACGGCATCAACCTGACATATGCATTCTCGGTAACCATGAATGACAGCTACTCGCTCGTTCTTTTGGGTTCAGACGACAATGCAAAGGCCCTGAAATCACTGCAGTGATTTCCTCATCTTTATTGTCTTTCCAAGGATGTCGTCAGTGACATCGCATTCAGTTTTATATCCCAGGTTCAGATAGAACTCGACGGCATTAACTGATGAAAAAAGCACTAGTTCTTTTTCTCCTCTCTCCCTTGCCAGCTGCTCCACCTTCTCCATGAGCATTTTCCCGATCCCTTTCTTCTGGTGTTTCGGGTCAACGAAAAGTCCGCAGACCACATTGCCAATCAGTCCGATTGTGGCAATGATCTCGTTATTTTCTTTGATTATGAACCTTGCAGACTCGTTCTTCTGCTCGAGCCTCGAATAGTGCTTCACAGCGCTTTCAACTATTACAGGCGGGTAGAACCTGGCATTCACTGTCCGGATCGTCCTTTCGATCAGCTGCGATGTCGGAGAGCAGTCGCTTCTCTCCATCCTTTTTATCTGCATTTACATATCCCTTCGGTCGATTATTTCAAGGGCGTCCGGCCCGGTACCGATAAGAGTTACAGGGACATCCAGCTCCTTTTCGACATTCTCAATGAATGCCTTTGCCTCGGCAGTAAGGTCTTCGTATTTTTTCACACCCTTGTTTCCGGGGAACCTTACATCTATCTTCGTGATGGCGATCTGTGTTGCTCCGTTCACCTGCGCTGCCAGCTTCAGGTCGTCGAAGTGCAGGTCCGGTGATGATCTTCTGGCACGCCCGGTGACGGTTCCGTATTCCTGCATGTTCTTATCCTTCGCGGATTCGGTGTCCATCTCGTTCTTGAAAGGCCCGGCGCCCACCCTGGTCGTATATGATTTTATTACCATGATCACGTCGTCTATCCTGGTTGGTCCCAACCCCACGTCCGCAGCGATCGTGGATGCCGAGACATCCTTTGAAGTTACGAATGGATATGTCCCGTATAGCACCGACAGCATGAATCCCTGGGAGCCTTCGACAAGAACGTTCTTTGCGCTGTTGACTTCCTTCACGACATCGGTAAGATATGGCTTCAGTTCATCGAATTCCGCTGCCAGTTTTGCAGTCCTTCTAACTCTTTCTCCTACTGCCGGCCCGCAACCTGTTTTCGTTGTCCCGATCTTTGCAGAATTCGCAGAATTGCTGTCCTGCTCGATATGCTCCTTCGTAATCACGCCTGCCCTGAAATCCACTCCAGATCTTTCCTTGCAGTCAAGCGTTTCCACTTCCTTTAGAAACACTTCCGGATTTACGAATACTCCTGCACCGATCAGTAGCCTGGCATCCTTGTTTACGAACCCGCAGGAAAGCATCCGCATGGGATAGACCTTCCCCTGGTAATGGACCTCATGCCCGGCATTCGGCCCTACGCCGCCCCGTGCAATAATCTCCGGATTGTCATTCAAAGCAAGATGCGAAACTATCTTTCCTTTTCCCTCGTCTCCAAATTGTCCGCCGACCAGTATATTCTTCATGTCAAAACCTACTCCTGTTATTCTCACGTTGGTTTTGTATCCAACCTGAGGTTTTCTTCAGGTGGTTTTTGGAATCCACCTGAGGTATTACTCCAAGCTTTTACGGTTAAATATCTCTACACATGTTTTAAGGGCTTCCTCCGTGTGGCATTTGAGCGATGCTCCTGCCGCCTTGGGGTGGCCCCCTCCGGCACCGTCGTGGATTTTCCCCACCTCGCCCATTACCTCGTTCAGCGGGACCTTGACGGTATGCCTTGCCCTTGCCGAGATCCTCGTTTCCTGCTCCCGTTCCTTCCATTTTGCAACGAAGGCCACGTCTGCGGCCTCTGCAAGCAATGATGCAGCATCGGACTCGTTGGATACCGACTCGCTCGTTGCGACCATGTAGCCGTTAGTGAATATGAATTCCATCTTCTTCAGGCAATTGAGCATGGCGTATTTTGCCTCGATCGTGGGATCCGGTTCTGCAAGCTTCAGCATCTCGGAATATTCCCTTCCGGATATCCTCATCAGCCTGCTCAGGGTTTCGAATGTCCCCGGCCTTGCGGTCTTGAACCTTGCTGCATCGGCAATTATCCCAACGCACAGCCCGAAGGCCATTTTAGGATCGATGTCCTTGATCATGTTGGCGCAGATCTCGGCGCATGAGGGCGATTCCCTGTCAATGAGTTCGAATTCCCCGTCCATGTCTTTTCCATCGGCCCTGTGATGGTCTACTATGAGCAATATCTTCCAGTCCCTTGCCTCCGGGACAAGGGTATAAGCGCTCGTATCGACTACTACGATACCTTCGTATTCATCCTTCTCTAGTTCTTCAAGATTAGTTACCTCGATTCCGAGGTCTTCTGCCAGCATCCTTGCCCCCTGCCTCATCTCTTCCCTGGTGCAGATTGTGCTGTTCGGCAGGGCCCTGCTTATGGCATATGCCGATGATATCGCATCGACATCTGCCTTGTTATGTGTAACGATCGCAAGTTTCTTGTCATGATATTTCGATAAGAAATCATCGAAATTACTCATTTTTCATTCTCTCTTTGATCTTGTTCTGCACGTCGAGAACTGTCTTTCGCAGCTTCTCCTCCTGCTTCGAGAGTGTGTTGACCTTCACTTCAAGGAGTTCAAGCCTTTCCTTGAGGTCTGTCTGTGCCTCCTCCTTGGTTGTGTGCAGTATGATGGATCCTACCGACCTGTACACTTCCCCTGAAGATTTCTTCAGCTGTTCAAGTGCATGGTTGATCTCATTGATCTGGATCTGCAACTGGTGCTTTTGAATAAGCAGGACCTCGAGCTGCTTTTCCAAATTCTCATATTCGATTATTTCCCTGTTCAAGTCTTCTTTCATTTTTTAACCTCCTCAATTACCTGGAGTGCTCTCAAATAAGCGTTTGCAGTCGCCCTAAGCGCGACGACATCATCAGCTTTTATGCTGATTATGAGATCATTCCCCTTCTTGGATACCTCTGAACTGGCGCGGCCGACATTCCCCTCGTGAGATACCGCGATCGCGGCAGCCTCGACTTCCCTGTTATTTTCAAAAGAAAAAGTCATCTCACAGATAATGCCAATCACCCATTTCATCAACAGCGATCGTTGAAGTTTTATTCTCGCCTACGATCGCAATCCTGGCGTACCCTTTTTTCCTTGCAATAGCCGCAAGATCAGCTATCGTCTTCTTTCCCCTTGCCACGTAATATCCGTGGCCTGATGCTTTCTTCCTGGTTTCAATCGATGCGTACCTGCTTGTGGTAAACATCAATCTGTCGCGACCTCTTTTGCAATGGGAGGCCTTGCCTTCAGGAGGATTTTTGCACCGCTGTTTGGAAAAGTGAACTTGCTTCCTGTCACATTGACAGTCATTCCGGTCTTAAGATCCTTGTATTCACCCATGATTTCACCTAGGAATATTCAGAAATTAGCCTTCGCGCTATGTCTCCGGCTTCGCTCGTGAAAGTGTATGCTGCCCCTGCGAATTCTGATTTGCATGACTTGCAGTTCCATATTGAATTGCTCTTCCTTGAGAGCATCTTCTTTCTGCAGGTTGGGCATTCGTATCTGGATTTCTTCGATCTTGTTGCCTTGTCGACAAGCTTTCTGTTAGATGCTCCGAATTTTGCTGTACGCATTTACCTCTACCCCTTAATTAATTTCCTTATGTCATTACCTGTTTTAAAAGCTATGTCTATGTTAGAGAGAAGCTCATCCTTTGATAGTGATCCTACCCTTTTCTGCATTGCGCATACGTGCTTCTCGGTTGTCGTTATCGTGATTGACGTTTCGGTTACCCTCTCCTCGTCCCTGCTCGGGTCGAGCAGCCAGTTCCCGTTGATCTTCTCGAAAGTCGTTCCGACGGGTATGTCCTTCGGGTTGAGGTCCTTTGCGTATTCTCCGCGGATAAGCTTGCCATCCTCGATCTTCGGGATCCTTGTGTTTACAAGTGCAGCTGATGCCGCAATAGTTGCAGCATCCGTCAGGTTTCCGGAATGGTTCAGGACGTACAGGTCCTGGAATAGTCCCAGCACCTTGCCTTCCGCAATGAAGAATTCGTTGACATCCACGATTTCCGCGCTCCTTATTCCACGGTCGACTACACGGGCAAGCTCGATCGAGTTCTCGTCCGGTGGCCCTGTCTCGAATGAGGGTGATGCCGTCGGAAGCAATTCCGCATTCATCATCATCACACCTTCGGTCGGCCTGTCGGCGAACGGAGTCACGACGTCGAACTTGACTGCTGCCAGCACCATCGTATTCCCGACTTTTGCTATTGCAGAACCTTCTGCCGTCTTGATTACTCCCTTCTGGATCTCAATAGGCCTGAACTCGTCGAATTTTCTTCCGTCGAACCTGATCCCCTTCTCAAGGGTCTCGTTCATTACGTCCCGCCTTATATGAGACATGATTGTATCTTTCGTATCCATAATTACCACCTGAATTTGTCGTCCTCGCCCTTTTCATAGAGCTTCTTGAGTGCCTCAACCTGCTTCTCGTTAAGCTGGTCGCATCCTTTCTCGACCATCCCGATCATCTGCGCGATCTCGTCCCTTGTCAGGAGCCCGTCCATCTGCACGAGAAGGAGCTTCTTGTCGTTGTGCGACATAGCGATCGGCATATCCGACTGGCCGAAGTTGTCTTCCTCCTTTCCGAGGTCCGTAAGAAGGACATCTCCCGCCTTTCCTGCAGCAACTGCGCTCACCATGTCCCTCATGGGGATTCCGGCATTCACAAGCGCTACGGTTGCAGCTGTGACTGATGCGGTTCTTGTACCTCCCTCAGCCTGCAGGACATCGATGAAGATGTCGATCTGCGTATTCGGGAATTTTTCCGCGATTATCACGTTTTCAAATGCTTCTCTTATGACCTTCGATAGCTCGTTGCTCCTTCTTGAGGGGCCGCTCCTTCCGTGCTCGTCAATAGATGAGAAAGGGGACATCATGTACCTGCATTTTATCGTTGCCTTGTAAGGGTTCGCACCGTGCCTCGGTATGCATTCCCTTGGTCCGTAGACACCGCAGATTATCTTGTTTCCTCCCCATTCAATGTAAGAAGATCCGTCTGCTTCAGGAATTACTCCTGCTTCTATCCTGAGTTCCCTCATTTCGTCAGGCTTCCTGCCGTCAATCCTTTTTCCATCCTTAATTAATTCAATGTTAGATCCGCCACCCATTTATTCACCTTCGAGTAGACTCGCGACCCTGTCCGTAAGACCGGACTTATGCGCGTTCTGTCTTATTGTTTCTATTGCCTTGAGCAAAAGCGGTATGTTTGATTTGTCCGAAATCCAGACATACCCGTTATTCCCTACCATTATCTCTCCGCCCGCGTGGCTTTTTAGGAGCTCGAGCATGCTGCTCTTCCTTCCTATGAGCCTCGGGACCTTAGATGGCGGGAATTCGATTATCTTTCCCTTTGGAAGCCTTCTGACTTCCCCAAGGTCAACATCACCGACCTCGTTTACTGATTTTACCTTGCAGTAAACGAAATCGCCAAGCTGCAGCGTTATTCTGGTATCCCTTGAAGGTATAAATCCGCCTTCCGGCAGATTCAAATCCACTTCATAACCTGCATGCCTTACATCAAGGACCATTCCAATTACAGTATCTCCGACAAACGGCTTGTACGCGCTCTCAAGCGGAACGAACCTTGCATCACTGTCAAGTGTTCCGATGACGGTCGCATACGTGCCGTTATCCGTGTAATATGTATATGGAGCCTTGATTTTTCCCTCTGCTATACGCTCTCCAGGAACTACAATTCTTTTATCCATTTTTTCACTCTCAAAAGAAGATTATTCTATCTTTCGGTTCTTCCTTCTCGTCAAACTTATATGGAAAGGAAAACTTTTTATTCCAATTCCTTGGTTTCGACTTCCCCGTTTGTCATCTTGTTCAGCTTGTCGTATATCTCTCCCACCATACCGGCATAGATCTCAACGACTACTATCAGGTCGCCTTCCCGCGTCCACTGTTCCTGCTTGATGCCCATGGATTTCACAGTGCCGTAGCATTTGTGGGAATATGCTGCAGGGACCTTTATCGCGACCTTCCTCTTTTCGAATTTCATCGGGAGAATGGTCCGCATGGCCTTTACCACCTCATCGATCTGCTCCCTCGGGTCCTTGAACGGGTCTACATGGAATTTCGCCTGCTCCATGGCATTCTCTATCCTGATCTGCGTGTGCGGTGCCTTGGTCCTGGGGTCTATTGCCTCCCTTAGCAGGATGGCGACGATCTTCTTCCTCTTTTCCTCGACCTTTTTCCTTCTCTGCTCTGTTGTTAACTGGACCTCGCCCTTTTCCAGCATGAACCTGAGTATCTCCATTATGTCATCAGTTCCAAAGACTGCATTTAAATCGCTGGATTTTGCCCGCTCGCCCTTTTTTGCATCCTCGTACACCTCATCCGATACGAGTATGTTCTTCAGGTCCTTCTTGCTCCTGTCCAGGTATGCATATGCATTGTCGGGATCAACGTAAAGCTCGAATCTCTTTCCTCCTTTCTCATAGCTTGCGATTATCGCCTTGTCAAGTGAGGTCATAGGCTCAAATTGCAATGGAACTTATAAAGCGCTTTGCAGGAAAAATTCAAAACATTTAAAAATTAAGATCGACCAATTGAGACTGGGCTCTTTTTGAGGTGAAAAATTTGGCAGATAATGTAACCGTTAGTAAAGATATGTTTTATGGAGGCATAATTGCCGTAATGGCAGTACTGCTTGTAGCATCTGTGTTTACGCAGGGTTTTGGAATCGTCAAAGCGGAAGTTCCTGAGAATACTCAGCCAACCCAGCCGACGCAGCCAACACAACCGACCCAACCCACACAACCGACTCAGCCGACCGAGACAGCGATCCCCACAGGAACCGTAGGTCTTGGATCAAATCCGGCATTGGGCGAGGAAACAGCAGAGGTCAGGTTCGTCGAGTTCTCTGATTTCGAATGCCCGTTCTGCGGAAGACATTTCGCTCAGACGATCCCGTCAATCAAGTCAAACTATGTTGATACGGGGAAAGTGGCATACTACTTCAGGGACTTCCCGCTGAGCTTCCACCCATCTGCACTACCGGCAGCAAATGCGGCAAGGTGTGCAGGGGAGCAGGACAAGTTCTGGGAAATGCACGACAAGCTCTTTGAAAACCAGGAATCCCTTTCAGGAGGACTTGCAACCTTCCAGCAATACGCTGTTGATTTCGGCCTCGACAACGCGACATTCACTGAATGTTACGAGAACGAGGATTACGCAGCAGATATTGCACAGGACTTCCAGGACGGACAGAACGTCGGCGTGAGGGGAACACCAAGCAACTTTGTCATAATACCAAAGGACAAGGTGAGCGAGGAAACCATCAAGGCGGCAGTGTCATCGCTGAATTCGCAGTACGGAGAGGGAATAGTACTGTTCCAGGATGCAAACGACTACACAGTCATGATCCCGGGAGCATATCCGTATTCAGCCTTCGATACCATCCTAAGCGCTGTTAATTATTAGAAGTCCGAGTACGATAAGTACGATTGCAGCATAGCGCTGCAATTCTAATTTTTCTTTTAACAACAAATACGATATTATGCAGTTCACAATAGGTCCTCCGGAACTTATCGCGACAGTGAGGCCTGCGCCTATCTCTTTTACTGACAGCCCGTAGAACAATGAGCCTATGGCGACTGCCGCCCCGCTTATGTAAGAATATCTGCCATTGTCAAGATCCGGAATGCTCAGGTCGCGCCCCTTTAACATATAGTATATTATTATGAATGCCATGATCCCGCTCTCAAGGAATATGATCGCCTTTATCGGCCCGAGAACATTTACAAAATCCTTGATGAACGTGAAATAATATGTGCGTGCAAGGATCGATATCACCATGTATTTCATCCCCTCCTCGATCCGGATGTTCCTGAAATCGATCGCGATTATTATGGAGGATACTATCACTATCATCGCGCCAGCCATCTGCATCACTGTCACCGGTTCGCTTAGTATTATGACAGAAGTGAAAAGTGTAAGTATTGCATATGTTTTTGTTATGGGAGATACTACTGAAGCCTTGCCGGCTTCGAGTGCCTTGTAGGCTGCTATAACCCCCACTGCGCCCATGACAACCTCAAGCGCGAATGAAGGGATGAGATCAACCGGGAAGCTGAAATCTATTCCGAGCGCGATTCCGATAATTATTGCCCCCAGGGAGAGTGCCACGTAGTTGTAAGCGATCGCACGCACACGCCCGATCTTTTCTATCGACTTCTTGGCAACAGCAAGCGTTATCCCGTAGAAGAAAAGCGCTCCAAGTGCGAATTCAATCCCCAAATTCCCTCACCGTTACGTACTTAGGCCCGTGGGGGCCCAGCCTGCTTTCGACAAGTTCGAACTTCTCGACCATGAACCTTCCGAATTCCCTATCGCTTGTTTCGATCTCCACCTTCTTCTTTGCCCTGGCCAAAGTGGCATGACCCACATACTCATCATTCCCAATTTTTCCTGCAAGCTCCTCGGCACCGTATGCTCCTGCCCATACCACTCTTACGTACTTTTTGTTCGGAAAGACACCTATCCCCCTGACCGTCATCTCGAATCCCTCGAATTCTATTTTCTCAAGTTCCTTTGCTATCTCTTCCGGATCGCCTTCCCCGTAAAATTTCAGCGTGATGTGGATGTTTTCCTCGTTAACGAGATAGAGTCCGTCCTGCTTCAGCGTTTCTGCATAATTTCGAAGTGAGGATCTTATCTCTTTTGGAAGCCTTATTGCCGCGAAAAGTCTCATATTAAAAATCTCCCATCCTCTAATTAAAATATATGCCAGAGACCTTTTATGAAGAAAGCGAGAACGCGAGCCTTACCTACAGCGGCGGGGAACTCAAAATCCGGGAAGTGAATGTTGATTCCGGCTATGGCATAAGGGTTATCGAGGATGGGCGGATCGGATTTTCCTATTGCCAGAAAGAGGATCAGATCGCAAATGCTATCGAGAATGCAAAAAAGGTTTCCCGGGTTTCACCCAGATCGGATTTCAGTTTCGCGCCGAAATCGGCAT
The DNA here is from genome assembly GCA_050303335.1 of Candidatus Micrarchaeia archaeon. Classification (GTDB taxonomy): domain Archaea; phylum Micrarchaeota; class Micrarchaeia; order Anstonellales; family Bilamarchaeaceae; genus Bilamarchaeum. Next base: position 37,383 of record JBNLBN010000006.1, read on the forward strand.
TCAGGATGCCCAACATACTGGACAAGACAATTGACCCGGACAACGTGGAATACCTCAAGGAGCTCGTAATCGAGGCAAGGGATTCCGCCGAGACGTTCGGCGGCAAGGCCAGGATAACCGTTGGAGTCGAGAAATCCACCTACCATCTTCAAAACGAGGAAGGCTTTGACGCAGGGTATCCAAGGACCGACTTCTCCATCTACTGCGAGTGCATGCACGGGGACGGCCTCGGAATCAATTATATCTCCTCGAATTTCCTTCCTGAATCTGTCGCAGAATCAGGCCTCAAGGCGGCAGAGATGGCCCGGCAGATGCAGGATGCCAGGAAGCCCGAAGACGGCAAATACACGATTGTGATGGAGATCGAGGCTCTTGACAACATCCTTGAAACCATTATCCCCTCGTTCTCCGGAGACTGGAAAAGGAGGGGGATAACGAAACTCACCAAGGCCTTCAAGTTCAGCGACAAGCTGAGCATCGCCGAAGACGGCCTGTCAAAAGGTACAGAAGGACATCCTTTCGATGACGAGGGAACACCCGCAAAAAGGAGGGTCCTCGTGGAAAAGGGGGAAGTGAAGTCATTCCTCTACAACCGTGAGGTTGCGGCACTCGAGGGGATAGATGCTGACGGAACGTGCATCCGGAGCGCATATGACGACCGCCCGGCAATCGGCTCATCAAACATCGTGATTAGTCCCGGCGACTGCAGGGATCTTTCTGAACTTGGAAAGCACATTGAGCTGCATTTTGCCCACGGCTCGCACACTGCAAACCTCACCACCGGGGACATTGGGCTCGAAGTAAGCACGGCATTCCTGGTCGACCGCGGGACAAGGACGCCGCTAAAGGGATTCATGATCGTTGGCAACATCTTCGACATGTTCAGGAATATCGAGGCAATCGAGAAGAAGCAGCGCGTCTACGGCTGGCTCGTTACCCCGAGAATCGCATTCTCAAACCTCCGGGTAATTGCATAGTATTTATAATTGTGTTACGGGGTATTGATTTACATGAAGAAATTTTCCAGCACTGCTGAAGTTACTGTGCCAGACAAATTGATCGACCAGATAATAGGCCAGGACAAGGCAGTTAACATCATAAAAAAGGCCGCATCACAAAGGAGGAACGTCCTCCTTATAGGCCCGCCTGGAACAGGAAAATCCATGATGGCCCAGGCAATGGCTGAACTGATGAAAAGCGAGCAGCTGGAGGATGTTCTGGTCTACCCAAACAAGAACAATGAGAACCAGCCCCTTGTACGCATTGTGAAGACATACCCGAGCTACCAGGAGATAGTCCGGAACAGGATGGTCAAATTCTTCTCCCCAAAGGAGCTCGGAGCGCTCAAGGCAGGAAACAAGAAGCTGAGGATCGGCCTCGGAAGGAGGATCGTAAACTACAAATCGCAGGCTCCAGACGGGAAGGGCACCAATCCGATTTTCATAATAGCAATCATCGGCCTTGCTCTTCTTGCATTCGCATTCTTCGGGGAATTCGACGACAATATCAAATGGTTCGTGATAGTGACAGTACTCGGCCTTGGCCTGCTCTACGTGCTTTCAAATGCGACTGCAGGGCTAGGAAGAAGGCTTGCACCGACTGAGTCATCCTCACCGAAACTAATAGTAGACAATTCAGAAAAATACACGGCACCCTTTATCGATGCAACCGGAACAAGGGCAGGATCCCTCCTTGGCGACATAAAGCACGATCCCCTCCAGAGCGGCGGACTCGGAACGCCTCCGCATCTTCGTGTGGAGCCGGGAGCAATACATGAAGCTAACAAGGGAGTGCTTTTCATCGATGAGATTGCTTCGCTGAAGCTGAACTGGCAGCAGGAGATCCTCACTGCGATGCAGGAGAAGAAATATTCGATCACAGGGCAAAGCGAGATGAGTTCAGGTGCCCTGGTCAAGACGCAGCCGGTGCCGACCGACTTCGTTCTCGTTGCTGCCGGGAATCTTCCTGACCTGAACCAGATACATCCGGCATTGAGGTCAAGGATCCGGGGCGGCGGCTATGAGATTTACGTGGAAGATTCAATAGACGACACGCCCGAAAACGAGGAAAAGCTCGTCCGGTTCGTCGCGCAGGAGATAACAAAGGACAAGAAGATTTCCCATTTCGATTACGAGGCTGTAATGGAGATCATTGAAGAGGCCCGCAAGATGTCCGGCCGCAGGAAGAAGTTTTCCCTGAACCTCCGTGAACTGGGTGGGCTTATCAGGGCTGCCGGGGACATCGCCAATGAGAAGGGGCTTAAACTGGTTACGATAACCGAAGTGAGGGAAGCAAAGAAAATATTCAAATCCATTGAATCACAGCTCGGGTCCAAGATGATCGAGCGCAAGAAAGAATACCAGACCATAATTTCAGAAGGTTCGGCAATCGGCAGGGTAAACGGCCTTGCGGTGCTGGGGCATTCGATGGCAGGCCTTGTGCTTCCGATCGTCGCAGAAGCGACACCCTCAGCATCCAAGAGCGAGGGCAGGGTGATTGCAACAGGAAAGCTCGGGACCATTGCAAAGGAAGCAGTCGACAACGTTTCGGCGATCTTCAAGAAGTACATAGGGAATTCGATTTCCAAGACCGACCTCCATATCCAGTTCCTTCAGACCTATGAAGGGGTAGAAGGAGACAGCGCCTCGATCTCAATTGCAGTGGCGGTGATATCTGCGCTTGCAAACATCCCTGTAAGGCAGGGCGTTGCAATGACCGGTTCGCTTGATGTACGGGGCAAGGTTCTTCCTGTCGGAGGAGTCACCGGCAAGATAGAGGCTGCAATAGACAGCGGGATAAAAATAGTACTCATCCCATATGCAAACGAGCAGGATGTGGTGATAAAGAAGAGGAAGGGAGTCCAGATAATTCCTGTCACGAGCCTTACGGAAGTGCTGACGCATGCCCTTATGGACTGCCCGGAAAAGAAGAAGCTGATCAAGAAGATGTCAGGATCTTAGCACTACGTTGTCGTCAACTGAAATGATCGATGAAAGCGGCATTGTGTATCTCTTGTCGAAAAGATTCTGCAGCACTATCCTTCCGCGTTTTGCATCCATGCCGACGATCTTTCCAAGATAAGATCCCTGCTCGCTGATTGCTTCCTTACCCTCAATCTTCATGTCTGTGAGTATCTCCTTCCTGTACCAGCTTACGAAGGAAGTAACAAAGTATCCTGCGATCAATGAAGCTGCAATGGAAAACAGGAACCTTCCGAAATCCACGTAAGGCTCGTAGATATTCACTATCCAGGAGCTTCCTACGAATATCACGAACGTGGAGAGTCCGGCAGCAGCCGTGTATAGAATGTATTTGGTTATCCTGAATTTCTTTTTCTCCATGACAGCATCAATGCTCTTTCCGATCATGATGAGCAGGAGCCCTATGAATGCGATCCAGGACGTATTGCCTACGACAAGGGCAACGAGCTTCTCGTTGCTCAGAGCCAGGTCAAGGCCCTTCTGGAATGTCTGGATACCGACGAAAATCCCGATCGTGAAAATCGCGAACGCGCCGATATAGCTTATCCAGCTCGTCCTTTCGAAGGAGAACCTGAAGTCCCTGAAGACATCAAGGATCATCTCGTCTATCGATGATATCCTCATCAGGAGGTAGATGCCTATGATGATGCCTACAGGCTCCAGTCCGTATCCGAGATAGCTTGAAAGCGAGAGCAGAATGATGAGTATTCCCGGTATACCAAGGACGGTCTTTGCAAAATATGGGTCGCGAAGCTTTTCCAGCAGCACGACATATGTCTTTTCAAGCTCCTTTGCCTGCTTGATGAAAACGATCTTGGTGGAATCGATCTTGATCCTTGATTTGATTATCGGGATGACTTCGTCATCTGCAACACCGTCCGTGATAAGGATGCAGGATCCGGGGTTCAGCTCGGTGCAGATGCGGTCGAGCTGTGCACTCACTTCTTTGTCAGCCTTGTATCCGAGCCGCTTGTCACCGGTGAGAGTCACCACCTCGACGATCTCGCCCTCCTTCCGGAGCTGGTCATAGACTTTCACCGCATAGTATATTGCATTGGAATCCGGATCCTCTGGATCCGCAAGCGACAGAGCCACCGCGCCCTCGATGTTTTTTTCACGCCCGATCAGCGGTCCGCTGACTTTGGCCTTTTCGAAAAGATCATTGTCGCGATCGATGCAAAGGACAAGTATAGGGCGGCTCATGGTAAAGAAAGATTAGGCACTTATTTAAAATTGTTCTTTTTATTAAAACGATTAATGGAAAAGAAGCTAGTTCTACCAGGTCAGCATCTTTTTAGTACGGAAGAGGCTGTTTCTGGAGAAAATACACATCAACAGGGAGACGAGATATTCTCCTCTGTATTCGGGAACGAGGAAATAACAGACGGGACCGTCGCGGTAGTGAGTAATGGCAAGAAGATCACGAAGCCCTTTGTGGGAATGGAAGTCTATGCCCTCGTACTGCGGACATCCAACATGAAGGCGATCTGCTCGTGCGTATCCGTTGCAGAGACGGAAGGCAATGAAAGATCGTTCGAATTGACCGGGGTGCTTCCGGTAAATTCCATCCGGAAAGGCTATGTTGATGATCTTAGGAACGAGATCAAGATCGGGGATATCCTCCGGGCAAGGATCTCAAAGATGACTAAAACAGGCACTGACATCTCCCTTCTGGGGCAGGGGCTTGGAAAGGTATACTCCCGAAAGGTGGTTTGAATGGAAGTCAAAATTATAAAAAACGAAAAAGATACTCTTGAATTGGAACTCGTCGGCGCAGACCAGTCGCTTGCGCAGATGCTTGCCGTGAAGCTGAACAAGGAAAAGTCAGTTGATTTCGCTTCATACAAGCTTGAGCATCCCCTTCTTGCGCACCCGAAGCTTTTTGTCAGGGTTACCAAGGGAGATCCGGTTAAGCTCGTCCTGGACGCAGTAGATGAACTGACCAAGGACACAGAGGAATTCAAGAAGCAGTTCTCAGACATCGTGAAAAAATGAAGCTTACAAAGCTCCAGATCCAGATAGCAGTGCTGTTTGGAACGCTGGCGCTCTTTCTTGTGACCCTTGCACCCTTCAGGAATGCAGGGCTTGAAATACTATCATCCATTCTAGGCGCTGCCCTTGCGATTGAAATCTTCATTTTCGTAGGCCTGGAGATCAAGGAAGGATCCAATAAGCACGGGTGGAAGCACGAAGTGCTCGATACCATCCTTGCACTTGTTGTCGCGGTCATCTTCTGGTATGCCCTTGGTTTCATCCTCAATACGGACACTCCCATTTCCGGAGTGGTCTCATGCAGCATGCTTCCAAACCTTCAGAGGGGGGATTTCGTGATTGTGCAGGGAGGAGAAGTAAATGCGCATGATATCGAGTTGAGCAGGGCTGAACTTGATTCATTAAGCGACCCTGCATTGATCTATGTCGGAAACCAGACCCTCCAGGTCAACGGTTCCATGTTCTCATTCTGCGTCTTCAACAGGAAAACCCCTGTCTGCGAGGCTTTCGTGAACAATCCGCAATCATTCGTGGAGAAAAAAGGTCCGCTGGAATACCATTATTCGAGCTGCATACTCAGGCTTTCAAACGGTTCCATTGCAACACAACCCTGCGTCTATTCCATAAAGGTCAAGGGGAAAGAATACCTTACCGACTTTTCGAACGATATAATAATCTACAGCCCTCCGAAAGGGGACGTATATTCCTACGTGGGAGACATCGTCCACAGGGTCTTCTTCAGGATCACTGTCGATGATGAGCATTATTATCTTACAAGGGGAGACAACAACCCGCTTCTGGACAGCCAGGTCTATGATTTCAATGCGAAAATCGGAAATCGGCATGTGCCGCAGGAAAATGTGCGGGGGAAAGTGATCTTCCGGATTCCATACCTCGGATATTTCAAGCTCTTCATCTCAGGATTCTTCAATGAGGATCCACAGTGCTCCACACAGCTCGAATACGAGCATGTTTAAACATTTACTGTCATAAATTAATCATGCAGAAACAGATCCCCAGAGTTTCCCAGAGAGAAATCGTCAGAAACACTCTTGCAAAATATGATTGCCTGACATGCGGCAAGTGCTGCCGTTCGGAGCGCCGCAATTTCAGCCTTCTTGTTGCAAACCTTGAATACAATCTTCTTCCGATCGAATCCCTGAGGGTTGATGAGCACCCGAAGCTCTACAGGGTACACTTCGACAATCCCAGATGCAAGTTCTCGGATCCGCGAAGTGGCTGTACCCAATACGATGAAAGGCCGTATGTCTGCCAGTCATTCCCGCTAATAATTCATGAGGGTCAGGTCTACGCTACTTCCTTCTGCCCGCCAATTGCTGATCTAAAAACCCAGGGCATAGCTGAAATAGATCCAAAGGACATCAAGGGACTTCCCGTTCTCAACGAGAGAAATGTGGAAGTTATATTAAGGATAGGCGACATGATGGAAGCGAAGGTAAAAAGCGATGTCATAAAGGTTCTTTGATCATCCAGATCATGTCCCCGTATCCATTTCCATCCTTTATCCAGTTTTTGAACCTTGCAAATTGCCTGAATCCGAGTTTCCTGTAAAGTCTTCTTGCTATCCTGTTTTTCGCATACACGTTAAGGTACAGGTTTTTTGGCCTGAACATCTTTTTTGCAATCTCCATATTCGTCTTAAGGAGGATCTCACCCAGGCCTATTCCCCGCGCTTCTTTTCTAAGAGCGATTCCAAGCGTGACATTGTCCCTTTCCTTTCCTATGCCGCGGTAAGCTCCGCTTGTCCCGATGATTTTCCCATCAATTTTTGCAATCAGTATGTACCCGGTCTTCTCCTTCTGGTTCCTGAGCCGCTCAGCCTTCCATTTTTTCTCAGCATCAATTGTCTGAAGCGTGTCCATTTTGATATCTGCTCCTTCAGTAATCAGTTCGTTGATGTAATCAAGCATATCTCTTGTGCTGTCGCTTTTCCGGAGGAAATCCACGTGCGCTATCCTTCCGTCCTTCAATAATATCTCTACCATCAAATCAGCTTTGAACTGCTAGGGATATAAAGTTAGTCCTCTCATTCTATCTGGTGTTAAATTGGAGATATTCTTTGCCACAAGCAATGAACACAAATTCGCTGAAGCCAAGGAAATTCTTGACAGCGTAACTCTCAAAAGGCTTGATTTTCCATATACAGAAATTAGATCTGAAAGCCTCGAGGACATTGCAAGGGATGCTGCAAACGCAGCCTACAAGAGGACGAGGGAGCCAGTATTCGTGGAGGATTCCGGCCTCTTCATAGATGCCCTCAAAGGATTTCCCGGGACAAATTCAGGCTGGGTATTTGACAAGATCGGGAATGCAGGCATACTGAAACTCCTGGAAGGAGAGGAGAACCGGACCGCCAAGTTCGAAACAAGGATAGCATTTGCAAGAAGGAAGGAGGACATCAGGATTTTCCGCGGAGTCTGCGAAGGGACAATCACTTTCACCGAGAGGGGAGACGGCGGTTTCGGCTATGATCCCATCTTCATTCCCGCCGGTGAGGATCAGACGTTTGCAGAAAGCAAAGAATTAAAAAACAAGCTATCACATAGATATAAAGCACTTTTAGAATTCTATAAGAGTTTATCTCGTAGAAAGTAATTCTTATTGAGGGTATATTATGGCAAGATTACATTCAAAGAAGAAGGGTAAATCTGGAACCAAGAGGCCAAAGACCAATGAGGTTCCGGAATGGGTCAAAATGACCAAGGAGGAAATCCAGGAAATCATCGTGAAATCAGCACGTGAAGGTGCACCTGCATCCAAGATAGGCCTCATGCTCAGGGACAAGTACGGCGTTGCAAACGTCTCGGCGATCCTCGGCATGTCAATCCTTGCATTCATGAACAAGGAGCAGGTAGCAGGAGAATATCCAGAAGACCTACTGAATCTGATCAGGAAGGCCGTCAGGATGAACGAGCATCTAAAGGGGACAAGGAACGACACTTCGAACGACGTGAAACTGATGCACGTGGAATCCAAGATACAGAGGCTCGTAAAGTATTATGTTAACAAAGGAAGACTGCCACAAAACTGGAAGTATGAACGTGAAAAAGCAGCCCTTATCGTAAAGTGATCTCATGGGAGGAAAAAGAGTTAAGACAGTGGATAAATGGAAGTCAAAGAAATGGTACAATGTTCTTGCTCCGGAATTGTTTGACAAGAAACAAATGTGCGAGGTCGTTGCGGCAGATCCGAAGAAGCTTGCAAACCGGGTCATCAGGAGCAGCCTTATGGAACTGGGCGTCTCAGGTACATCCCAGACAGGTATGTTCACGACTCTGAAATTCAGGATCACGGACGTCAACGGAACAGATGCTCACACGAAACTCCTCGGCCATGAAATAGCACCATCGTTCATAAGGACGTTTGCAAGAAGGGGAAAATCGCTCATCCACCAGGTAGTCGACGAGAAGACCAAGGATGGCGTGGATATCAGGCTCAAATTGATCGCGGTCACAGGTTCAGGCGTCAGCCAGAACACCAGACGCAACCTCAGGGAACTGCTTGTTGCCGAAACAAGGGCAGCAGTGAAGGAGAAGCAGTATAACGAGCTGATCCAGGATGTCTTCTTCGGAAGATTTTCATCGAAGCTCTTCAACCAGCTCAAGACGATAACCAAGATGAGAAGGGTCGAAGTCAGGAAATCCGAGATAATGGAGAACTTCAAGTGAATTTTTCCTACTTTTTTTACAGGGTAAAAATTTCAATTGAAACAATGTTTCAATGGACCGCGGAACAAAGTTCTGTAGGTCAGTAAACTTCCTGATCTCCGGGTTGAAAATCAGGTAAATATTGGTGAAATTATGATTCCAGGCGGTATGGATCCGAAAAAGATGCAGGCGCTCATGCGCCAGATGGGAATAAAGTCGGATGAGATCAATGCCAATTCTGTCGTAATAGAGACTGATTCTGAAAAGCTCATCATTGAAAACCCCCAGGTCACGAAGATCACCATGCAGGGCCAGGTATCATTCCAGATATCCGGGGATCTGCGGACAGAGGAGAATACAAGCGAAGACGTGAAAATGATCATGGATCAGACCGGATGTTCCGAGGAGGAAGCAACAAATGCCCTCAAGGATGCCGACGGGGACATGGCGCAGGCAATCCTCAATCTCAGTGAAAAAGAATAAATACCTTATCGAGAATATCATCCTATGGCAAGACGTCGCGAGTTACATTTAATCCTAATCCTTGTTGTCATAGCTGCAATCCTCGTAATCTTCACTCCGTTTTTGAAATCCGAAACGTCCAGGGAGGAGGCAAGCAACTTCGTCCTCGAGGACCTT
>JBNLBN010000007.1:0-46371 GCA_050303335.1 Candidatus Micrarchaeia archaeon
ACGAGGAACAGTGCATAGAGAGCGTCGTAACTGAATTAAAGGATCAGATAAAGGAAGGCGACGAGATCATAATAGTCGATGCGCAAAGCACTGACAGGACAGTTGAGATCGCAGAAAGGCTGAATGTGAAAATCCTCGAGCAGCCCAAAAACGGAAACGGACTTGCAAGGACGGCCGGAGCTGCTATTGCCGAAAACGATTACATAATGTTCATAGATGCAGATACATTGATCCCGAGTGGCTACCTTGATCGGGCAAGGAAGCATGTTGAAAAGAAACCCCTCGCTGTCGGCGGACTTGACCTATACACCAGCGACTCCAGAATCTGGAAATGGATATATGACACCTATTCCAGGATCATATTCCTGCTTGCAGTACTAAACCACAAGATCACGAAAGAATGCTGGGTGCCCTCCAATAATTGCATATTCCACAGGAAAACATTCCTGGAATCCGGAGGGTACAGGTCGGTCATATGCGAGGATGCCGACCTGATGAGGAGGTTTCCGAAAACCGACCGGATGATCTATGATGATAAATTCATCGTAAGCCTGTCTGACAGGAGATTCAAAAGCAATGGATTCTTCAGGACCGTAGCTCTCTGGACCTGGGGGAACATAAAGCTGATCATCGGCGGACAGGTTGGATCGGAAAACTACAAGAAAGGCTATTGAATTTTCCATCTGGCTCCTTTGCCCTTGTCCTCTAAGGTTATGCCGGCTGAATTCAGCATGTCCCTTATTTTATCGGATTTTCCGAATTCTTTTTCATTGCGGAATTTTTGCCTGAGCAGGATGATTTCGTTGAGCAGGTCTTCGGGATTGTCTCCTGAGATCCCGAATTCCCTTGCAATCCTGATTATGTCCGCGGATTTCGACTCAAGGTCGGAAGACGGTTTTTCCAGGCCGAAAATCCAGAGGGCATCGTCGAGGAATTTAATAATCGCATTCAGCTGTTCCTGATCCACATTTTCTCCTGAGATGTGGGTGTTTGATGCCCGAAGAAGCAAAAACAGGTCTGCAAGGGCTTCCGGAGTTCTGAAATCGTCATCCAGATTCGAATAAAATGAATCCATCAGCCTGTTTGAATTCGACCTGAATTCCTCATCCTGCTGGTTTGGCTTGTTTCCGGATTCCAGTATCAGGCCGTAGGAAGTGAAGATCCTTTGCACTGACTCGTCAAGGGAATTGATTTTTTCAATGTCATAGTCAAGGGGACTCCTGTAATGAGCCTGCAGGAAGAAGAGCCTCAGCGTATTAGGCTTGGAAGCCTTGAGTGCATCCTCGATCGTAACGAAATTCCCGAGAGACTTGCTCATTTTTTCTCCATTGACGGTCAGAAGCCCCGTATGCATCCAGCAATTGCAGTACTTACCATTGGTTGCCGCCTCAGCCTGGGCGATTTCATTTTCATGATGGGGAAAGATCAGATCCCTTGCGCCGCCATGGATGTCTAGCATTCCACGGCCATACTTCAGAACCATTGCCGAACATTCGATATGCCATCCCGGCCTTCCCTTGCCGAAAGGGCTGTCGAATTCTAGGATTTCCCCTTTGGTATTCTTCCAAAGAGCGAAATCCCCGGGCTTCCTTTTTGATTCGTCCACATCGAATCTAGATCCGTCCTTGATCTGAGAAAGGTCCTGGTTTGAGAGTTTTCCGTAGTTTTCAAAGGAGGAGATATCAAAATAAACTCCCGTTTCAGTCTGATATGCCTTGTTTTCATCGACCAGTTTTTTTATAAGTTCGATTATCTCCGGTATGTGCGTTGTCACTTTGGGGTAGATATCTGCTGGAATGATATTCAGCTTCGAAAAAAGAGCCAGCGCTTCGTCATGGATTCTTTCTGTGAGCTCTTTTGGATCTGCCCCAGTTTCCTTGCATCTCTTGATTATCTTGTCGTCGACATCGGTAATGTTCTGGATGTGGTATACTATATACCCCTTTTTCAGGAGGTACCTCTTTATCACGTCGAAGGATACCGAGGTCCTTGCATGGCCGATGTGGGCGCTGTCATACGGAGTGAGGCCGCAGACATACATTTTTATCTCGTTGTCGCTTATCGGGATAAGCTCCTGGAATGACCTTGAAAGGGTGTTGTAGACTTGCATTGGATGTTTTGTTGCTTCATAAAATATTTATAAAGATATCCTCTGAGTATTTGAGCAGTATAGTTAAGAGGGGAAAGAATGGCTGATGAAAAAATGGAAAAAATGGAAAAACCCAAGATGGAAATGAAAGATGATTCCAACATTTGGAGTGCACTTTGTTATGTGTTCCCGATCCTAGGATTTATACTCGTCTTTGTGACTGACAAGAAGGAAAACAAAACCGTCTTGTTCCACGCATGGCAGTCCTTGATCCTTGGAATAGGTTATTTCATAGCAAGTATGATCATTACCACCGTGACCTTCGGTCTTGGCGGTTTGTGCATGCCATTCGGTTGGCTTGTGTTCCTGTACTTTGCATACAAAGCGTACACAGGAGACAAACTCGAATTGCCAACTGTAAGCGAACTAGCAAGGAAGCAAATCAAATAATTTTTTCTTATTCTTTTTAAATCTTATTCTGAATGTATGAACGGTGGTCTCTATGGATCATAATAAAGTGATAAAGGTTTCTACTGTCCCAATCGGGATACTCGTAGCTATTGGAATTTTCAGCAACGTCGCAGGACTGGTACTGCCGGCATTGCTCTGCGTTGTCGGATTGCCACTTACTATAGCAGGTTGGGCAGTCACTGCATGGGCAGGCTACAAGGCAGTAAAAGAAGAGAAGATGGAGCTTGTCGGCGGCGTGATCGTCGGTGCATTCACTGGCGCTGTAGCAGCATTGATCAATGCTATAATCGGATTCATACTTGGCATGATCGGAATTGGAGCCTATGGCGGCGGTGCAGAAGAGATGGCCTTCGGCGCGATCGGAGGGATAATAGGCATAGTATTTGCACCCATAGTCGGAGCGATACTGGGAGCTATCCTCGGTGCTATCGGAGCCTTTGTCGGGCAGATGAAGTGATCTAATGGCGGACGACAGCAGGATTTTTGCAGTAATTTCATATCTGATTCCGATACTCGGAGGAGTATTGGTATTCATCCTGAGGAAGGGCGAATATGAAAGGTTCCACGCGATGCAGAGCATATTGTTCTGGCTGGCAGTTATTGTCGTTTCCATAGTAATCGACATTGCAGGAGCGATATTCGACATCATACCGGTTATAGGGGCTATTGTTCTTCCCATTCTTGGGATCATCAAACTGCTGTTCGGTCTGGCAGTCCTCATACTGTGGCTCGTACTGATGTGGAAGGCATTCGTGGGCGAAAAACTTGAACTTCCCATGCTGTCGGAACAGTCAAGGAAGATGAAGGGGCAGGCATCAAAATCAGTCTAGAGGAAATCCGAAAGGCCGGTCTGCTTTATTTTTTCATCTTCGAATATGCTTTTTATTTCTTTTTCTACAAGTTCCAGCCTCTGGCTCAGGTAGGCCGGGAGGCTGTAGCGGTTCACTATGTCGCGCGATATCTGCAGGTATTTCTCTATTCCTCCCTTATTTATTGTAAGCAGCAGGTTTCCGCCGCATTTGGTGCATTTTCCGGCAAGGGGCGGCCTCCTGAAGATCGTATTGCAGGAGACGCAGCGGAAGGTCTGCCTTGAATATGACCTGAGGTTTCCGTAGAGATCAGGTATGAAATGGCTGAGTATCAGCCGTTCTGCTGCATCGGCAGAATCTACGCAGCGAAGCTTCTCCTGGAGCTTGAACTGGACCTCGATCTTTTCCGGTATGGACTGCAACTCTACATAGGCAGTCCGGGTATTGCCGATATCGATCGACCCGCCAACATGGGTTATCGGAAGGTAGTACTGCTCGTCCGTTCCTAGGACATCTGCCACGGTCTTAATCTTTACCTCGTAGGGGGCCTTGAATTCGTTTGCAGCTTCATAGAACTCGAGGGGATAGCTTGAAACGAATTCCATGTTGTGCGCCTCGTCATCTACCTCCTTCGGATTGATCTCGATTGAAAGGACAAGTGGCGCGTCCATCGTCCCGCCGCGCTGCTCGTTGAGGAAGTAGCGGGAAAAATTCAGGAGCGCGTCCATAAGAAGCATGATCGAATCTTCATCCCCGTCGCAGTTTCTTCTCTTTGCTGTATGGAAGTATGGATGGCCGTAGCCGACATTCGCAGACGTGAAGCCTATAATCCTGCAGAGTGCCCCGGCACTGGTATGCGGCGAAAGGCCCACTGCGAGCTGTCCTATGAGATCCACTTTTGTCTGGACATTGTAGAAGGGCTTCATTCCGTACAGATTCACTAGCAGATCGTCGATGAAATTCGTTACCCTGATGAAGTAGTCCGCTCCGTTGTTTGAAAGGATAACATCCTGGTGCTTCAGCCCCACCACCTGGTTTTCGTCCTCGAGAGGATTGCCAAGGTAATCATTTGCATAACCGAGGGATTTGAGCCTCTCGACGGGAGTCCCGATTTCCTTGGGGGTAAAATGTGTGAGAACGACATCCGTTGCATCGAACCTTGAGGTGCCGTCACGAAAGACATAGACATTGTGCTTTGCCCGAAGTATCCCCTTTTCCATTCTTTCCGGAATCCTCGTCTTGTTTGAGAGCCCTTTGACCCCTTTTACCTCGTCTACTGACTCACCGAGCTTTTGCATTGCTGCTTCATAAAGGTCGACAAGGTTGACCGGACGCTTGTCATGACAGTAGATCATCCGGTCCTGAGGCGGAGTCCCCTTCACGGCAAGGCCTGAATCCGCATATACATATTCGATATCGCAATCGCCCGAACAGATGTGGCATTTCTTGTAGAACGATATTGCATTGCACTTCCGGCAGCGCGTACGCGCTATGTCGAGGTTGATGTTCTTTGACCCCTCGACGCTCTTCAGTATCCTGTATTGCTTGGTAAGTGAGCGGTTCTTGAAGGAACCTGTCGGGAACAGGCCGTTCGGCGATCCGTCCATCTTCCTTTCCTTCGCCTTCTCCGGACGGCCCATCTTGGCGCCTATATATGTTGGGGCCTTTGCCCTGATCCTTATTCCGGATAGCTCGTTTACTATTGAAAGGGGATCCTTGGAGAAATCCGCTTCCCTGAATTCAAGCTTTGTTGCAGGGGATCCGAGGGAGGATATCAATGCATATGCATTCTCGGAATCCAATATCACTTTGTTGTCATGCACCCTGTGCTCTATCAATAGAAGTTCCAGTGCCCTCTTTGCAGGATTGTTTTCCAGGACAAGCTCCCGGATGTTTCCGTTTTCTGTATGGAGCGATCCGCTCTTGAGCCAGTCGATCAGGGATTTCAGCTGCTCGGATGAAATGTCATGCCAGTTGTATGTGAATGCAGGATGAAGGGGAACTCCGTGCTTTCTCGAGAACTCGAAAAGCGACCTGGCATCAAGGTTCGGCGGCGCGTTTCCTTTAAGTTCAAGGATCCACCATTCCTCGCAATACCCGCTTGGCATCAGGGGGTGGTTGGACTTTATGAAATCTCCCAAAGGACAGAGCATGTCTCCAAGGAAGAGGATTTCCTCGATCTCGTCCTTGAGTGCGTATGCATCCTCGATCTTGTGGATTTTCATCACGCGGCCGCTTGAAAGTTTCACAACCGGAGGCTCCAGGGTCTCAAGCGCAGCGACAACAGCGCCTTTTCCGGGGCGCTCGATTTTCATGTGAGTTCCGTATGCAAGGAAATTATCGAGCAGGCTCATGGTAACAGGATGTACGTTCTTTCCCATCAGGCCGTTGGTCTTGCTCCTTCCGTAACGCAGGCGGAACCCTCCCTTGGCTGAAGGATGGGCGAATACCGGCCTTCCGGCAACGAGGCCTTCGAGGTATGCCGGATCAGGCTTGATCTCAACCCTGTCCGCCTTTTTCTTAATCTTGATTATTTGTTCCAGCCAGTTCCATTTGAGGTTGAGCTTCCTTGTGTATTTGAGGACCTTTGCACATTTGAGTGCCATTCCCTCGCACATAACAAGCGGGACACCCCCCCGGACACGATTCGTCTCTACTCCGGGAACGCCACGATGCGTCGATACCTCTATCTCCTCTGTCGGATCGCCGTCTATGCATACAGGGATGTTTGAGGCTATCACCCGCAGGTCCTTTTCAGGAGGAAGATACTGGAGGTGTACGCATCTTGTCTCATAAACCATGACCTCCTCCAGGTAGCGCTCGATCTGCGAATCAGTAGCCCTATAATCTGAAATGCCTGCTGCAAGCCTTGCTATGTCTGCAAGAACGACGCTGAGGGCAGCTGCGGTTCCTCCTGCAGAACGGATGGGTCCTGCGTAATAGACTGCCACGTAATTCGAACCGTCTGGATTTGTCTTGATCCTGATCTTGGAGATTCCTTCGGTGGGCGCTACAAGAACGCCTTCTGTGAGTATGCCGAGGCCTGTACGAACTGCCTGCTCTATGAGTTCCTCCTTAGAACCCTTGATTATCTCTCCTGCTGCGATTTTTCTTGCAACTTCGAATGCTATGGCCTCCCTCACCATTCCCCCTGCTTCCATTGAACGGATCACTTCGGTGATTCCCGGGGGGCCGACGATACCTTCAACACGTGCTGCAACGTCCTTTGCAATTTTAACCTCTACCTCAGATACAGGATCGTAATTTTTCGACCTGGCTTCTGATGCTATGGAATAGGCCCTTTGAAGGTCGTTCTTAAGGATAGAAAAATAGTCCATTCAGTTGGGATTTTAAATGTAAGTTAATTAAATATCTTCTAAGCCGAAGTAGCTCAGTTGCGCTTTTTGAAAAAAAGCGCCCAAAAATTGACTAGTTGGTTTTGGGGCGCCTCCCTATTGAAACCCATTCGGGTTCTATGGGGCACAAGGAACTTTGTTTCTTGTTGTTTACTAAATGCGCAGAGCATCTGGTTAGAGTGCACGACTCATAGGTAAAATCCGATGAGTTATGAGGAATTATCCGATGATTAATACGCACTGAGAAATCGTGAGGCCGGGGATTCGAGTTCCCCCTTCGGCATTTTTTTAAGTGATAATCATGAATTGTGAAAGCTGCGGGATGCCTACCGGAGGAAAATACTGCCAGTACTGTGTTGATTCAGAAGGGAATCTGAAGGACAAAAATGTGGTTAGAGAGGGTATGATAGGGTTATTCATGAAAAAGGGCAAAACAAGGCAGGAAGCGGAAGAATATGTTGATAATTACATGAAAACCATGCCCGCATGGCAATGAGGTAATAGTGGTAATTAGTAGATTTTATGGGATTTATTCTCCGAGGATAAAAAATGCATTTATAATTTCTAGATTCCTAAGCATTCTGGAGATGCACATGAGCGATGAATTTTTTACCGACCGGATTATCGAAAAACCAAAACCGCCAGAATTATCTGAGGCGCAGAAGATCAAAAGCGGCATTTGCCCTTCTTGCAGCAACAGATTGGCGTTCCAGGAAGGATGCAAGGTCTGCTTTGCATGCGGCTGGGGCGGATGCTCATAAAAACCTTTTGCTTCATTATTTCTCTTAATTTTATTTGACCTCAAGATGTTTGATCAAACTTTAACCTTATTTTGACAGGAGAAAAGTTTGGGCTCATAGCTCAGTAGCAGAGCACTCGCCTTGCACGCGAGGGGCCGGGGGTGCGAGTCCCCCTGAGTCCATTTTTTAAAAACAGCCATCTTATTCTATTCCGTGTCTGATCGAAAAGGAACATTTGAACTTATTACGACAGTGCTTTTCGTCATACTGATATTTCTATTCTCTGACAGGCTTGAGGGACTCCGGGAACTCGGCCTTGCAGGGGCTTTCTTTATCTCACTTATAGGATCTGCGACGATCATACTGCCGACTCCTGCTGCTGCCATAATCGTCGCGATGTCAGGATCCTTCGATCCCATAGCACTCGGAGTGGTTGCAGGCCTTGGATCCGGAATCGGTGAACTGACAGGATACTTTGCAGGAGACGGTGCAAGGAGGCTCCTTAACAGCAGGATAAAGGAAGCAAGGCACATAGAAGAGACCGTAAGAAAATACGAGATTCCTGGAATATTCATCCTGGCATTCGTTCCAAATCCCCTTTTTGATGCCGCTGGAATCGTTGCCGGCGGCCTTAAGATACACTGGACATATTTTCTTGCTGCATGCATCGCAGGAAGGATTCTAAGGTATGTGATCTTGGCGGAACTTGGGTTGTTTGCACTGAATTTAATATCATAAAATTGCATAAATGATAACTTTAAATAATAAATGCTCGTACAACTATGTATGGGAAAAACACCTGTACTACTAGCTTTTGGTAAACATCATGGAAATGTAGGAGATATGAAAATATTATCAGAAAAAAGATTTTTCAGAGGAGCGGTTCTTCCAGTTTTGGATGAAAGTTACAGAAGAAATAGAAAAACAGCGGTAATATTTGAGTGGACTCTTAATAATGAGGTTGTAATTCGGAAAGAAGAAGTTGAAGCATATAGACAGGGTAAGATCATCCAAATTCAGGATAAAATATCAGCAATTGAAAGAGAAATAAAAAGATGGGAAGAGGGATTGAAAAGTTCCTTGCTGGAACCCTTGGATAGGGGAGCTACTATTCCAAATGATTTGGGATTTGAAAGAAAAATCGCAGAAATTAATGGTCTTTGTCCAGGATTAATTAGCTGTATGCCAGAACCACATGTTGCAGAAGTAATATTGGAGAATAAAGTTGGGGATTTGGTTTGGAGCAGAATTGATGAAGCAAAGGGTGATGATGCCATCGAATTAATGGTTGAATTCATCAAAGCTTTTGCAAAAGCTATAGTTCTCAGAGATAAAGGAGTTTTTGAACTTGTTAGAAGATTAAGAAGGGAAACCCCTGAAATTTCGATAGTAATACCAAGGGGAGCAGCTCACTCTGGTATGGAGGTACTATTTCCTAGATCAGAATATGATGTTAGTATGGTTTGCAGCAACGTCTATTTTGATTTCGCCTCAGAAGCTCCAATGCGGTCTTATAAAAAGGAAATAAGCAGGGAAGAACTAGTAGATTTTGCTAGATTACAATTGGATTTTAAGAAACACTTTGAAGCAACTGAACAGGGAGGATTTACAACAATTCATCCATGGTTAAGGTTGGGGGGAATGTTAATTGATGGTGCTTTTCAGACTATGTCCGATAACACATGGGCAAAACGATCAAGAAGATTTGCAATTGAAAAGAATCCTGATTGTGCAGAACGATTATGTATAAAAAAGTAGCGAGGGGTAGATTTGAACTACCGGTCTCTGGGTTATGAGCCCAGCGGGGACTCCAAACTCCCCTACCTCGCTTTAACATTGAATCTAACAAAAAAAATGCTAGAGTACACTAACTATACTGCAATAGGCTTATAAATAAAAAGGAAAAGATTATTTTCTTCTCTTAACCGGTTCTTCAACCACGTCTTCCTCGTCTTCTTCAAGGTCCTCTGGGGTGACGTCTTCCTTTATCCGTCCCTTCTTTCCCATCTTCTTTACGACCTTGTGGACCATCTCGCGCTCCATCTCCTCGACTTTCTTCAGTTCCTCGTCATGCCTTCCCTTGTGATAATAGAAGCCTGCAAGGAACATCAGCGATGAAAGGATGATCAGCAAAAGGGGCAATCCGATGTAGAGTGACGGAAGCACAATAGTAGTCAAGTCATTCTTGAGCTTGTTGAATTCTCCGGGTGGATTCACGCCGCACTGCTGGAGTTTTGAAAAGTCATTCGTCGTTACGAAATTAACGACTGCAGTCATCATGTTTGTCATATATGATATTATGACATATGCTGCTCCGACAATTACGAGCAATCCCAATATAACGAATAGGAATGATACCATTTTCGATTTGTTCATCTAACCACCAATTACAATAGATGAATACTTCAGTTTTTAAAAACACAGGGGGAAATAATTAAATATGGCAGGAAAAAGTGAGGCATTCAAGGAATTGATGGGTGTTAGGCAGGATCAGGCCCAGGCAATGGATTTTGTTCCGGTCAGAGCCCAGACTGAAGAGGCTGTAAGGACCAGCACGAACCAGCAGATGCTCGGACAGCTGTTTTCAAACGCTTATACTAGCCTTGCAGAAAAGGTTTTCGAGAAAGGATCACCGTCGATGAAGCAGGCCCTCAAGGATTCTAGCCTTCAGCAGTATCTGGGGTAATAAAATGATCGAAGAGATATTCAAGAACGCGAAGGTCCAGTACGCCTATAACCAGAGGCAGAAGATTTACTCCGTGAAAGTAATGCTCGACAACCGGCCGAGGATAGTGACACTTAGAGTAGGTGACGACTTCACGGAGATCTCCCTTGCCGACAAGGAAGGAAATGTCATCGAAGTCCTGAGGGAACAGGATGGAAAGGGAGTGACTTTCAGTGGACCCAAAGATTAACGCGGCAAAAGCTGCGCTTGAACATGTCAAAGACGGCATGTGCATTGGACTCGGTTCCGGAACGACTGTGCGCGAATTCATTAAGCTCCTCGGGGAGAAGGTACGGGGAGGGCTCAACATTACATGCGTCACGACATCGTTCGATTCCAGGATGCTTGCAATTGAAAATGGGATATTCGTAACTGAGACAGATGCAATCTCCGAGATCGACCTTGCCGTCGATGGCGCTGACAAGGTGACAAAGACTGCCCTACTCAAGGGCGGTGGAGGGGCCCTGACCAGAGAAAAGATCATTGCATACAATGCAAAGAGTTTCATAGTAATAATAGATGAAGGAAAGATCCAGGAGACGCTTGATGGGGAAGTGAACCTCGAGGTGCTCCCGTTTGCGGCCCCGCTTGTCATGAAGGAACTGAAGGGATACAACCCTTCAATAAGGATGGCCAAATCAAAGCTCGGTCCCGTCATTTCTGACAACGGAAGCTTCATCATAGACTGCAGGATGAGGGTGGAGCATCCCAAGCAGATGGAAGAAAGGCTCAACAACATTCCAGGAGTTATAGAAAATGGAATATTCACAAAATTCGACATGATCATCGTCGGATCTGATTCTGGAGCAAGGGTGCTCTGAATGATAGATTTATAAAAAGAACATCTCCAAATATTATCATTGGTGGTTAATTATGATTATGAACAGAAGGAGTAATGGGAAAACTGGGAGAAGGATAAAGAAAGCTTTGGCTGTAGCATCAATAGCTGCACTTCCAGTATTAGAATCACTCATTACAGGTTCAGTTGGTTGCGGAGGAGGAGAATTTAGAACATGTAAAGAGACTCCTGCATGTGAAGAAAGAGAGGAAACATTAACTTTGGATCTGGGTCAGAGCACTGATTTTGGAGGCCATAGTGTAAAATTACATTCAATTGAGATGGAAGGTAATAATGCAACTGCAAGATTAAAATTTGTCGATGCTTGCAGAAATGAGGAAGAGTTACAAGTTCGGGATGGTTCTTCGAATGCGTTGGTATTGGAAAATGGAATTTTTACAGTTACACCCAGTCAGATAAGTTTTGACGGACAGGAAGCAACATTGGAATTCATACAATCCTGTTCTGTTGGAACCGGGGGAACAGGAGGAAGAGGCCCAGTTGATGAGACGGGCGGTGCGCCAACCGGCGGAGTTGAAGAAACTGGCGGGAGATCTGCGGGTGGATCGGCTGGCCAATCCAATACTGGCGGAGCTGCAGGCGAAGCCAATACGGGCGGTGTATCGGGGAGTGCAGGCGAAACTTCTACCGGTGGAAATGAGACCGGAGGTACAGCAGGCTCACAGAACACTGGCGGGAATGAAACTGGTGGAGTGTCCGGTTCAGGAAATGCTGGCGGTGCAGGAACAGGAGGCGTTTCTACTGGCGGATCGGCCGGAAACGGAGGATTCGGGGGAGTGACCCAGGGAGGGTCTGCAGGAACGACCCAGGCTGGTAACGGAGGAGCTGGGGGTGCGGAGCCGGTTTGCGAGATCCATAACGGAACATACGAATCAATCATTTTCTCAGTAGGGGTTCCAAAGGTCGTCGGAGGAATAGAATTCACTATTACTGAAATTAACACCGAAAATATTGTAGTGGATGCAGTTTGCGGACTTGACGAGAACATAACCGGAATAAATGTTCCGACTGATGGCTCGGAAGTGGCTGTCAATCTTCAGAGCGGTGGATCTGTAACGATCAACAGGCTGTCGAATTCCGACACGGCTGCAAGGCTTACATTCGTTATAATGTGATACTCATGAGAAGGAGAATTCAGAAGAATGTCGGAACCGTTGCTCTTGCAACGGCATTGATGGCATGCAGCAGCACTACTGTCACTAAGAATGAGAATACCGGCGGATCCGGCAACGGAGGAAGCGTCAGTACGGGGGGGTCAGAGACCATTATGGGCGGATCTTCAAATGTTGGCGGGGGATCTTATGCCGGAAATGGAGGATCAAACACAATCTCCAACGGAGGAAAGGCCGGTGAAGGCCAGATTGTTGCAGAATGCGCAATCGAGGCAGGAGAATACGGGTCAGTCGTATTTTCAGCCGATATCCCGAAGGATGTCGGAGGAATCCAGTTCACCATAACTGCAATAAGTGCAGATAGCCTGACGGTAAGCGCAGTCTGCGGAAGCGACTCTGTGGAAATTGAGGTTCCAACAGACGGAACTGCAGCAGAGGCATCACTTAGATCAGGTGAAAACATCTCTGTAACCAGGCTTTCGAACTCGGATTCTGCAGCAAGACTGACGATCGTGATCGAATAGTTGTTAATGATAATGTTTAAAAATGTTTTAATACAAATATATTTGAGAGGGTGGGAATAAATGCAAGTACAAAAAAGTAAGAAGATCGGAACTATTGGTAAGTTTGCAGCAGCAGCTGTATTGGTTGGAACTATTTCTTGTGGAAACAAAGAGGATAATATTTATTATCCGGTGATTCCTGCAAGCACGGCAAATGTAGCCGGCAGCACTTCCAGCACGGGAGGAATTCAGAACAGGGCAGGAACCGGAGGAGATGTAAGCGCCGGCGGAGCAGCAGGAGCAGCTATCTCTGAAGGCGGTGCGGTCGATCATGGTGGAAGCGCCGGCGAGAGTGCAACTGGCGGATCCTCACAGGCAGGGGAAACTTCAACTGGAGGAAACTCTGCGGGCCAAGGCAACACGTCTGGCGGAAACGGGGGAGCATCAGCCGGATCGGCGGGTGAAACTTCTACTGGAGGAATTTCTGCAAGCGGAGGAAACGGCGGATCAGTCGTCGGAGGCAATTCCGGTGTTGGCGGATTGGATCAAACCGGTGGAACAACTTCCGGCGGTGAAGGCGGAGCAGTTGCCTGCGAAGAAGTAAGAAACGGAAATATTTATGATTTCTATCCGGTGTCTGAGCCGATTTCAGTTCTTGGATACGTAGTCTCATATACAGGAACTGTCGAAGGAGATGCTCAGTTCGAGGTTGCAGACTGCGCCGGAGTGCTGACTACCCTCACAATTGCAAGCGGTGCAACAGAAACATATAATGATTCTTCGAACAGGAAGACTGTTTCGCTTCAGGTACATTCATTTTCTGATTCTCTTGCAAGAGTGACCGTAACGGTAAATGACAGTTGATGATTATGAAACTACGAAGCACGCGGGAAGGAAGACAGAAGGGATCACAGGTCCAGTTTGCCAAGTATTTGGTTGCCGGTGCACTCGCTGCCGGCTGTGGGGACAGCACTTCGGATATTTACATTCCGATCCCCCCTCAGAGAGGGGAGGTTGCGAATACCGGAGGAAATTCCTCGGCAGGAGGTAACAGTTCTTCAGGAGTCGGCGGAAACGTTTCTGGCGGGAACAGCTCGTCAGGAGGAAACCATTCAGGCGGCAATAATTCCGGCGGGAATTCAGCAGGAAATACATCAGGAGGTACTTCCGGAAGCGGATCAACGACTTCTGGCGGTATGGCCGGAGAGACATCTGGCGGATCTTCACAGGGTGGGAATAGTTCTGGGGGAAGTTCTGCAAATGGTGGGACCACTTCAGGCGGATCTTCACAGGCTGGAAACACATCGATCGGAGGCAACCCCTCAGGAGGAGTTTCTTCAGCTGGCCAGGCAGGAGAATCATCCGGTGGAACAACTTCCGGCGGTGAAGGCGGATTTGGCGGTTCTGCAGGCGTTGCAGGTTCCGGCGCATCATCACAGGGTGGAAGCTCTGCAGGCGGCGGCAACACTTCGAGCGGAGGAAATGCTAATACGGGAGGAGTAGGGGGAACAACCGGAACCGGGGGTTCCGGAGGAACGATAATCACCTCGTCCTGCGATACCCATGACCAGAGCGAATATGTGCTTCTTGAAGCGCAGGGCAACGGCAGGGAGATCGGAGGATACGGATTCTTCTATCTTGGAACTACAGCTGAAGGATTTGCAGAATACGAGATTACCTGTGCCCAGGACGTCATACTGAGCCCGCTTGTTGTAGAGAACTTCGAGATGGTAGTAGACGGCAATACGACAATCTCGATTACCAACCATTCCAACTCCGATTCTTTGGCAAGGGCAACCATAGTTGTCGACGTCGATGAATCAGCAGGAGCAGGCGGAGCTGCAGGTGCAGGAGGACAGGGCGGATCGGGTGGAACATTCAGCCCGAGATGCGAAGGTGCAAACACTGCTGAAGATTACGTATTTGCATACTACAACCAAGCGTTCGAAGTAGGCGGATATGAATTCCTGATAACCGGCAGAACGGACAATTTCGTTTCAGTGGATATAAGCTGCTCTTTCGACAGTGTTCCGATAGCAACCGGCAAGCTGATCGAAGTAGGAAGGTTCGAGTATGTCGAATCCCCCGAGGACAGCCTCAGGATCAACATGAACCCTCATGCGGCATCAGACAGGCTCGTACGGGTGACTGTCGATATCAACAACCTCTAGTCTTTTTATTTTCTCTTTACAATTTTCCATTTATGAAGATATCCGAGAAATCAAGGCAGATGCTAAAATCCCCCCTCGGCGAAGTTACGACTGATTTCAAGAAAATCAAGGAGCTTTCTAAAGACCACAGGATCATCTCGGTGGGAGATATCTGCACGCTTTCCCTGCTTTCATTCCAGATCGAGCCCCACCTGGCAGTCATTGATTTCAAATCTAAAAGGACCGGCATTGACGGGGGGCTTTCAGGTATCCTCAAAAGCAGGTATCCTGATCCAAAAAGAATCAGGAACGAAAGCGGGACCATATCAGACGAAATACTCGCAAATGCAGGAACACTGCTGGAAGAAGGGGGAGCCATCGTAATAGACGGCGAAGAAGACCTTACCGCCCTTGCCTTCATAATGGCTGCAAAAGAAAAGGATTTGATAGTCTATGGCCAGCCGGATTCCGGCATAGTCATCGTCTTTCCTGACAGGAAGACAAAGGAGAAGGTTACCCTCCTCCTGAGCTCTTAGTCATGAAGTATAATGAGATGAATGTAAAGAAAACCAGTACTATCGATATGATGATATAATGCTCCTCTTCAAGGAAACCTATGAGGTTAGGTATGAGGAACATACCTATTCCTACTCCTATTGCAGAAGCAACTATCAGCAGAAAGATAGTCAGTGCTGTACTTGCCATAACGATCTACTCAGATGACAATCCTTTTGAAACTACGATTACGTCCTCGACTGATTTCACATTCTTGTACATAATGCTTTTTTCCCTGAGCGCTTTCCTTGCATCCTCTTTTCCTGAAGGGAGCGGCTCGATCAGTATCCTTGACACTTCACCGCTTTCCAAATCCACTATGAAATCCTGAGCGTTACCGATAAACTTGCCGGAGTCAGTAAAAATGTCCATTCCGTACAACCTTGAAAGTTTTGTAGTCATTTAGATCACCTTGGCAAAATATTCGTGAATGTTATTAAAAAACCTTTCTCTTATTCTAACACCAATGACCAGAATTGTGTATGTCGCTTACATCCTTTTTTTCCTGATTCTGATGGGACTCGTCTTCGTTACGCCCATAATCGAAATGGATGGCGATGCAACGGCTCTCTATGATGCTTTCGAATTCACATGCCACCAGAAGCTGTCAAGGTCATTGTGCCTTTTTGAGGACTTTTCGATCGGAGACTGCACCGACCAGACGGGGGAGTATGTTTATGGCGACAGGGATGTCCATGTAGTCGAGAAGGACGGGATTTCTGGGTACAAGATGCCGGTCTGCTCAAGGGATGTCGGGCTTTACGGGGCGATGCTCCTTGGAGGGCTCATCTACCCACTTACAAGGAGGCTGGACGACAAGACAGTCTACCCGGGAATATTCCTCCTGATTGCAATGATACCGATAGGAATCGACGGAAGCCTCCAGCTCGTTTCTGAGATGGGGATTCTTCCTTTTGTATACGAGAGCACAAACCTCATCCGGCTCGTAACCGGGGGGATTGCGGGTTTCGTTGCATCATTTTACGCCATACCGATGCTGATAAACATATTCTCGAAGGATTAGAATTCCTCGAGGCTCTTTTGCATCTTGTCAACAGATTTCCTGCTGGGCTTGTCGTCAAGGACCAGGTCTCCGAAGACCCCGTCGTATCCCGGGACCCATCGGACTTTTCCTGTGCGCGCCCGGTTTATCGATCTTGATATTTCGGGCGTCGTGGCAAGTTCGATTTGTTCAGGAGGAGCCTCATAAACTGCAAATTCCGACCCGAAATACCTGATCAGCTTGGAATATTCTCCTGTCACAGCCTGGGTGTTTTCCCCTTTTTTTATCGTTTTCGAGATAAGCGTAGTGAGGGGGATTACATAGTCGAAAGGGATAGCATTCTCCGGCCTGTACCCCTGGGGGCGGTCAGCAAGATCAGCGACCCTGTGAAGCACTCCGACAGTAAGCTTCTTCCTGCATACAGGACAGATGTCGTTCCTGGACTTCGATTCCCACGGGCTCATCTGTACCCCGCAGTTCCTGTGGCCGTCATAATGGTATTTGCCCTCCTCAGGATAGAATTCATACGTTTTTTCAAAACCCTTCCTGGTTTTTATGGCCTCTGTAATGGACCTGTAATCTATCCGGTCCAGGTTCAAAACATTGGCCTCCCGCCCTAGCTTCTCGATGCTGTGGGCATCGCTGTTCGAAACAAGGGTGTATCTGTCCAGCCGACTGACGAGCCAGTTCATCTGCGGATCGCTTGACAAGCCTGTTTCGATTGCATATATCCGTTTTGCATGCTCGTCGAATGCCTCCTCGATCGAGTCCACACCGGATTTTGATCCGAAGACAGAGAACCATGGCGTCCAGGCATGTGCCGGAATGATCATGATATCCTTCGAGATCGAGAAAAGGATGTCTGCAAAGGCCGGACTCGATAGGCCGAGTATTGGCCTTCCATCAGACTTGAGGTTTCCGACCTTAGAAAGCGAGTCGATTATCTGGGATGCGACTTCTATGGAAGGAGAAAGCACTATATGGTGCATCTTCCTTGTCCGGTCCCCCTGCTTGTAGATCAGGCTGATCTCGGTGGAAAGGATGAATTTCACGCCGTTGCGACCATATAGGCCTGATCCGTCTTCCTGAAGCTTGGTTTTTATCTCCTCAAAATAGCTCGGATGGGTGAAATCCCCCGTTGCAATGACATCAATCCCCTTCATCTTTGCGCCGAGGGAAAGGCCGTCGATGTCGCATTTCGGGCTGGTTCCCCGCGCATACCTGCTGTGGACATGGAAATCTGCGACTATTCTCATCATTTTTTTAAAGTGCCCCACAAATATAAAATTATGCTGGCGGAACTTTACGACAAAGCAGTGGTGCTTTTTAATTATAGGAAAATAGGTGGCGCTTTTTCCGAGAAAGGCGAAATGAACAAGGCCCTGATATTTCTTGGATTATCGATTCTGGCGAATGTAGTGATACAGGTCGTGACCGAGATAGAGGCAGGATACTTCGGAATATTCAGCTATGAGACGCTGGCCGAGGTAGTACCTGTTGAGGAACTCATCATTTCATGGGATCCGGTAATCCCCTTCACTCTCTCAAGGCTTGCCATACTTGTCCCTTTCATGTTCCTCTCGGCATACGTATTCGAGTGGATCGCATTCAAGCTTTTGCGGATTACCGGCGGCAAGGGAACGTTCGTGAGGCAGTTTTACTATGCCTCGATAATCTCTTTTGCTGTGACATTGTCGTCCCTCATCCTCCTGCTGTCGCCCATACCCTGCGCCGGCCTCACTTTCGTGCTTGCATACATTGTGCTGTCAATGTACTTCAGCATTTACGTCACTTCGAAATCCTACCAGGTGATCCATGAAGTAGGTTTAAAACATGCTTTGGCGATTGTATTGTTGTTGATTATACCGCGGGTAGTGGCGATATTGGCCATCAACGAGATCTTCGGGGCATTCAACCTGCCACTGGCACCTTTTGAAGTTGGTAATTATGTTTAGCGCAGAAAAATTCATCGAGCAGTCTGTTGAGGATATAAGGAAGAAAATCGGGGATGAATCCGCGATAACCGCAGTATCAGGAGGGGTTGATTCATTTGTTGCAGCGACTCTGGCAGCAAAGGCAATCCCGAACCTCCACATAGTATATGTAAACAACGGTCTCATGAGGAAAAACGAGACTGAGAAGGTGAAAAAGACCGCCGAAAGCCTGGGCGTCAAGCTCAACGTGATCGAAGCAGAGGAACGGTTCCTCAATGCACTTTCGGGAGTGAAAGATCCGGAAGAAAAAAGGAAGATCATTGGGGAGGTGTTCGTCAGGATTTTCGAAGAGGAGGCAAAAAAAGACAAGGCAAAATTCCTTATCCAGGGAACGATTGCTCCTGACTGGATAGAAAGCGGTGGGATGGGAAGGGACACCATAAAGAGCCATCACAACGTCGGCGGCCTTCCTGAGGATATGGATCTTGAACTCTGTGAGCCCCTGCGGGAACTCTACAAGCACGAAGTGAGGGAGGTAGGAAAAAAGCTCGGACTGCCCGAATCGGTCCACCAGAGGCAGCCGTTTCCCGGGCCCGGCATTGCAGTCAGGATAGTGGGGGAAATATCCAGGGAGAAAGTCATTATAGTCCAGAATGCCTGCGATATCGTCGAAACAGAAATCGACAGGGCAACGGATGAAGGGAAGATGGAGAGGCCATGGCAGTATTTTGCTGCTCTCCTGCCTTCAAAAACGGTAGGGGTTAGGGGCGATGAGCGGGCATACCAGTACACTGTAGTTGTGAGGGCTGTAAGGAGCCTTGACGGAATGACCGCGAATTTTTCGCACATCCCGCACGTTACGCTTGAGCGGATCTCGACCCGGATAACCAATGAAATTCCTGAGGTCGGGCGAGTAGTTTACGATATTACCAACAAGCCGCCAGGGACTATCGAGATGGAATAGATTCGAGTATTTTGGCAAATCTCGAAGTTAGCGGAGTGGATGCATCAAGCCTGAGCCTTGATATGTTTGAAAGCACTGTCAGGGAAAAATCAGCGGCACGCACTGACTTGTACGTGGCCTCGGGCTTTATTGAAAGGTTTCTTGCTGTCCTTGAGAGGGTCACCAGAGGGTGATGGAAGCTTTCGACCCTGCTTATCATCGGGAGAAGTGTCCCGGACCTCCGTTCTTTAAAAGATGATTGTGCCATACTACCACGTATATAATAACTATATCAAATAAGCCTTTAAAAGGTTCCCATGGGAGGAATATCTATGGATGAGATCAAGGAAGCAGAAAGCCTGTTAATCGAAAAAAAATACAAGGAAGCAAGCCACATGCTTCAGAAAATACTTGCAAAAGGCGGCAACGAGAAAGCTTATTTCCTCAAGGGGATACTGTCGCTGAAGCTGAAGAACTACAAGGTGGCCCAGGAATACTTCTCAAGGGCGATAGAGATGAAGCCTAAGGCGGAGTACCACCACATGAAGGGCCTGAGCCATTTCGAGATATTCGAGATGGAGGATGCGGAAAAGGAGTTCCTGAACGTGATCGGCAAGAACAAAAAGGATGCGGAAGCGCACTTCTTCCTCGCCTTGAGCTACATGTTCATGGACGACCCCCGGGGAGAAGAATACCTGAAAGCCGCTCTTGATATTGATTCCAGGAAAACGAAGGCGCTACTCAAGAATTTCTTCCTCGCATTCATCAGCAAGGATCCTGATGCGACAGAAACGAGAAAAAAGAGGATACTTGAACGTATCATGGCCCTTTGAGCTTCTTGTTCATCGCGTTGAGCCAGGATCTCTCCTTGACTTTTCTCGGAGTGACCCGCTCTGCGATTTTTTCTATTGGATTCTTCCTTGTCCTCGAGAGCCAGCTCTTGCTTTTCTTCATGGCCCGCAGGTAACCTGGATTGGCCAGAAGGATCTGGATTATGATGTTCTCGTAGTGGTCGGCCTGCCGTTTTACCTTCTCGTATTTTCTAAGGGCTGATGCTTCCATCACTGTTCCTTTGCCTTTTGATTTCCGGACGTTGTTTCTTGCCTCCATCTCGTCAAAACGCAGCTGGACGAGCTTGTTCGAGAATTTTGCAAGAGGGATATTTATCAGGCTGTCCGTGATGAGAAGGAGCCAGCCTTCCTTGATAAGCTTCCGGTCGACTTCATCTATAATCTCGATCACCTCATCCTTCTCCAGCTTTCCGCTGAAAGATCCTTTGAGAACCGGGAAGGTTGCGCAGAAAGCGCGGGAATTGACGTCTCCGACCCACTTTTTCAGGAATTTTTTTGATTCTCTCAGTTCGTTTCGCTTTGCAACGAGGATGTTCAGTTCCCTTGCCGCCTCCTTCGGAGGAAGAGGATGGTAATTAAGCAGCCATGCCTTCTTCCGGATGTATCTTCCGATGTATTCGTCCTCCATAAAGGCGTCTAGAAGCTCCGGGAAATACTTGCTGAGGTAGCGGAATTCCTCGAGATTGAGCAGAAGTTCGTTTGTGATCTCGGATTTCTTCTTCCGGATCTCGCCCTTAATGACAGATATTTCCCGCTTGATGTCGCGGTCGTATATCTTCCGGTACTGATCCTCCAGCCTGTGGAGCGCTTCGTACTTCATCTTCAGGTATTCTGCAGATTCCTCTAGAAAGTCAACGAGCATGCATGCACCTCAGGTATTCCTTCTGGAGCTTTAAAGCATCGAAGTCTATTTTTGGTGACTCGCATATCACCGTTCCGGCATATCCGTTTTCCGAGAGCACCTTCGCAAAGGGCTTGTAGGGAGGTTCATCGGACTCTCCGAGGACCAGGTGGTTCCTCTCACCTTTGTCGGTGTAGTTAATCTCTGAAAAATGGGAATGGAAATGCTTCACGTAGCCGCCAAGCTCCTTCTCGAGCCTGTCAAAAATGAACCTGTAGTCGTCTTCCGATGTAATCCTCCGGTCTCCTCTTGCATGCAGATGTGCAAAATCGATTACGGGCTCGACCATTTCGATTTCCTGCGAGAGCCTGATGTTCTCATCAAGGCCTCCGAAAGCTGATTTCTTTCCTACGGTTTCGGCTCCAAGGACTATCCTGATATTTTCGGACTGCAGCTTTTCCTGGATCTGGAGGAGGACTTTCTTGGCCCTGGAGAATGCCTCATCCTTTCCGAGTTTCTGGTAGAAGCCGGGATGGAATACGGTGACTATTCCGCCGGCAATGGAAGTGATCTTAGCAGACATGTAAATGTGCCTTATGCTGTTCTCTACCTTCTGATCCTCCTTGCTGCAGAGATTGATATAATAGGGAGCGTGTGACGAGAGGGATATGTCGAGCTTCTTTGCCGCTTTGCTTATCTCCTTTGCCTGCTCTTCCTTCATCCTGACTCCATGGACGAATTCCATCTCCATGGCTGTCAGCCCGAGTTCATGGGTGCATATGACACCATCGAGTGTCGAGCCCTCGCATTGGAGCGGGATTCCTGCTGGTCCGAACCGAATCATAAGAAGTAATTAGAATAATAAAAATTAAATTACTGACAGAGGTGGGTTTTCTCGTTGCAGACCTCGCCGCTGACGCAGTCTGAATCAATGTCGCAGAAGCCGAGCTTCGCATCACAGTAGTGATCCCTTGCGCAGACCTGCCAGCTGCCGCAGTCCCCGTCGCCGCTGCACCTTCCGTTGTCCGGCGTGCAGACATGCCCGTTCTTCTTATCGAGGTTGCAATATTCCCATGTGTTGCACTCGTTGTCGGTGGCACAGAACCCCTGCCTTGCAACGCACTTCTTGGAAACATCTTCGCATCTTGCCCACTCATCGCAGTCGCCGTCATTCCTGCAGAAGCCCTCCTTTGGAGCGCAGTTGTGCGTCTCTATGTCGCATTCCTGCCATGACTCGCAGTCGGAGTCGAGATCGCATCTTCCCTGGGAGGTATAGCACCTCTTGCTGATGAGATCGCATTTCTGGTAGGACTCGCATTCCGTGTCCTGGGTGCAGTATCCTGGCACTGAGTTGCACTTGTGCGAATCTGGATTGCAGTATTCGAATGCCGGATCGCACTGGGAATCAGCATCGCAGAAGCCGGGCGCTGCCCTGCACTGGCTGGTTGCATCGCAGACCTGCCAGGTATCGCAGTTTGCACTTGACCTGCAGCTTCCGTTTTCAAAAACACACCTGTGGGTAAGTGCGCTGTCACAGACCATGAGCGGATCCCTGACCTTGCAATCCTCGTCGAAATCACAGTAGCCGGGCAAAGTCTGGCATGCTGATGCTGTCTTGTTGCAGAACTGGTATGAAAGACAGTCGGTGTTTTCTTCACATGACGTCGTTTTTCCTGATCCCGTGCATCCTGCCAGTATCACAACCAATGCCAAAATTCCAAATAAGAGGTATCTCATAAAGAAAAGTTTTGTAAGTTGGATTTATAAGTTTTTCACAATTGCCGGAATTTCTGATATTTCGTGTATTTCGTAGTCGGCACAGCTCTCGTCATCCCTGAAGCGCCCCTTCCTCACCTTGATTGTGATGAGGCCTGCCTCTTTTGCCGGCAGAATGTCCTTGTCCTCCCTGTCACCGACCATTATGCATCTTTCAGGCTTGGAGCCGAGGGTTTTTAGCGCCCTTGCAAAGAAATCAGGGCTTTTTTGGACCCCCAGATCCTCTGATATGAAGACTTGATCGAAGTAGAGGGAGATACCGAGCCTTATCAGCTTGTCCCACTGCTTTATCGAGTTCCCGTTTGTCGCTATGTGTATACCGTGCTCTTTTTTCAGTTCAAGAAGGGTGAGGGGCACATCGGGATACGGCGCAATTGATGCCTTGGTATCGTGATAGGCGGCCACAGCTGCTGCAATATACCTTGGGGGGTTATCGGAATCCTCAAGAAGGTCATCGAAATGCATTCCGTAATTAGATCCCTTCTCCTCGATGATTTGAAGAAGCTTATTGTATAGGGAATCATAATCATTCTTGAGACCCATGCTGATGATAGCGTTGATAGCGTTCTTTCTTGCAAGAGCTGAAAATTCAGAGGATGGAAAAAGCGTATCGTCAATATCGAAAAAGATTTCCATGATCATATTATGTAAAAAAAGTTATTAAGGAACCCTGAATGCCGAACTCCAGGTGCATGATTTTCCCGGTGCTGAAAGGGTCAGGCCCCCTAGGTTTATAGACAGTATCGGCTCTACTGCAGACGAATTGCTGCAGACGTCGTTGTCGCAGACCGCTGTCACATCCTTGAGCTTGATTAGGCCCTGGTGGTTTACGTCCATGGAAATGAGGATCTTTACCGGATCATCCGGACCCATTCCTAGAACGTTCCTGATAGCTGATGACTTTGTCCTGACAAGTGAACTCAGCCTGGACCTTACCGAATCGCCGCCAATCGAAGAAAGGCTTATCAGGTCTATTCTTGTCTTTCCTGCTATCTGGTCAAAGCATGTGAGCACTCCGGAAACAGGAAGCTTTGGCTTGTCGTCTATCACTACTTCCTCCAGCTCTATTTTTTTCTTGTTTTTCCTGCAGTCCTGAGGACAGAAGTTCTTGCTGTTGAGATAGCATGATTCGAATACATGCACCCTGCTGTACTTGTATTTCCCGTCCTCGTAGATTATGCCGCTGTAAGGTGTCCCCTGTTCGAGCTTGTTGTTTCCGCAATGGAAATCAACTGGACAGTTTTCCCTGGTCTCGCTCTCCCTTCCAGTGACATACTGATAATGGAACATTCCGTCAATGTCAAGCCTGATGTTCGTCCCTTTTTCGGCCTTCTCCTGTCTTACTCCGTCACCGCAGGACCCGCAGCTTATGAAATCAAAATTATCAGACAACGGATCGGCCTCGCCCATCTCCACATTACACACCAGGTCTCCTTTTTTGAGCTCAACGGCTTTTTGTTCGGCGGGGCATTCATTCTGCCTAATTTGCTCTGTTTGCGGGGGTTTTGAAATGATGAGGGCTGCAATTGATGCTGCATTAACTGTTATGGCTATGGCACCCTTGAAGCCGAATTTTCTCTTCATGTTTTCCCTCATTTTACAGTGGCGCCATATGACTTTGTACAGGGTTTTCCTTCCATTCCGCCGACGACGATTCCGCCAAGGCTTAGGCTGCTCACAGATGCCGGGCTTACCGGGCTCGGGCAGCTGGATGATCCGCACCTTACGCTGGATCCTGCAATTGTCGGCACTCCGCTTCCGCTTATGTTGACTGAAACGAAAGCAGTCATGGGAGCTGATCCTCCGCTTGCTGCGGCCCTGATCTGTGCGCTGTTTGATGAGATGTTTGATGCTACCCTTGACCTGAGCGTGGAATCCTGGATTCCGGGCGGGCACTGTCCTGAGGGCTGTGGCTTCGGTTCGGGCTTTGGTTCAAGCTTGGGCTCCGGCTTTGGTTCAGGCGTGTTTTCGATCTTCTTGATGCATCTGCATGCAGTATTGCAATAGTATGATTCTCCACAGGCATTCTTTCCGCGGTAATTCGTAATATCGCACTGTTCACCGCTGTCGAACTTGCCGTTTCCGCATGTAGGAATCGGTGCAGGTGCACAATCCACATGGTTTTCACAGAAGCACTTGGCATTAATTTCAGGTGAACATAGAGGAAGGTCCTTGTCGCAGGTCTCCTCGTAGTGGCTGATCGTCACAAAATAATTGTCTCCAAGGACGATTTCACCGGAATATAGGCTTTCTAGCTCTTTCTGAGTCCTCTGCCTGAGATAGGGCTCTTCAAATGAGACAAGATGCCTCTTGATCTCTTTTCCAGAATCAAGTTTTCCGCATGGCTCCTCCATTGCTTTTGCCATCACGCAGTCGGGAGAATCCTCTTCTTCGAGCGGAAGCTTGATGCTTGATCCGTCCACGTATTTTTCCAGAAGATCTTGCACCTTGTTTCCTGCAGGGTCTTTGACTTCCTTGTCATTGTCGCAGACATTGTCACCCTTGTAGCAGTCTTCCTTTGAATAGTAGATATTTATTACCGGGGAATCGCCTTCCATCTTGACGGTCCCGTCGGGATTTCTCATGTAGGGATATGATTCCTGCTGTTCGCATACCTTGTCCCCCCTGACCGGTTCATTAAGCACTATTCCCTCGGATCCTGCGCCGGATCCATTGCACCTTGCGAATATTACTGCAGCAGATGCTACCGCGGTTACAGCTGCAACCACGTATGATGCGCGTCTGTTTTTAACCTGATTTTTTGCTAATTTCCTGACGTTCATTTCTCCTCACCCTTCATATTATCATAATGTTCTTGAAGATCCTTAATCATCTTAGAGAGTTCTATGCCTGCATTGTTCAATTTGGTAATGACAAGGGCCTGCCTGAGTTCGGGATTGATGTATTGCCCTGTCCTCGTTCTTGCAAACAGCTTGTCGCAGCTCCCTTTGAATTTTTCTTCCCTGCCGTAAAGGTTGTTGAACTTCATCTTCCTCTCGTTTTCGGTTGATTCTTTGTCAATCATATGGAAGTGAACATACAGTATCTTGACATCGGTATTCATGATGAGCTGCCCGAAATTCCTCTCGATATCAGGATGCATTGATGAATCGTGGACGATTCCTGCCCAAAGTTCGCTGTCGCTGAAGAAAAGATCGACTGCAGCTTTCAGCTTATCATCTGTGAACAAGTCGGACTGGATCTTCATTGCCTGGTCCTGGCTGTTGCGTGATTCCGAACATCTTCTTTCCAGGACTGTGACGACATAGTTGTAGTCCTCTTTTTTCTCCTCGCCCAGACTCTCAAGTACTTCGAGCCTTGCTGCCACCTTGTTTACGTCCCTGTGTCTAATTACTTCTGTAACTGCAAAGACCGCGGCACCGCAAAGATACCATGTCGCATAGGCGGCTCCCCTCTTCATTGCCATGCTGAAGTCTCCTGGAACATGGTTTGCTATGTCTGTGAATGAATCAGTAAGATGGAGAACTCCTGAAAATACTCCGAACATGGACGCCGAATAAAGGATGGGATTTGACAGGAACGATGCCTTTGGCACTTGTTCCTTCTGAGCCTTTTTTTCCGGTTCGACTTGTTCGACCGGTGTATCGATCCTTGTTTCCACGGTCGGAGAAGGGGTTTTTGCTAAAACCCCGTCCGGCTTGAATGATTGGAGTGTAAGTATTGCTTTCCTGAATCCAGAAAGCGCTATGAGATATTGTTCTTCGTGTGTAAGTGGTTCATCTGCCTCTTTTTTTGCCTTGGCCGAGTTGATTGCCATTGTCAGGTTTCCGAAGTAGGCCCTTGCCCTATTGGTTTCACTATTGAAAAATGATGTTGCTTCTGTTATCCTTTCATTTACATCAGTGATGCTGACATTCATCATTGCCATGTACTCTACAATAGGTTTCGGATGGAATATCAAACGGTCCGATGCTTCGGTCCGGTCAAAAGCAAGGCCATTGGGTGGATTTATTGTCGCATCAGCTACTGGCCTGGGATGAAGCGATGATCTGACAGGCGGAGGTGGCGCCACTGACCGTTTTGAGGGCGGTGCCTCGGAATCCATCGTATGATCCGACGGAGGCAATGATGTATTGTAAATCCGGCTTATCAGTTTCCTTGATTCGAGTAGTTCCGAGAGTTTAGGCTCGCAACTGACAAATTTCACAAATGAATCATATCCTTTTTGCCTGGCAAGGTTTCTTGCGTAGTCGAGAAGCGTATTGTTATCTAATGCCCTAAGGGCTTCAAGATCAAACTGTGGAACCGGCACGGATTCATGCTGGGGACTCTGGCGTGTCAATGCTGTTCTTTTTGCTTCCGGTTTTTCTTCAATCCCGCCGTTTTTTCTGACTTTCAGTGCCATTTGTGAATCCCACCCATTGTTTTAATATATATACTTTTGTGGAAAGTATTTATAAATAAATCGGAAAAAAATAGAATTACCTGACGGTTGCACCGTAGGTTTTAGAGCATCCTGATCCGCCCATTCCGCCGACGACGATTCCGCCAAGGCTTAGGCTGCTCACAGATGCCGGGCTTACCGGGCTCGGGCAGCTGGATGATCCGCACCTTACGCTGGATCCTGCAATTGTCGGTACTCCGCTTCCGCTTATGTTGACTGAAACGAATGCAGTCATGGGAGCTGAACCTCCGCCTGCTGCGGCCCTGATCTGTGCACTGTTTGAAGAGATGTTTGATGCTACCCTTGACCTGAGCGTGGAATCCTGGATTCCAGGCGGGCACTGTCCTGAAGGCAGCGGAGGCTGTTTCACTGGAGTTACAGCTGGCTTGTCAGGTGCTGGTTGTACCTTCCCGGGAACTTTTCCGGTTGGTTTCGGATTTCCGCCCGGACAGTCTGACTCACAGTAGTTTTCAGATGACGGGACACACGACTCGGAGTAGTTTATCAGGCCATAACTGTAGGAACCCTCGTTTTCGACGATTCCGCCGTAAGTCTTGGACCTGTAGTCTACTTTGCCGTTGCCGCATAGGAAATCCACTTCGCAGTTTTCTGCTGTTTCCCATGGAACATTCTGAATGCCGTCGCCGCAGTAACCGCAGTCTTCCTTTGAATATACTTTTGAGAATGGATCATGTTCGCCCTTGTCGACTTCGCATTTTCCGTCTTTCTTCGGTGGTTTCGGCTTTTCTACCGGCTTGACATCCGGACATTCCGTAATTATATTTTCCGGTTCCGGCTTTGCGCATGACCGGGCCAAAATCAATGCCCCAACTGATGCTGCAAGTACTGCAGCTCCTGCCCCATATTGCCATCCTAATTTTCTTTGTTTAATATTCATTTATTCCACCTGCTCTCCAATTTTTGAATCAACACGATCTTTCTTGCTGCTGACATATGACCAAACTGCTAGACCAACCATTAATGCTCCTGGAACTATCGCTCCAAATACAGGATTGATTCCAACTGATGCAAAAACAGTTTTCACCCATGTCACAGAAAGCATAGTAGCAGTTGCCACAGCACCTGCAACTGCAAGTGTGGTCTCAGGAACATGGTATCTCAGATTTGAAAGGAACCTTCCCATTGATGATACTCCTTCGGTTGCCTTTGCTATTGCAGTCTTTCCTCCTTCGGTAATTACTTGAACCTTAACGCCGTCGGATCTTGCAGTGACTGTGACCGGACCGTTTACAGTTTCAATGGTTACCTCTTTCTGACTGTCTTTCTTGACTGAAAATTGCAACATGGCTTTCTTTGATTCTACCCTGAAAAATTTCTGGTTGCTCAAACTTCCCTCAAATACAAGTATCAACCCTGAACCGAGGGATGTCGACGCGTTCTCAACTGATGTATCAACATCTTTCCAGATTCCCTGATTTGGCTGTTCTGATAGAGGTTCCGGTATGGAAGGAACATCAGATTCCCTTGCGCCAATATCAATGCCGAAATCATCTGTCGGAGCCGGAGGCATATCTGCAACACGATCCTGGCGGGTTGCCCCTGTCTCGAGCGTTACTGGTGAGGGGGATATTGGTTCAAGGCCGAAATCATCTCCTGGAGACATTGGTTCAAGATCGAACATGTCTGGCTCGGCTTGCGGTACTGGGACGACAGCTGCATGCGCAGGCTCATGGAAGGTATGGAGTGACTCTACCTCATCATCCTTAACAATTGTAGTCGAATCACTTGGTGGCGCACTTTCCCTTGTCGGAGCATCCTGCGTATCAATTTCCCTTGTATCGGCATCCCTTGTGAGATCGTCCCTTGTTACTGCTTCACCTGAAGCGTCAGGACTTGATCTTGGAATCATTGCCGGTTCAACCGGAACTGCTGAAAACCGGTCCCTTCTCTTCTGTCTAGCCTGGAGAAGAGCCTCTGAGCCCTTGCCCCCTTTTTTAATTTTAAGTGCCATTACTCTTCCACCTCTGCCTCTTGTACGATCTTTGCTATCCTATTTTGGATAGCAGATCCTTCTTCTTCTATCTTTTGCCTGTGGCTTTCATACCTTGGATCAGAAAGATCTTCATAAGGCATCTTCAATGTGATTTCTGAAAGCACATCAAGAACAGTATCCCTCCTGTCTGCAAGTTCGGTGAGGCATTCCATTACAGTTTCCCCACCCATTTCAGCGACGAGTCCCTGAAGCTTATCTTCGGTTTCTGTTCCTTCGGTTGACTTCATGACCAACATTATCTGGGTCAACACTGTCTCCCGGTAGTTGAGCAGCATGCCGTTGATCCGCTCTCCATCAGGCCCGATGAGCTGCTCAAGATATGTCGAAAGTGATTGTACCAATTCGTTAACCGCATCAAGCTCTTCTGTTCCAACAGTATCCGTTACTACCTTGGCAAGTTTTCCTTCGATTTCCTTTGCCTTTGCGGCTGCGGATTTCATGCCAGTTTCCAGTTCCCTGATCCTTGGCTCAAGCGCTTCTTTTGCTTCTCTTACTGCAGCATTCTTGGTTTTTTCCAGAGAATCTTTCAATGCAGTTTTCAGTGCCGTTCTCACGATTTCAGTTACCCTTTCTGTCGGGATCATGGAGGGCCTTTTTGCTGGTTCATCTTCTGACTTCTCAGCGTCTTGCGGCCTTTCGGATTCTAGGATTCTCCTCCGTTCTGCTTCCGGCATCTCGGTGGTCTTCGAATCATCCGGCCTTGTTGCCGACGTCCTAGCACCCTCATCCAACGGTGCATGTCCTGCTAGGGTCGTGCTTCCGACCTGCGGTTTTGTCCTTTTTGCAATATCTTTCAACCTTCTCATGAACTTTCACCCTCCACTATTGTAATATTATTTTTTTGGCATGCATCGACTATCTTTGAAAATAGTTCCCCTAATGCATTGTCAAGATTTTGAATCTCGGTCTGGATCTTTTCTCCTTCCGTACCTTTTGCTTCTGCTTCATTCAGGTCTGCATCCTCTACTATTATTCCCCTGGCTTCCAGAGCGGATATTATCTTGCTGGTGGCAGTTGCTGCCTGATCTTCGAACTGCTCCATTTCGGTTCTCATATCCTGAGGAGCAGTACTGCTTCCGGAAATGTTCAATTCAAAGTCATCGACACTGATCCCCTGGCTCCTGAGGATTAATGCAAGTTCGGTAAGATTTTCGGTGACATCACCTTTCAGCGAATCAAGAGATTGCCTTGCGGACCTGAGCCTTGAATCTTCTTCTGATTCTTCCTTCAATTCAACAGCCTTCAATTTATTTATGAGCGAAGTGTTGGCAGCGCGCAGAGATTCTCTTTCTTCATTGGCATCATCAAGCTGGGTTTTGAGAGTGGAATTTTGTTCTGATACCTCGCCGAGTCTTTGTTCAAGCGAATCTACCCTCCTGCTCAGGGGTGTTACTGTAGTCATGATTTCCTGAAACTTGGTAAGGACGTGGGCTATTGTATCAGCTCCCGTGAGCTCTTTTCTTTCTCCATTTGTCCTTGTCGTAAGCTTGAGCGCTCCGAGTATCATTTCGACTGCTGTATTTGCGGTATTTGCTCTTTCTGCAGCAGCGTCAGCCTTTGCTGCTGCTTCCTTTGACTGTGTTGTGGTGCTCCTGACGTCTTCTGCCATTGCCTCGGATCTCTTTGCCGATTCCTCAGCGCTCTTTCTTGCTTCCTCCGCTTCTCCTCTAGCCTTGGATGCTGCCACGGATGCCTCTTTTGCTTCTGTAGCAGAAGCGTTGGCCATTTCCTTTGCAGCGCTTGCCGTCAGGGAAACGTCTGAAAGTTCCTTGTCCAGCTGCTTTGCATGCCGAATACCTGTCCTTGCATAGGCTCTAACACCCATTATAGTACTGAGCATCACGGATCCGGTTTTGCCGAGGCCTTTGAATACCCTTCTGACCTCTCTGGCGTTACCAGCATTTTTCATTTCTTGAGCCGATCTTTCTTTAGTTTCCCCTCCCATTACGTCATACACCTCATTATTATTAAGTTGTTCAAATTATAATTTAGTGGGAATATATATTTAAATGTTTGGATAAATACATTTTCGTGTTTCATTCGTCAACACCCTCCACTTTATCGAAAATCAAGGTTTTGTCATCGCTTCCCTTGCCCCGTACGCTTTCTCCTGACATGGTGCTATATTCCTGGCCAGGATCAGTTCTTGGA
Organism: Candidatus Micrarchaeia archaeon; assembly: GCA_050303335.1. Lineage (GTDB taxonomy): Archaea > Micrarchaeota > Micrarchaeia > Anstonellales > Bilamarchaeaceae > Bilamarchaeum. Next base: position 31,288 of record JBNLBN010000007.1, read on the forward strand.
ACAGCGAGATTGATGAGCTTCGATGCTGTCTGTTTTAGGTCATTATTGGTCATCCTGAGAACTTCCAGCATTTCGGAATCAGGAACCACATCTGTTACACCGTCTGAAGAAAGCATCACAATGTCACCCTCGGAAAGCAGGACCGGCCCCAGGGTGCCGTTGTTGACATCAATGTAATTGGATTCTGCGCCGAGGGCTGAACTGATGAAATGGGACATTGAACTGATATCGAAATCTATTGTCTGGCCCCTGCGCTTTGCCTCGTACGCGATGTTGTGGGGAGTAGCCTCCATGATAACCTTTCTGTCACGGATGATCTTGTATGGGGAGTCCCCTACGTGTACCCCAAAGAATTCATTGCCCCTGCAGAGGGTGACTGCTACTGTTGTTCCCATAGAAGATTCTACAACTCCCCCTCTCCTCTTTTTCATACTGATCTGCTCATGAACCAGGGCAAGATCTATCGTAATTAGCGTCCTTACTACGTCGTCTGGATTCTTTATCCAGCCAGCGAATGCAGCGACTTCGAACATCCTCTTTGCAAGCTGGGATGCCAGGTCCCCGTTTCCATGACCGCCCATTCCGTCAAAAATCGCATTCAGCCTTGTCTGGTCAGCAAGAACAATGGATGTATATGAGTCCTCGTTGACTTTATCTTTTCCGTCCTTTTTCCTTGTCATGCCTTTTTCGATTGTCAGTTTCGGAGTGCTTCGTACAGGAGTGCCTGTAAGGAATTCCGACAGTACGGAAAATTCCCTGAATCTCCTTGCGGATTCCCGGTATGAGCTATATGATAGGTCGAATTCCTTGACAAGTTCAAGTATCTCGGGATAGTATTGCCTTTCATCATCTTCGTAATATGATTTTTTAGTAAACACGTTTTTTGCGGCCTCGGCATTGCATCCGATTTTTTCAAGCATCATTGCATCGGATTCCTCCATGGAATTCATCCTGACACGGTATGCCAGCTCGCCGACCGCATAGAGGGAATTGTCCTTCCAGAATACGGAAGTATCTGACAGCCAGAGTCTCCGGTTTTCCTCATAAGGCCTTATCTGGGCTGTAACAAGATCCACCCTTTCGCGGTCAGTCTTTGAAATCCGCGACATATTCCCTTTTCCAAGGAGACGCTTGAACAGTCTTTTCTGGGTCCCTTTCAAAGGCAAGCCTGAACGGAGGGCTCCTTCAAGAGCGACAAGGGCATCATATTCAGGATTGAGCTTGTTCCAGTGCGAAAGTACGTTTTCCATGGGAGCCGATAATCTAAGGCGCATGCCATATACATGAGTTTTGTCCACTTCGCCCTCCCGGATTCCGTAAAGCATCGCAACGCATTCGCGCTGGATCGGGGATAGATTGGCCGGATCATATGCTGCTTCAAGCGCCTGCTCTGGAGTCGGGATGCTGATATCAAGCTTTTGATAGAGCGAATCCCTGATATTTGCCCTTCTTGCCTCTTCTTCTGGATCTGCTTCTGCAATATGGTTCCGGACTTTCAGTTCGCGGATTCCAGGGTGCATTGATGAGAACTGATCAATCGCTTCCGCGGCTTTCCTCTTGAAACTTTCAACCAATCTCTGGTTATCCTGAGAAAGCTCTCCGCTGCTTTCCACTGCATTCGTAGCAAGCGGTCCGATGGATTCCGCTTCGTGAACAAGCGATTCCAGACCCATTGCATTTGCAATGAGCATCAATTCGTCAAGCGTTGCGGTACGGGGACGGAGGGTCTGCGACTGGACATGCCCGAAGTCGCGTTCGGCAACCATGCCCTCTGAGTCTTTCAGCAGTTTTTCAAAAGATAGTCCTTCCCTTAATCTTTCGTACGGCTCCTGGTAGACCGAGGGCACATCAAAATTCATTTCCCCCCGGTGATACGTCTCGAACTTCTCCCTCATGAATTCCCGTACATTTGCTTCTTCCGAATTCGTATAGTAATATGCAAGCAACGTACGCGCGACCTTGCGCACAAGCTGGTTCCTGTAATTGGTCGATCCGTCAGGATTGCTCTTGGGATACCTGGCATTGAGCATTGATTCCAACTCTGAAGATATGATCAGATTGGGGAGGGGAAAGACAAGTTTTTTTGCCTCTTCTTCAGGATCCAGAACCTGCATTCCGTCGAGATATGCGATCTCAGGGATTTGGAATCCGTTAAGCAGAGTCAGTGTCCCCGTGCTCTTGTCCACAAAAAATCTGAAGTCCGGATTCTCGTCTCCAAGGGAAGCTATGCTTCCGTCACTTTCGCAGGAACCTGCAATAATGGAATAAGTATGGTCGACTTCCATATCCCCCTGCCGTATGCCGAGGAAAACCAGTGCGTTCCTTAACATTGCAATGCTTGGGGTGCGGTCGCCGAAATGATCTGCAAGGTAGCCGACTTTCTTGAAATCAAGCGCCTCGAGCTCTGTATCATATTCATCAGTCGAAAGATCTTCTTCAGGATGACGATAAGTCGGCAGCCTCGGCAGTGATGAGGTTATGGTGCGGGCAGTTTGGACTATCCGGTCATAGGAATGCCTCACGCGGTTCTGTGCGACCGCTGCCTTGAACACATCAGGAACATCCTTAAACGGTGTTTTTTCCAGAACATAATGGTTGATGGACCTTGCAACATGGCAAACGATAGGGGGCTGGCCTACAAGGAAAGTCTCAAGCCTTGGATCTTCCAGTGGCCCTTCGAGCTGATAAAGAGCTGCATTAACCTTTCGGTTCTCCCTTTCCTCAAGCACTACTTCGAGCGCTGCGCGAAATGGATGGATAGATGCTCCTCTGGATATCGTGGATAGCCTGAGCGAATGGTCGTCACTCGAAGAATCGTTGTAATCATCATAGACCGCAGCGGCTTCATTTGCTTCTTCTATTGCCTCTTTCCTTGCCTCATCAGGAACCATGGTGCTCTCAAGATCTGAGGCACGTCTTTCTATGATCTCCTGCTGCCTGGCAATTTCATACCTTTCATCGAAAGTACCATCCTTTATTCGGGCAGCGGCGAATTCCGAAAGCCATGGATGTTCCAGAATGGAACTCGCCTGTTTGTATTTCGACAACGCTTCACTGAGCGAGCAGTCTTTCGATTTGTGCGCCACCCATCTTATTGCATCCATGTTTTCAAGCAGGAAATAAAAAGCGTTGGAAGGATCACTGCACATGTCAATGAAATGGAGTCCGGCTTCTATTAGCGGACCTGATATGCGGAATTCGAGATCGAAGTATTTCCTTATTATTTCATTTGCCTCGTCAATATCGATCTTTGCAAGCCCTCTCACCTTTGCCGTAGACTCATCTGGCATCCTATTGCCTACTCTGCGGATATGCAATTCTATGTCGAGCCGCTCGAGCGCGAATTTTAGCTGGTAACGGACATCCCATCTCAATGTCGCTACGCGAAACAAAGGATCAGCAAGGAGAAGGTCCGCCATCATATTGGTGTTTTCAGTGAACAGTCCTTCATCGTAGGTATTGTAGAATTTCTGCTCTGCGCAATTTATTAGGTCCAGCGAGGCATGCAACGCCACTGAATCATAAAGCCGTCCTGGAAGATCAGGGTGCTGGAACCTCCCTTCCCTCTCATCCAGCACGTCCTTTATATGCAAATTGGTAGTTAGATCGGGCTCCGGCTTTCTTGCCTGTGGAACGATAAGACCCAGCCTTCTTGCAATTAGGCGGGTAATTACTGGATTATTTTGCCCTCTTAACACTCTTCCTTCACCCACTTCGCACCCCTCATCACTAAATAGTGTGTAATTAAGTTTATAAATGGTGTGGGACTTGATTGCTAAAATTGAAACACCGCACCATATAAAATTATATGATCAATATCTTTTAAAGGGCCTGTAGCTCAGTCCGCTTTTAGGTAAAAACTGTTTAGCTAAATTGCGGGAGAAACAGCAGATCGCTCCGTTCGCATCGGAGAGGCCGGGGGTGCGAGTCCCCCCAGGTCCATTTAAATTTATTATGATTTAAGAGTTGAATCTAATGTTACCTAATATCTACAAGAAAGACATCAGGTTATTATCAATACCGCCTTTGATTCTGGTAATTATTGCCATATTCTTCATACCGTCAATCAAGATGGGTGTCGATTTCCAGGGAGGAACGCTTGTGACGCTTTCGTTGCAGGAAAACGTGGATGCCCAGGATGTGCAGCTGGCGCTTGAGGAGAAGGGCCTCGTAGCATCTGTGAATGTCTTTGAAACTTCCCTTGGTAACAAAATCGAGATCGAAGTGCCGCAGAGTGAAAACCTCGTTCGGGCAGAGGAACTCAAGGCACGGTTCAACGAGCTCCTTCCGGCAGTATCTCAACTTGAAATACAAAGCTATTCCGGAACGAACGTCGGGGAGTTCAGGGCAAAAAAGGCTGAACTCGACGAGATTGCAGAGGAAATGTTCGGGATTTCCGGGGTTGGATCGGCAAAGAACTCGACAAACGAGCTTGAGCGGGAATTCCAGGATTCCTATTCTGTCATATATGACAATTATGAGGATTCCATACTCGTTCCGATAAACAGCCTCCTTGAATATGATTCCATTTCCGTACAGACAGTGAGTCCGCTCCTTTCAACCAAATTCATAAGCACGGTTATTGATACCGTGATCTTTTCCGCGATTCTCAGCGTGATACTGGTCTTCCTGTTCTTCAGGTCGGTTCCGCCAAGCGTAGCGGTCCTTACCGGAGCCCTTGCAGACATAATAATCGCACTCGGTGCAATGGGACTTTTCGGTATCCCGCTCACCCTTGCATCTTTTGCCGCCCTGCTTATGCTTATAGGATATTCGCTTGATACAGACATTCTGTTGACAACAAGGATTCTGAAAAGGAAGGGAGATCCGCGCGAGAATGCATTCGACGCAATGAAGACCGGACTCACGATGAGCGTTACCGGAATTATAGCATTCTCATCGCTTTTCATTCTTTCCATCATCACTCACATTCCAACGTACTTTGAGATTTCGGCCGTTGCCCTGTCCGGTCTCGTGGGAGACATGTTTGCGACATGGGGCATAAACGCAGTACTTGTACTGCATTACAAACTTAAGAGGGATGAATGATGTTCAACGACAAAAAGATCTGGATGCTTGTATTTATTTTCGCTGCATTCCTTGCAGGTATTATTTTCAGCCCCTCTACCATTTCGGGCCTTTTGATCATATTGTCCGTGATTGTTTTTGGAGGAATCTCTCTTTCATGGAAGGAATCCAATGTGAAGATTGTGTCATTGATACTGCTTGTGCTTCTTTCGTTTTCAAATATTGCTTTCAATGGAGTTACTTTTGGAATCGATTTCAGCGGGGGAACAAGAATACCAGTAATACTTGAACATTCGGTTGACCAGACTACCATGAACGAGCTTGTCCAGACAATAAAGACGAGGGTAAGCATATTCGGGCTCACCCAGGTTAAGGTGAGGGCGATCGGAGACAGCCAGGTCAACGTGGAACTTCCAAGTGAGGATGAATCTACAATTGCCCTAGTGGAAGACACATTGTCCAAACAGGGAGTCTACACTGCGGTAATCGACGGAAAGACAGCAATCAACGGAGACAATATATTCTCGCAGTCCATCAGGCCCGCGCAGCAGCAGCAACTTTCTGGAGCTGCATGGGGTGTCGTATTTTCAGTAGACAACGAAGGCGCTGCAATGTTTGCGGATGCGGCAAAAGGCAAGGCAGACTATCCTGTTTACATGTTCCTTGACAGGCCGAGCAACGCAGCAGTATTCTTTGAGGAAGAGAATCTTGAAAATTTTATTCTGCCGGATTCCGGAAAAAGGGAAACCATTACTGCAATAGAGGATTCACTCGCTCTTGAAGGAAAAGACATTCCTGTTTATCTTGTAGGAGAGGCAGAAAACATCACAGCAAACAATACCAGGGCAATCGTAAGCCAGAACATGAGCCTGGAAAACAAGCAGAAGATAAGGGCCATGGGATTTGTTCTGGATGAATACCCTGATGACAAGATGGATCTCAGGTTCCAGAGGAGCAATGCCGGAGTGCTGATACTGAGCGAGTTTGAGGCCGTAGGGCTTCTGAGTGCGCCGCTCCTCAACAGCGGAGTCACAAGCGGCATACAGAGCTATACTTATACTATTACAGGCGGCGTCAGTTCGACTGACAGGCAGGAGGCGGCAATCGAGGCTCAGGAAAGGGTGAAATCGATGGAATCAATACTCAAGGGAGGATCCCTTCCGGTTCAGATTTCACTCGGATCACGTACAACCGTACCTGCACTTCTGGGCAACGAATTCCTCAGGATGAGTCTCATTGCAATTGCGATATCTCTTGTAACTATATCAGTCCTGATCGGGATCAGGTACCAGAATCTTCAGGCAACAGCGCCCATAGTCCTCATAAGTTTCGCTGAACTCATAATACTTGTTTCGATCCTCGGATCGTTCACAATCGACCTTGCCGCTATGGCAGGTATTATTGCCGCAGTCGGTGTCGGTGTCGATGCCCAGATAGTTATCACGGACGAGATACTGAAGAAGGACCAGAGAAAGATTGCAGAGAAGATCGATCTTGCATTCGGCATCATAAAAACAAATGCCACAGTTGCTATATTCTCCATGGTTCCATTGCTTTTCTCAGGGCTTGTTGAGATCATCGGATTCGCGGAATCGACCATACTCGGGGCACTCCTGGGCTATCTGCTCACAAGGCCTGCATATGCAGCTATTGTTGAAAAGATTACCACAAAAGACAACAATTTATAAATAGTTTGAATCTAATTTTTTACATGCGACAACGGGTGGTTAGGAGGAGGTCTGCTCCCATGGTTACAGGGGATCCTGTGGTTGACGAGAGCAAAATGATCAACGCTGGAAAGTACAAACCTTATACTATTATTGACAAGCTAGGAGCTGGGGGAATGGGAGAGGTCCTCAGGGTAAAAGACAAAAGGGGCAAAGAGAGGGCATTGAAGTTCATTAAGATGGATGTCTCTGATGAGCGCGGGATATCGGTGCTTGCCCGGTTCCAGAGGGAGATAAAGGCGATGAACGAGCTCCAGCACCCGAACATAATAAGGATCGTGGATATGGGGATAGGAAAGATCATGGGAGAAAGCCAGGCATTCTACGTGATGGAACTGGTAGATGGCAACGACCTCAAGCAAGAGATCGAGAAAAACAGGAGGAAACCTTTGCCAATAGATGAAGCGAAAAGATTCGCATGCCAGATAATTGACGGGGTATGTGCTGCCCACCAGAGAGGCATTCTCCACAGGGACCTTAAACCTGCAAACATTTTCATATCGAAAAAAGGAAGTGAGCCCGTAGTCAAGGTTGCTGATTTCGGACTGGCAAAATTCACGGAAGGAGAGGATGAGGCAGACAATATTACAAAAACTATGCAGGTTATGGGAACCCCGAAATACATGGCGCCGGAATTGCTTGGTGGAATGAAAGAAGGAAGCGACAGGAGCGACCAGTATGCTATTGGAATTATCATGTACGAGATGCTCACAGGCAGGGCTCCATACGGAAATGAACCTGAAAACAGGGGATTCCTGGAATGCCTAGCACAGCACAGGAGGGGCGAATATCCGCCGATAAGAAGCATGAATAGGGATGTTTCAAGGGAGCTTGAACTGATAGTAGCAAAGGCAATGTCCGTCAAGCCGAAGGAGAGGTTTGCTGACCTTGCAGAAATGAAGGCCGCGATAATTGCAGAAGGTGCGAATGAGCCGGTTATTGAAAGAATCCCTGAATCCATCCTTCTGGATGAGGAGCCGATTGATCTTGGAAGGAGTAAAGGCAATCTGGGCAGATACCTTGCCGGAATTGGAGCGCTGCTGGCTGCAGGAGGGATTGGAATGGCATATTATGGCAACAAGATTCCAGATGTCAGCCAGTACATTGAGCAGATCAATCTGGAAAGCGGAATGACCGGAAGAAAGGAAAACGAGGCGCTGATAAGCACTGATCCCAAGGGAGCCAATGTCTACAACAGCAGGGGAGAGAAGATAGGTTCGACTGACAAGCCCCTGAAAGTGGAACTGAAAGATGGTCAGAATATATTCACCATCCGTAAGGAGGGCTTCAATACCAAGAGGATAAGCCTCAGGATAGGGCAGGGAGACATCACCGTCAGCCTAAAGAAATAATTAAATATTCTTAATTGTCATGTAAACCCATGTGCAACCTGTATTTAGAAGACACGAGGGCAATTGTTGACCTCGCGAAATGCCCCTATGAATTTGCCTCCCCTGAATTCTTGAACCTACACCTGAAGGACCTTTCCACCCAGGAAACACCAATTAAGACGATCAGGTACGAAGAAGAGATCGTCGTGGAACTTGACGAGAAGAAAACAGCCCTGCTGATCCAGTATGCCGCATTCATCAGGCAGCTTGAGACTATCCTGCTCAAGGATGACATCTACGGCCTCAAGCAGGATCCCGAGAACCACAACAGGAGGAAGCTCCTTAAGAGATTCTATGAATATGTTTTCCTGAATCCGCTCCTTGCATCCCAGCAGCTTGAGGACTACAATGAGCCCGAGCCGGAAAAATCAATCTATTTCTCTGGGCACAGGGTATTCAAGGGATGGGTTGCAGGAATATTGAAAAGATACAAATCAACAGCTCTCTACAACCTCGTTGCAGAGACAGGGGATCTTCGTGCGGCGTTCCTTAAGCTTGTAAACCTGAGGACTCTGTATTTCGTTCCCTCGCTCGTTTTGGATATCCCGCCTGGGGCTAAGCCTTTGAAGGACAAGGACGCAAGCTATGAGCTTCCATTCGGAGTGAAGGTCCAGATATATGAGATTCCGGATGCAGAGGCATACCTTTATGTCCAGGAGAACAAGGTGATAGAGACCCTTCCGCAGAACCTTGCAGCGCTTCTTAAGACCACCATCAACGAACAGTTCAAGGAACAGTTCACGAACGTAGACTGGGACATCCTCATGAACCTGAAGACCAGGGAATACAGGCAGTATTTCATCGACAGGGCGATGATCGACGGACTCCAGATTTCACCCTCTATCGCAATGGCGATGGGACGTGAATGCGCCGCATGGGTTGTCGGCATGGGTGCGCACATTGAAAACCTTGCCCTTGACAAGGAGAATGTCACTGATATCTACATTGATTCAGAGAACTCGCCGATATATGTCGAACATGCAAAATACGGCCTCTGCCACACGCTTTACAGGTACAACAGGGACCTTCTCGAGCGTTCTTTCAAGAACATCGTCCAGTCGCTCAAGGGAACCAGAAAGTTCGACGACATGAACCCGATCGTCGATGTGGTTCTCAAGAGGCACTCGATGCGTTGCCACCTCCAGAGGCCGCCTGCGACATTCGGGGAACTGCAGGGCGCCCTGAGGATCATGAAGGAGCAGCCGTTCACATATGCCCAATATCTTAATTTCAAGTCTTTCACCCCGTTTTTTGCAGGATATGACGATGTCATGGTGACCCTCGGATGTTCCGAAGCTGTCCTTGGACTCAAGGGTGTCGGTAAGACTTCATTCACTGCAGCCAAGGTCACATCAATCGGAACAAGGAGGAGGATAATCCCGATCCAGGATATCGAGGAAATCCCTGTGAGAGCTTTCAGGAAGAGGGGATTCCACATCGGTGCAGCGCGTGTGCAGTCGAGCGAGGCTGAAGCGGGATCATCGAACGAGCTTGACCTTGTTACAATGGCTAACGCCCTTCTTCGTATGGGTGATGCTGCGCTTATCATCAACGAAGTCCGTTCGCGTGTAGCTGTCCAGGGTATCATCAACCTGCTGAACACTCAGCCTGGTGTCTTCCTCTTGTACAACCTCCACGCTGAATCGCTGAGGGATGTCCAGGACAGGCTTGAACTTGTTTTCGGCCTTCCTGCTGCCAGTATGTATGCAACTGACAGGTACAGTTTCCTCAAGAAGATCAGGTTCGGAAGGAAGGGCAGGATCTTCAGGGTCCTCGGATTCGAATACGAGACGGATATCGACGAGAAGAAATTCGTCGAGATATTCAGGTTCAGGAGGGGAGACGGCATCGAGGGTTGCAACTGGGAGGCTAAATTCCTCAGGAACCCCGAGGCAACCATGTGGGACTTCGACAAGGTGAATATTGCAAACCTCGAGAAGGAGCTTGACATATCGTTCATACCTCCGGCACTCGGAAGGAGAAGCGAGGAGACCGGGATATCCCCGGAGCAGTACATACTCCAGGCTTTCTGGAAAGGAAAGATGTATAACCAGATCTACAAAACCTCGGAGAAGCTCAACGACAAGCTCATGCTTGAACTGGATTTCGTGCTGAAGGTGAACACCGCCGCAACAAGGCACCTTGTCTCAATGGAAAATGATAACGGGGATATCGAATTCGGAGAAGCCTGGGAAACCTGGGAGCCTGTGTTCAAGAAGATTGTGAGGGATGAACTCAACAACAGGAAGCTCGGTGCAGCTCCTCAGATTCCGGTTCCGGCAACTCCGGCAGCGGCACCGCCAGAATCACGCGTATCAGACGACGTCGATGAGGAGGTTCCTGACGATGATGAGCCGGATGTGCCTGCAAGCAGGCGTGTTGCCCCCAAGGACATCAGGTCGCTAAGGGAGAGGCTTAAGGAGAAGAAATTGAAGGCAAGGAAGAAGGACTAGGATTTTCCCTTCATGAATTTTTCTATCCTGCTGAATCCTTCCTCAATCTGTTCCATTCTTGGGAGTATCACCATCCTGAAATACTTCTTTTTGAGGATAGGGGAAAAGCCTGATCCGGGTACTACGACGACCCCTGTCTTCAGCAATTCATATACGAATTCCTTGTCGTCTTTCCAAGGGCCTTCTACTCCTATGAAAGCATAGAATGCGCCCTTAGGAGGGGCTACGCTCAATCCTTCGATCTCGTTGCATTTTTTCACTATCAGGTCACGGTGCTTTTTTAGTTCGGAATTAAAGACCTTTATGTGGTCGTGGTTCCCCCTGAGGGCTGCTATATATGCTCTCTGGAATTCCCAGTTTGCTGAGAGCCTCTGATTGCAGAGCCTCTGGAAGGTGTCTCGCAGCTTTTCCGTCTTCTCCCCGTGCAGTGCAAGATAACCTACCCTTGCACCCGGATAGAGGTAATTCTTCGAGAGGCTGTTTCCGGATATCACTGGAACATCCTTCGAGACTTTCTTCACCTGGGTGATCTCGCCGTCGAAGACCATCCGGTCATAGACGTCATCTGCTATTATCGGGAGATCGTATTCTCCTGCGATGTTTACGATTTCCTCGATCGTCTTCCTTGAATAGACCGCTCCTGTAGGATTATTCGGATTGATGACAACGATGCCTTTGGTGTGTTCGGTTATACCCTTGCGGATGGTTTCAGGATCCGGCTGAAGCGACTCGTCGCATTCGTAATAGTTGATTGTGCCGTAGGCGAGGCGCTGCTTTGTTATGTAGAGGGGATATGATGGCGATGGGAGGAGGAAATTCCTTCCTGGATCTATCATTGCCTGGTAGATGAAATCTATACCTTCACTCAGGCCCACTGTGACGAATACGTCATCCTTCGACACGTTTTCCTGTTCGGCGATAGCCTCTTTGAGTTCAGGGTCCCCTCCCGATGGGGCGTATCCCGTATAATCCTGGTCGATTGCCTCCTTGACGGCATCGAGGATGTGTTGAGGTGGCTTGTAGCCGTAGGGCGCGGGATCGCCTATGTTGAAATAGAGCATGTCTGTGCCCTGCTTTTCATAGACCTTGGCTTTCTGGACAATATCCCTGATGGGATATGAAACTAGTTCACTTCTGACTGATGGCTGTAACATAGAATAACTAAAAGGGAAAGGGTATTTAATGATTTTTCAGGAGCATTACGTCAATCAACTTGAAACCGTGAATGTCACGTTTCTTGGATAGCCGTCATATATTATCGTTTTTTGTATTGTCATGATGCTTTCTGAGGGAAGGCCCCTGCAGTTGGAGAACCTTATTCCTGAAAGATGGTAGCAGAAACCGGTAATTGCTGAAAGTTCGTCGAGGCTGCTTTCGAAAGCCTCCCTTTTTGCATCTCCGAAATCATGGAACCCGTTCCGGAGGTAAAGGACCCGCCAGGAATCCTCTGCAAGGAGGAGGGGGTAGAGCCTGCTCTCGTAATCCTGTACCACTGGTATCGATGCAAGAATTGAAAGGAAAAACAGCAGGGAGAAGGATGCCTCGATAGTCTGCATGTCAACCACAGAAAAAAAGTTTCGAGACGACCCTGTCCGGACCCAGTGTCACTATCCGGTATATGCACGTTCCATCCCCTGGAACAGTGGAAATTTTCAGGTTCTCGAGCCCCATTCTTGAGGAGATGTCATTGACGTAGCCTTCTGATATTTTACCGGTGTCCACCCAGTTTGGATACCTTATCCCGTTTTCCCGGTATGCAGCTCCGGTTTTGACCGTATATTCAGAAACTGATATGAGCTTGCTTATCTTTCCGTCTTCGGAAGGCAGGAGGATCGCGATGTACTGGAAAAAGACGAGGAATATCATCACTATCGGGACCATTGACATTATTGAATCAAATATAATGGCTCCCTTATAGCGGCTCGTCCCTATCAAGAATAAACACCCCCTGGGTTTCAATCATTCCTTCCCCTGTTTTTATGATTAGATTTCCCTTAATTGTGAATTCATAATCTGTTTCCATGGCGATTCCGTTGATCAGTGAGAGTTCCAGCATCCTTGCCGTTTCATGAAGTTCTTTATCATAGAAGATATTATTCACAGTCTGCCTGAAATCATCCATAGACTTGATCAGCATTGATGAAAACAGCATCACGATTGCTAGGTTTATCAGTACGCAAAAGAGGAATTCAGCTGAAATCATAGGCATAGCCTCCTGGAATCTTTGATGAATTCCCGCTGCATCGCACAGTTACAGGATCGAGCAGCTTGACCCTTCGGAAATCGAGCGTTGCTGGATCGACAATGATTTCAATTGCAGGATCCTGTTCAAGCACCCTTCCGGAAAATTCCCTTGACCAGGCCCGCGACTGGGCTTTTGCTTCATCGAGGCGGAAGCAGCGGCTGCATTTTACAGGGTTGCAGTCTATGCAGAAATAATCCGGGCAGTGAATGCAGTCCTCGCGTGTATGGCCGGACCGGTAATCCTCATAGCCTTTCTTGGCCCCAAGGTAAATGGCCTCAAGTGCCGCTTCCTTACTGTTCATCATGCAGTAGTATGTCTTTTCGATTTCGATATCCCTGTTGCTTTTTTCATGGATTGTGATATCAAGCATCAAGAAAACTAGCAGAACGCAGAAGAAAACCAGAACAAAAGAAAAGTAACCTCTCATCCATCCCCCAAAAGGAAATGGACGAGGAAGTTTTTAATTATTTGGACTTGACCGCAAAGTAGCCGCCAGGGACTTTCAGCTCAAGTTCCTTGGCGATTTCGGATTTTTCCGGGTCTATCACGATCACGAAGATCGAGTATTTCTTTGCCAGGCCCGGCTGCCTCTTTGCATATTCTTCCGAAGATATGAATTCAAAATCGCTCATTTCTTAGCCCCCTTTTTCTTCTTTTCCTTGAACCATTCAGGCCTTCCGAGTCCGTCCGGCCTCATGGTAAGCCCGATCTTGGTGTCGGATGAAGTAGATTTCATGCTGACAGTCGAGACCTTCACAAGCAGGTCGTCGCCTTTCTTGATCGCCCTCTTGAGCGCCTTTGACGAGAGGCTCTTCGACTTCTTGTCGTAATAGTATTTCTCCTTGTCGATCTGCGAAACGTGGAGAAGACCCTGGAACGGACCGATAGAGGAAAATGCGCCGAATTCGACTACTTCTTTGACTTCCGCGCGGTAGACGTCGTTTACTTCAGGCATGAATGTCAATGCCTCGAATTCCACTGTGTAGTATGCACCAGCATCTCCGGGGATGACCGCACCGTCTGAAAGCACCTTGGGCTTGTTCACTGAAAGGACAATCCCAAGATCCTTGAAGATCCTTCCTTCGAACCTCTCCCTGAGTATTGATTCCACTGCATCCTTGATTTTCGAGCCGAACAGCGCAGCAGGAACCCTGATCCTGTCTTCGATTTTCTTGATATAGTACATAATTTGACCTCTGTCGATCGCCATTCACTTTCGTGGATGGAGATTCTAGCTTTTCAGCATTTTAACGTTGTAAGGAGGCCTTTATAAACATGTTTATGTTAGATTTATTGTAGAATGGTGTAGATATGGGACACAAAAAAGGGCAAGTAATTTTAGGAGAGGGATTCGTGATTTTAGTGCTGATTATCCTCATGATACTTGCTCTCATTTCTTTAATAGGAATAGCAATTCCAATTGGGATAGGGTATGGTATTCACAAGTACATTAAACTTAGAAAAGAAAGTGGGGAGGATACAAAGATTATTTCACTGTTTCTCTGGACACTCTTTGCAATCATCATTCTTGCTCAGGTATTTACTGAAATTATTGATTACCCAGCATTGTTTATACCAGAATTATGTAATCTTCATTGGTTGAGGCCACTTAACACATTAGGTTGGGATTGGATGAATATTGAATTTTATGACATAAATAAATGTGAATATAGCGCTGCAATATTCAACAAGGATGTCAGTCTTTGCAAAGATATCTATTGTATAAGAAAAATCATAAAAGACGGAGGAAGGGATTGTTCTGGTGTCGAAGACAGCCCAAATTGTTATTACATACTTGCGGAGGAAACATTAAACGAATCATGGTGTTCATCAGCAGGATATATGAGTGAAGAATGTTTCAGTAATTTGGCATTAGAAAAAAATGAAGCTAGCATATGTGGGTTAATTGATCGCAAATACGAAAAAGATCATTGTTATTATACAATGGCAAGAGAATTGAACAGTACTTCAATTTGTGAAAAGATAGAAGAACCTGAGAGCTTCATAACCTGTACATCTTATCTATTACAGGATTCTGAGAATAATGAATCTTGCAATTTTTTTATGAATCAGTCAAGAAAATCAGATTGTTTTAAGATTTATAAGTTGAAAAACCAGGAATGGTGTACAGAATATTCAAGAGATATTTTCGAGTGTCTGGCAATAGAAAGTAATGATGATAGATATTGTTTCATGACATATGGAAATGACAGGGCAAACTGTTTAGGAAAGTTAGCAAA
>JBNLBN010000008.1:0-44258 GCA_050303335.1 Candidatus Micrarchaeia archaeon
AATTGAGAAGCCAAAGAAAGTGAAGAAGGTAGTCCGAAGAAGGAAGACAAAGAAGGAGAGGGAGAACCCATTGACAGTCGCAGTGAGGCTCGCAGTAGAATCGGGAAAGGTTGATTTCGGATCGCGAAAGGGAATCAGCGCAAGCATGTCAGGCGGCGCGAAGCTCTTCGTAATCGCAGACAACACCCCGCTTGAGACAAAGGAGAAGCTCGTTTCATTTGCAGAAAAGTCGCAGATCCCGGTGATAGTTTATCCCGGAAGCTCGATGGAACTTGGTTCAGTCTGCGGACGGCCGTTCCCCATAGCAATCCTGTCAATACACGATGTCGGTACCTCGAACATACTTGATCTAACAAAATGATTTTATGGTAGAACTAAACGAGGACGACCTCAAGATCTTTTCGACTTTTGAACAGCTCACCCATGTGATGCCTACTGATTACGTGGTATCCAGCTCATCGCTGGTATTCCTTGTCAGCGAGGAATCGCTCGGCAAGGCGATAGGGAAGAAGGCATCGAATATAGAAAAGCTCCGGAAGGTTTTCAGGAAGAGGGTCGTCGTAGTATCGGACAAGGACAACCCGGAAGACTTCGTGAGGAGCTTTTTCGGAAACGTGCACATCATCGAGATCGAGTCAAGAAATGTCATGGGCGAGACTGCCCTGATGATGACTGTCGATGAGAAGGACCGTGGAATAGCGATCGGAAAGGACGGAGAGAGGATCAAGGCTGCAAAGTCCCTGCTCCAGAAGAAGTTCAATGCGACTGTACACGTGAAGACCCGGAAGACTGTTATCTGACGTCTATTGCTGATCCGCTTCTGATTTTTTCATTATTCCTAATCGTATTAAAAACCACTTCTGCAACATCCTCGGGCTGGTAATTTGCCGGGCTGTCTGATACCTTTTCCCACATCGCAGTCTGGGTGTCCTGCGGGCAGACTGCAAAAACTCTGCAATCCGTCTCCTTCGCAAGCGATTCCGTGAATCCTATCACCCCGAATTTAGTGGCGCAGTAGGCTGCCATGTTGCCGTATCCTGTTTTTCCTGCGCCTGATGAGATGTTGATTATCATCTTTACCTTTGCCGCCGAATATTTCGAAAGCTTCATGAGGGATGTGAGGTTCACCTGCACCATCTCGTCAATCTGCCCGTCGCTCATATCCTCAAGGGGGCCGTAGTGAAGAACACCTGCATTGTTGATTAGGATATCGAAATCAAGTTCAGATACCCTTCTCAATTCTGAGTCGTTTCTCAGGTCCATCTTGATTGCGGTCACATCAGTTTTTTCTGATAGTTCCTGCTTGGCAGCCTCAAGCTCCTCCATGTTCCTGCCTACGATTATCAGTGAGAAACCCTCCTCCGAGAGTTTCCTTGCTATTGCAAGCCCTATCCCCCTGTTCCCGCCGGTAATCAGTGCTTTCATCATATCATCTTCTCATATGAGATTTCTGTTATAACTATATTCCCTTTCACGAGGAGTTCGTGCAGGTCGGTTCCAGGTTCAGGATCCTTGTGCCTTCCGTGAATCCAATAGTAAGGGACATTGTTCGGATCCTCCCTTTTTTCTACCAACGTCTCGTAGTTGAGCCTCTGGAGGTGGTTGGTGTATACCACCTTGGAATCATCAAAATCGACCGGGATGTTTACGTTGTAGAATCTGCTGCTCTCCAGTTTCGGCTTCAGTTCGTTGATTATTTTTTCAACCATCTCCTGCAGCTTCTGCGCATCCCCCCAGTTCTCGGCCTTCCTCCAGTCGTGGCCCGGCCTTTGTACTGAAAAGCCTATTGCAGGAACCCCCTCAAGGATGCTCATCCAGCATGCCCCGACAGTCCCTGATCCGATCATCGGGCCCATGCAGCAGTTGTTTCCCCAGTTTATCCCGGATAGGACAAGGTCCGGTTTGGGAACAGCTCCGGAATATAGCGAAAAAAGTACGCAGTCTGCAGGGGTTCCGTTGATGGTATATGTGTTCTCATTTACGAAATGCTGCCTCAATGGCTTGTGGAGTGTCAATGCCCTTGAAACAGCGCTTCTCTGCCTGTTCGGGGCAACAGCATAGCATTTCCCGAATCCGGATGCAGCCTTCTGCAGGATCCGCAGCCCCTGGGATATCCCGTCGTCATTTGTTATCAGTATCATGGCATCAGCCTAGTCCGGTCGCGCGGGAACATCATGCATTCCCTTATGTTTTCCTGGTTGCACATCCTCATGACAAGCCTCTCAAGACCAATGGACCATCCTGAATGCGGAGGCGCCCCGGTCCTGAATGCCTTTATGTAGAACTCGAAGTTCGCAGGATCAAGTCCCCTCTTTGTCAATGCATTTTCAAGGAGTTCCGGCTGGTGGATACGCTTGGCCCCGCTCGATATCTCAAGCCCCCGGTAGACCAGGTCGAATGCATGGCATGTGTTCTCGTCCTCTTCAGTAGGCATCGAATAGAATGCCCTGATCTCCGTCGGCCAGTCGTATATGAAATAAAGCTCGTCGTCAAGGACCTCGGAAAGCTTCTTCTCGGCCTCCCGTGTGAAGTCCCAGCCGTGCTTCATCTCGAATCCGTTCGAATTCAGCTTCTCAACAAGCTCCTTGTAGGTGTATCTCGGGATCTTTTCGGGGACAACCACTTCCTTCTTGAACGTCTCCTCTATCTCCCTGCCGACCTTCTCCTTTACTGTCTTTAGGACGTGGAGCGTTGTTTCTTCCAGGATGTCCATCACCTTGTGATGGTCAGCAAAGCCCATCTCGACGTCCATCTGCGTGATCTCATTCAGGTGCGTGGTGGTGTTGTGCTTCTCAGCCCGGTATACCGGCATTGTTATCGTAACCCTGTCGAATCCTCCGATTACAGCCATCTGCTTGTAGAGCTGCGGCGACTGGACGAGGTATGCCTTGTTCTCGAAGTACTGGAGCTCGAATACGTCTGCTCCCCCTTCGGTTGCCGCTCCGGTTATCGCGGAAGGGTGGACCTCTATGAATTCAAGATCCTCAAGCTTTTGCCTAAACGCCCTTGCAGCAATGGACTTTGTCCTGAAAATGAGCGATACATCCTTCTTCCTGAGGTCAATGTATCTGTGATCGAGCCTTGTATCTAGTTCTGATTCCGTAACTCCAGAAGGATCGACCGGAAGCTTTATACCGACCTTGTTCAGAAGTTCGAAGCTGTCAGGGACTATCTCCAGGCCGCCGTTCTTCTTCTCCTTCACCGAGCCGGTGAATTCGACGACATCCTCCTTGTTCAGCGCAATCTGCTCCATCAGCTCGTCCGGGATGTCCCCCTTCTTTGCGATCACCTGTACTATGCCGGTAACGTCGCGCACCAGTATGAACTTCAATTTGCCGATATCCCTGAAATCATGGACCCATCCTGCGATCTTCACATGCTCTCCAACGGCAATATCCCTGATATATTTCCTTTCCATAAAAATACCTCATCTTTTTATTCTTTATATCATAACTTACTATTAAAAAACTAGGGAGAATAGACACATGGATTTCATCCTTCCATTATTGATAACATTACCGGCATCTGCGCTTTCAATAATAGGGATATCCCTGATGCTCAGCGTTGTTGTCGTGGCCCTTGCATACATGTTCGCCTATGCGATACAGAGCCCCCAGATGGTGGCGCTTGCAAAGGAGGAACTAGCAGCGCTGTTTTTCTCCGTGATACTCATCATATTCTGGATAAGTTTCGATACCGTAGTGAATTCCATTACTTTCGGACTCCTCGAAGCAACCCTTCCACCCCAGTTTCAGGGATATCTTACGGTGGGAGCAGACATCAACGGACTTACGACGAGCCACCTGAACCTCGCCCTTGCTTCGCTTGATATCTTCGTGACCAAACTCAAGGACATCTATATCGACCTTTATCTTTTCGAGGCGCTGATAGGATTCCTCTCAACGATCAGTTTCCCCCTTGGATCCCCCCTTCCGGCGGTAAACATCATCTCCTTCTCGCTCGCGCCATTCGTGGGGCTGACACTCCTCAGCAACGCGCATACCGTTGTAGTCGAAGCGGTAGGCTACCTGTTCACCCTCATATGGGGAAAGGAATTCATCATAATCTTTGCCCGCGACGCAGTGCCCCTGTTCCTGCTTCCTCTGGGGCTTGTCATGCGGGCCCTTCCATTCCTTCGCAGGACCGGATCATCACTGATAGCGCTTTCATTCGTCATGTATTTCGTTTTTCCTTTCTCGGTGATACTTTCGAACTACCTTATATTCGACATTTTCAAGCCTGCTGATTTCGCATACAATCCGGCATCAACAAGCTTTTTCGGGACCGAAAGGGACCAGGAAGACGTCAGCGATGACCTGGGTGAGGGAAGGGATACCGAGAACGGCCCGGCAAGCCATATCCTGGATCAGTTCGAATCGAACGGTGTGATATCAGAGTCCCAGCAGGATGAGGACAGCGAATGCTACGGGAATTCCATAACGCAGATGGTCTGCAGTGTCAAGTACTATGGGGCGCTGGTAGTAAATGCAGGGGTGGGCTTCGTGCAGACGGTTTTCGGGATATGGAAATTCATGATGGGAATGACCGGCGATTTCTTCTATACAGCATTCAACAATCCGCTGATGCCCGCAAGCGCTTCTGCAGGCCTGTACCATTTCATCATCAAGGAGATCGCGGCAGTAAGTCCGTTCATCATACTTGTCATACTCACAACTGTAATTGAGATAGTGATTTCCGTTACCATGTACCGTAACGTTGCCATCCTGATCGGCGGTGAAGCTGAGATAGTAGGTCTGACAAAGATCGTGTGACCATGAAGAGGCTGCTGCTGTTTCTGATGCTTCTGTCGCTTACCTTTGCCAACATGGGCCAGGGCGGGCGCGAGCCATCAGAAGTGATACTCGAGCAGCTGCAGGTGATCTACAGCATCGTGATACCACTGATGATACTGATGGTCATGCTTGCCGCTGCTGCCTATGTCATCGGTAACGTGCTCGGAGCAGAATACCGCGCGAAATCGAGGATATGGGCGCAGGGCATGCTCGTTGCCGTTGGTATCTCGGCAGTGGTCATCATCATGCTTAATGTAATCGTCCCCGGATTCATGGGCGGTGCAGTGCCCTTTGCGGACGTGGAAGGGCTGATCGTCGATCTCCGGAACCTTACGCAGACGATTCTGGGAGCGCTAATCATACTCCTGATTCTGCTTTCTGCTGTGACCTATGTCATCGGCCAGTTCCTTGGCGCCCAGGACCGTGCGAACGCGAATGTCTGGGCCACAAACCTGCTTTCCGGAGCCATCGTTTCAGCAGTCGTTTACGTCCTGCTTTTCCAGATACTCACGCAGTTTGAAAGCAGCCTTTTTGCAGGAACGCCGCTTGCAATCTACAGCGGCGTTGTAATCAACGTGACATTCTTCGTCTCATTCTTTATACTGATCACCTATCTTCTTTCCAAGGTCTTCAAGATACCTGAATGGGAGGCATACCTCAACATAGAAATGTCGAACCTTATGTCCTCCTTCCTGATCGTCATATTCATCGTGGGGCTTTTTGCCGCAGGAAGCCTTGTCTCGATTTCATTCGGTGCGGATCCAAGCCCCCCGAAGGCCGCGATATCCTATCTCCGCGAAGTGGTAATAGAGAGCGTTCTCCAGGGGCTCCGGGACGTCTACTTCGTCCAGATGTGCACATCCATCCTCAACACCATCAGCAGGAGGATCGGAGAGTTCGTGCTCACGCAGACATACAAGGTATTCCCGGGAGTGGACACGTTCGTCAACATCACGAATGTCATGGCAATGGGCCTCGTATCGGCTTATGCAAGCCTGTCGGCTCAGGTCGCGCTGCTCTATTTCGTGGATGCGGTGATGGTTAATTTCTTCCTTCCTGCAGGACTCATACTCAGGTTCTTTCCGCCGACAAGGGATGCAGGCGCCTTCCTCATTTCATTCGCATTCGGCTTCCAGGTGATATTCCCGACCACCTACCTCATCAACAGGACCATATTCGAAGACATCGGCGCAACTGTGTATTCGACCGCGGAAGTGCGCCATGTAATAAACTCGATCTGCGGTCCATTCAAGTTCGGCGTCTACGGGATTTTGCTGAATACCCAGATAAATCCAATATTCGGCCTGGTTCCCGGAGGCAATGCGGTCGGGGGACTGCTTGCGACGTTATTTTCAGAAGGATTACTCAACTACATAGCAATGGGAGAATTCGTTGTCATCATGGAACAGATAGCGAAGCTCTCCCTCCTCGCATTATTCATACCTGCCCTCTCAATGGTCGTCACGATAGCTTTCATAAATGCTATGACGAAATTCATAGTAGGTAAGATGTAATGGCTACTGTACTTGAATTCTGGGACGTGTGGCTCCCCGTTGCGCTTGCGGCGATGAGCCTTACCACCATGCTCATAGCGGTAGTGTGGATACTATCTGAGATTCTCCAGAACGACAGGATGAAAGGATGGGCCAAGATGGAACTGGTCGAGCTCTTCTATTCCGCGATAATCCTTTCGATGGCAATTACTGGCCTTCCGATCATTGATTCCCTGATCGAAGGGGCGCTGGTAGGCACAGGCGGGGGAGATGCTGCAGTAACCACATGGGTCTACTATGAGGTGGACGGCGCCCGCGAATGGGCCCTTACGAACATCTGCAACACGGACAATGACATAATCGGTGCCAACGAACTCTCCGTTTACCACGGTGTCGAATCCTGCCACATGCGCCTTGGAATATGGTACCTGCGTGAGATCTTCGATGAGACCAAGAACTTCGCTTTCGACATTTACCTTAGCTACATTTTCACATCGATGATAGCGGAATTCACGATAAACATAGAATTCCTGTTCGAGAAGGCGGGGTTCTTCACGTTCACTCCCTGGAAGGGATTCTTCACGATGGGCAATAACATCAAGGGCCTCGTATTCGACTGGGCTATAAAGATCATGATGATCCAGAAGTTCCAGGAGATAATGCTAAGGTTCATTGCAACGGCGCTGTTCCCGGCATTGTTCGTGATGGGAGCGATACTTCGTACATTCGGACTGACAAGGAGGCTCGGAGGACTTCTCCTTGCACTCGGCATTGCGCTGTATTTCTTCTACCCTGCATTCTACGCATTCGGCGCCATGGTGATGCTCGGGATCAAGAACGACCCCGGGGTGCAGGCAGCATGGAACGCCCCTGACAATCCAGCCCGTCATGGTGCCTCGAATCCTAATCCGCCAATAGCCAACACTATGTACATGGTGGGGAATTTCTCTATGATAGGAGGAAACGGCATATTCAGCACCGATGAGGCAAGGGAAAGCCTGCGGAATCTTGAAGGGATAACCTCGGAAAACTATTACGATTACCTTGAACGCAAGGAGGAAGGGACGATACCAGGTTTTGACCTGAGCAGCCAGGAGCATGCGGACGCAAGCGATGAGGAAGCGGAGGCAAGCTACTTCGCGGCATGGCAGAAAGGAAAGGAATGGTTCGATGCTGTATCGAAAGAGAACAAGTTCGACCAGTTCGTCACTTTCGCATGGGAGCCCAACGGGCCTATCGACACCATGTCACGGATCACATTCTGGTCCACTTTCTTTGCATTATTCAGTATCATCGGGACAATTGCGACAGTAAGATCACTGTCAATCACATTCGGCGGAGACATCGAGATCGCAGGATTGACGAGGCTGATATGATGAAGAGGCTGCTTTTACTATTGCTGGTATTATCCTTTGCATTCGCGAACTCGAACAGCCTCGAGGAGTTCTTCAACGAGACAACTGAGGATTCTGCAACATCGGCTCAACTCTGGGTGACAGGGCAGGCAACAGGCGTATCAGGTGTGCCGAGCGTCCTTGTAAGCATTGTAGAGACCTTCTCGCCATCGCAGTGCGGGGACCAGTGGATAGATTCCGGAAATGTTATCGGAACATGGATCGCGCCAGTCGGCCTTACGCTGATGATAGTTGTCATAGGGCTTGCTATACTTTACATGGTAGCCCAGTTTTTCGGGTCGCCGCAGCTGATCGCACTGACCAAGGAGGAATTCTTCCAGCTCATCATGACTGTTGTCAAGGTGATGTTCGTGGTGGCGCTCCTAAGCGGTGCTGAGAGATGGTATTCCCTCTCGACGTTTGGCATGAGCGATCCGGTCTATTCGTCAAGTTCAAGCATGATAGACGCATCCATGTCATTTGCAAGGATCACCGTAAAGGAGATGATCGACCATTATTCTCTTCTCCTTATCTACAACATGATAATCCACACAATCTTTTCATCGACGATGTGGTTCGGTGTCACATGGCGTGCAATGTATTCGTTCAACCTTGGCCCGGTCCTGAAGCCGCTGATCGATATCATCGGAAGCGCGCTACAGTTCCTTTCGCTTGGAATAAGCGAGTGGATGCTTCACATCATCACGCTGTGCATCCTGAAGAAGTGGGCCTGGGGGCTTTTCCTTCCGCTGGGAGTCCTCATGCGTTCAATTCCGTTTACGCGAAACGGCGGAGAGGCTCTTATCTCACTTACGTTCGCGCTTGTACTCTTCTACCCGTTCATGTTCCTTTTCGACTACGAAGTCCACAAGGTGCTGAAATACAACCTTGTCGATGCAAAGGATGCAATGAGCGGATTCATCCAGAAAAGCGGGATACTCGCGGTTTTCGGCTCGGTCCTGATAATGATTTTCCTGATGGCAGGTGTGTTCGTTCCGTTCTTTTTAGGCGGCGCTCTCTCTCTTGCATTCGAACTGGTGCGGAGTGCCGTCTATTACATTGTAGTGCTATCGCTGCTTCTGCCGTTCCTCAACATCTTCGTGACACTTACGGTGGCCAAAGAATTGGCCAATTTCTCGAGAGTTGACGTCAACTTCCTCTCGTTCCTGAAAATCATCTGAGGAATATCCATGGTACTCTGCACACCTGACGAGATCATCGGATTCGGATGCGGCGGCGACACTATTATTGATTTTGTTGCCTTGTCCGGAGCAGCGCTCTCCACTTCTGCAGTGCTTCTTGCAGGCATGTACGTATGGGCGACCTTCTTCAGGAACCAGCAGATGAATGCCTTCGTGAAGACGGAAGTATATGAACTTCTGATATCTGCGGTGCTGGTGGTGCTTCTTACCGGTGCCGTTGCGGCAATGCATGAAATGAGGGTCGGAACATTCCTTCCATCGAATTTGTGGCCTGAGGATATCGACGCATCAACAACCATATACCGTGCTAGCGGGATGTATTTCGACCGGGTGAGCGAGGACATGACAAGCTGGCTAACGGTGAATTATTTCATCAACATGTATGTCGACCAGGTGGCATCTGTCACCCCTTACACCCGTCCGCTCGGAGTAGGCCTTGTGGCATCGCCTATGGCAGGTTTCGCATCCCCCCTCAAGTCGATGCTCTACAATATGTCAGTTGCGCTCGCAATCGCATTCATGATAAATTCCGCGCAGAAGATCGTCTATCTCTTTGCACTGCAGGCATTCCTGAAGTATTATCTTCCAATAGGGATATTCTTCCGTTCGTTTACCCCCACCCGACGGCTTGGCGGAGCATTGATCGGAGTAGCGGTTGCATTCCTCTTCGCATTCCCTGTTCTTGTCGTTGTATCATACAGCATGTTCTACAATGCGGAATCAGGTCCGGCGGCATCGTTTTCAAGCATTGTCCAGTCGTACTTCTTCAATGATACGAGCACAGGCACGTTCTGGGGGAATTTCACAGACTTCTACAACAGCAACTTCACTGACATCGGCCAGTCCGTATCAGACCTAATCGGGGCAGGATTCGGAGGGCTCGGACAGCTCTTCCAGAAACTTATAGGGAACCTCATGTTCGTACTGATGATGTTCCCGATTACGATAATTTCGATGGCATTCGCGATCGGCTTTGTGATACCGGCATTCAACGTCATGCTTTTCACGACCATCGCAAAGAACCTCAGCAGGACATTCGGAGATGAAGTGGACATATCGTCCCTTACGAGGCTGATATGATGGGTTTTGCAGATACGTTCTACGCAGACTGGACGACAATATCGATTGCTGCTGCAGCGATATCGGTTATAGGTTCGTCCATGCTCATAATGCTCTCCAGGCTCTTCAACCAGAAGAACCTTGAGCAGGTAGCAAAGACGGAATTCATATACGCTGCATCAACAGTCTTCATTGTGATGATGGTCTCAGGAGTGATCGTATTCGGCGAGCAGGCGCTTGCCGGCGGAGGATCATCTCTTGCAAGGACCCTTTACATGACCTCCCTGCAGTGCAACCCGAACACTCCCGCATTATTCTCGCAGAACACCCTGATAGACTGGATGAAGCTTTACCTTGCAACACCTGCCGACTGCGTACAGGACTTCATGGACGTCCTTTATGCTCTTTCAGTTCCTGTCGAAGCGATGGCATCAGTATACATGGAAATATTCATGAGCGAGCAGGCATCTGGTTATGGTGTCAAGTGGATTGCCGAACGTATCGGGAATGCAACAAAATCCCTTTCATTCTTCATGTATATGTACTACCTGATAATCCACACCCTCAATTTCATCAAGCATTTCGCAGGCTTCTTCTTTTCAATCGGCGTAGCGCTGAGGGCCTTCCCGCCGACCAGGGGAGGCGGGGCCTATCTCATGGCGATATCGTTCGGGCTCTATTTCGTATTCCCGTTTGCTTATCTTCTGATTGCCACAATGGCCCTTCCGCCGTCTGATATTGTCGTTCCTGCAACAGATGGCGGGGCATGCGTCCAGGCCGACAACGGAATCGAGCGGATCTGCGCGCTGCCCCAGGTGGCAAGTCCCCAGACATATGGATGCGGGGCATCGGTCAGCAAGCTCGGCGACATGGAAGCGCAGATGCTCGGAAATGCCGCAACGCTCCAGGATTTCCTCGATACCAAGATTATCAGCTTCACAAACCACCTGATATCCGCAATCTGCCTTCTGCCGATGATCGCGATGGTTATACTGCTTACATTCGTCCTTAACACCACGAACCTCTTCGGCGGAAACATACCTGAAATAGGCCGCGGGCTCGTGAAGCTTATTTAGCAAAGTTTTTTAAGAATAAAATTTCATTTTTTCCATATGAGATTCATTCTGCTGGTTCTGGCAACCCTGTTTTTGTTCGGCTGTACTGCCGAATGTCCCGATGAAGGAGTTCCTGTCTGCGCTGACGGATTTACATATCCGAGCGAATGCCACGCAAAAGCGGCAGGCGTGGAGGATTACGAGATCGGCCAGTGCCCCACATGCTTTGATTCTGATGGCGGCAAGGACATCTTCACTGCAGGGAGCACCGTGAACGACGATCTGATGGAGTTCGATTCCTGCGAAGGGAATTCAGTGAAGGAATACTACTGTTCTGATGATGAGCCGGCATCAAACATATTCCCCTGTCCGCCGGGATACGAATGCAAGACTGACCGATGCGTAGAGATGCAGTGCAGTGACAGCGACGGAGGGGAGGACGTGATGGTTTACGGCAAAGTCATTTCCGGAAATGCCAGCGAAACAGACAGCTGCAGCGGCGATTTCACAGTCAATGAATTTTACTGTTCAAACGGCGAGATCGGAAGCAAAAAGATAGACTGTCCGGATCTCCATGAATGCAAGAGCGGCAGATGCGTCGAGTCCAGGTGCACTGACAGCGACGGAAAGGATACCTCAAGGAAGGGGACGACAAAGCTTGGGTCAGAGATCAGCACGGACAGCTGCCTTGACGGCGATGTCAAGGAGTATTTCTGCACCAACAACAGGATCGAAAGCGATGTCATATCATGTGCCAGCGGATTCAGGTGCGATGACGGCAAATGCGTGAAGGACGTCTGCACGGACAACGACGGAAAAGAGGTATCCACCAAAGGCACCACATCATACGGCGGCAAGAGCTACGAAGACTCATGCTATTCTGATATCCGGGTACTGGAATACTTCTGCGAGAGCGATACCGAAGTGGATTCCACCAGGATATACTGTCCTGCGGGCTATGAATGCGACGACGGAAGATGCAGGGAAGGGGACTGCTTCGAGGACAGGGATGACCTCTCCGAAGAGAACCAGCGCTACCAGATAGAGGAGTCGGATGACGAGGTCCGTCTCTATGAGAATGATGTCCTTGAGCTTGACGGCGACTACATACTCGTGCTTGATGATGTAGGATCCAACCTGGATTTCCTCCTGTACGAGGATTATGATGAATATTCAGACAAAAACGAGATATGCGAATTCTCGATGGATGAGGATGACAACATCACCGATCCGTGCGACGAGAACGTCGGCGACATCGAGACGGGGACGATCGGATCAGATTATGCCGAGGTCACCGTGGAATCGTTCAAGATAGTCCAGTACATAGATACTGTCGGATATGAGAGCACCTGGTCAGGCAGTTCCGTATGCCCTGATGATTCTGTGGTGATGACCGAGCAGACAAGCGATTTCCTCCCTTACCTGGAAACGAGCGGGTCAGGAATAGATCTTTCCAACGAGAAGTTCAGGTTCCTTGACGACTTCGCGTACATCGACGAGATGGAGGACGACGGGATCCGCCTGGAATTCGACGGCGAGAATTACTACTTCCAGGACAACGATGTCTTCACTTACGGCGAATTCGAGTACAAGATCGACATCACCTTCAATGAACGGGGGATTTCCAGGATAAAATTAACCAAGGATTAAATACTTTTTTCCCTTTTTTAAATCATGAAATTCGTAATCGATACATCTCTTTTTGTGAATCCCAACTCCAGGAAGGATTTCGGCAAAGATCCCACTTCGGCTGTAAAAAAATTCGTCAAGTCGATCAAGGGAAAACCCCTTGAGATCTACATGCCCCCGTCGGTTTTCAACGAGCTGTCCAATTTCGTCGAGACGAATGCAATGGACGAGCTTGACATCGCGATAAAGAAGAGGTCCCCCAATACCTATGCGATATACCTTCCTGCTGCTGTGCTATACGATTTCATAAACGATGTCCGCGAGCGCGTGAACAAGGGAATGAGGCTCTCGGAAACATTCGCGAAGGACAATGCGCCCGACAATGACGAGAAGCTCAGGAAGCTCCGGGAGAAGTTCCGGGCTGCAATGCGCACCGGGATAATAGACTCGGTTGAGGATTTCGAGCTGGTCCTGCTCTCCAAGGAGCTCGAAGCGACGCTGATAACCTCTGATGAGGGCGCAATAAAACTCGCAAACCAGATCGGAGTCGAATGGCTCGGTGCAGAGAAATTCCACGCGTTAATCAGTAATGCCCCTTCCGTTTGAATATGATAGCACCAGCTTCGCGGTATTCTTGTAGATCTTCCTGAACCTTACCCTGGTCCGCTCCCCTTCCTTCCTTCTGCTTATCCATTCTATTCCAACATCCCTGCTCATGTGCTTCTTGATGTCTTCTATGATGGAGAGGTCCCGGATCAGGATCTCGAACTCGCAAGATGGCGGGATGCCTTTTTTTGCGTCCCTGACGGTATCCACCATCCGATAGAGAGCCTTGCCGAGCTTTTTTTCATACTCCTCCCTGTCAAGGGAGAAATCGTCTATGAAGAATGACGAGCGCAGAATCCTCTGGTAGAAGAATCCCCTTTCTGTATCGAATATCCATCTTGCCCCGCTTTCGATGTCCTCAATATCGGAATTCGCGGTAACGAACTTTATGGTTTTCCTGTTCTTGAGGACCATTCCCTCCAACCGGTCGCGGTTCAGCCGCGATGCAAGTTTCTTCAGTTCCTCAACGCTCGAGAACTTTCCGAAGACTGGCACCCCTTCGATGCCATATTCCCTGAGCATCCTGTATTTTGCATCCGGCTCGATGTAGCTGCCGTCTCCCCTGTCGATATCGAACACCAGCAGCCTGACGTCGTATTTCTTGGTTGGCTTGGTAAACGGAGTATTCCCAATCATCTCCCCGCAGATCACATGGTTCGGGTGATCCTCAAAGAATTTTCCCAGTTTCATTTCGCGGACTTTTTCCGTTACGAACCTGTCAAGGAATCCGCCCCTGGAAAATCCGTAGACCGATCCGCCAACGGACGCGACCCTCACATTGAATCCGTCTATCTTTTCTTCAGCATAGACCGGAAGCTCAATGTTCTTTTCTATTCCCGTATCAAGCCTGAATATCCTCTTGATGTGCGGGAATCCCCAGATTATCCTCTTTCCGATTATGACGGTTCCGCGCTCGATCCCCCTTGCAGGCTTCCTGAACCTGTAATATGTGATGGGATCCGTTATCTTCTCGGCTGATTTCAGGTTTAATTTCATTGTTCCTGAAATGGAAAATCAGATTATTAATTGTTACCAAGGGACCCTTTTGAGCCCGGCCTTGTTCGCGATGAGGTTTGTAAGCGGATGGAGTATCATGGTCAGGATGAAGAAGAATGCGATGTTGAAGGGCTCGAACAGGTCATGCACGAGCGGGGAAACGAACAGCAGCGCGAAGAACAGGAAAATGAATGTATCGGGAAAGAACGGGCTCCCGGATTCCATGTTCATCCTCCTTTTAAGGAAGCTTCCGAACGAATCTCCGAAAAGTGTCCCGAAGGCAAGGAGAAATCCTCCTATCATCTGTGTTTCAGCATTTTCGAAAAATGGAAGCTGGTAGTACTGTGCAATTATTATCGCAGCAAGCGTCCCTGCGACAACTCCTCCTGCGAATCCCCTTATCGTCTTGCCCTTTCCCAGTATCCTCTTTCCGCCGATCTTTTTCCCCAGATCAAGCGGTGCTCCCCCTCCAAGCACTACCGGAGATGAGTTGCCAACGTATGCTGGAACCAGGAAAATAAGGAGATCTATCATCGGAAAGAATACTCCGGAAAAGCTTTATATTTGTATCCTGTGGAATGCAGTCATGGATCATTCTCAAAAGAAAACCAGGAGCAGACTAATCCTTGGAACAGGGGCCTTCCTGATACTCGTATTTTTGTCGGTAATAGCACTTTTCATGGTATTCTCGGCATTCAGCAATGACATTGTCGGAAAGTGCATTGCAGTTGTGGACATCAACAACCCGCTTACCGTTGAAGGCGTTCCGCCTTCACTTTTTGATTCCGGACTGCCAAGTTCGGAGGATTATGCGTCAACTATTCGCGAATTGAATAGCAGGGACGATGTCGGTGCTGTGGTTTTCGTGATGAACTCGCCCGGAGGCTCGGTCGTTGCAACCCGGGAAGTCTACGACGCCGTCGTAGACCTTGACAAGCCTTCAGTGTCCTATTTCAGGGAGGTCGCTGCTTCAGGCGCATACTATGTCGCATCAGGGACCGATTACATAGTTTCAGATCCGAACGCACTCACAGGAAGCATCGGAGTGATCGCGACATTCACCTCAATGGAAGGGCTCTTCGGGAAGCTGGGAATAGAGACCACTACGATCAAGTCAGGGCAATACAAGGATATCGGATCTGCGTTCAGGAACATGACCGATGATGAGAAGCAGATAATGCAGGCGCTTGTAGACGAGGTATACCAGGAATTCCGTTCCGTCGTTCTCTCCAACAGGAAGGATGTGCTCGACCGGGACAGGTTCGATGCTGTTGCTGACGGGAGGATACTGTCCGGGCGGCAGGCAAAGGCAGTCGGCCTTGTAGATCAACTCGGAAACAAGAGGGATGCGATAAAGAAGGCTGCAGAGCTTGCAAATATCAGCGCATCATACAATGACCTGCGGATATGCGAGGTAAACATGGGATCATCGGACGGATCTCTGTTTTCTGCCGACGCGATGGTGAGGGCACTGTT
The DNA here is from genome assembly GCA_050303335.1 of Candidatus Micrarchaeia archaeon. Classification (GTDB taxonomy): domain Archaea; phylum Micrarchaeota; class Micrarchaeia; order Anstonellales; family Bilamarchaeaceae; genus Bilamarchaeum. The sequence continues at coordinate 15,704 of JBNLBN010000008.1, forward strand.
AACCCAGGATGATGCCCCGTCCATATCCTACAGGTAATGATATTGAAAAACCCGTTCATCCTCGCTTTTTTCTTCATTTTCATAATAATCTCGACATTCATATTCATCCGGACCGCTCCGACATCGGCAGGTTATGCCGGGAATGCATCCGCAGTCTGTAGCGATGGCGAGAACAGGAGCTGCCTGGTCGGAGACTGTGCCGGGAAATCAGTATGCGTCAACGGCAGGTGGTCTGCATGCAGCTGGGAGAGGATCTGCTCGCCTGATGAGCGAAGACCCTGTTCGACCTACAACTGCGTAAACGGCTTCAAGAGCTGCAATTCCTGCGGTACCGGTTATAGCGAATGTTCATCAGTGATTAATATTTCAGAATGAGAGATCATCAAGTTGTGTTAGATTTTCTAAAAATACGAAAAAACACAATTGCTTTTAAATATTTATACTTAAATCGTATTAACATGAGAGCATTCATATTTTCATTAGATGCCTTTATTGCATTCACGCTGGCGCTGGTTGCTATTTACTCGCTCATATTCTTTTCAAGCGTCCCGTCATCATATTATTACCTGCTCACACAGGGCCATTACCTTACGAGGGATGTCCTGATGTCACTTTCGACGACGCCCTGTTCTGACAGCTACGGGATCTGCTCATCAAGCGGTTCCCTTCTCGACAGCATCGTCTCTGAGGACAATGTGAATTTCCAGAAGAACCTTATCCAGAATACTGTGGGGGAGATGGTTCCCGACCAGTTCGGATACAGGATGGAAGTAAGTTCAAACAACGGCGGATCCTGGGTGGTGGTCTATGATACTGCCAACGAACCGGCAGACGAGCATGCCAAGCGGAGCAAGAAGCTTACAGTCTCGTCGCAGGTGATCAGCTTCGGGTATTCGGGAAAAGTGAACAAGCTCAACGAATCCCCCTACAATTATCTATCATGCGGCGGCGCTGGAAACGAGGATGGATCAGGTAGCGGATCAACCACTGCAGGAGGAGACGACTGGGGAATAATCACCTGCGGTGTGCTTGAGGTCTCAGGAGGAGGAAACGGATCCTCAACTGAGGAAGTCGCAATCGGAAACATTCACCCGAGCAATATCTTCGGAGGCGACATTGTGCCATCATCAGATGTCAGAGTGGTGAGGTTCACCGTTTACATATAGGGTGGAAACATGGATAGGAAAGGATTTTTATTCACGGTAACTGTCTTCCTTGTGCTCACATATATTCTTCTTTCGATTTCAGTCTGGGTGAAGGCAATAGAGACTTCGGAAAGGACATTCTCGGAATTCTACAAGGAATCCACTGTGGAACTCGCAATCGAGCAGGTAACTCCGCAGAAGCTTGACAACGTAACATACATAATAATGAACAGGAACCTAGCGAGGCTGAATGACCATACGATCGATGATCCTGTGCTTCCTGGTCCGGACGATGACCAGAATTACAACCTGAGGTCAGTGATGTACGAATTGCTGGTTGACGGAAGCACAGACTCTGCTTATTTCGTCGGTGCCGCTGTTCCTGAGGAGAACGACTCCTCGATCATGGCATGGGGGGAAAACCTCAACGCATCGCTCCTTGCAATCGGGGTCTACATCAGCGATCTCGAGGTATATGACTTCGAGATAAACCAGACCAGCCACAGGTATGTGGACTATTCATTCAGCATGGACCTCCAGATGAAGGACTTCTCAAACACTACATCCGTAACGAGGACCTATGATATAAGCAACAGGATCGACATCTCCGGACTGGTGGATCCAGCACTTGCGCGGCTCTCCAGGGAAAATGCAGGAGAGGACCTTACAGTCTACAGGCAGTTCTTCTTTGACAGCGCATATGATTCTCCCTCGTCAATTTCGGCAAGGGAGGTGGCGAATGTCGAGGGCGGCCAGGGCTGGCTCTACGGCCCGATAGTTCTTGCAAACGGGACAGCAAACCTTGTTCCGGAAGGAACTGACATCGCACCATCAAGAAGAGGAAAATACATACTTGTCGGAACCTTCGACGAGATCAGGTCATTGGGGCAGGACATCTACAACCAGTTCGGCGGATTTATACTTACGAACGAGGCAGAACTCAGCGACGGATCCTGCGGATCAGTGGAGGACAATACCTTCAACCCGCTAACATGCGACAACGGAGAGAGGGTGCTCGGATTCCCGCGAACGGCCAAACCATATGTGGTATCCCCGGGATTCTCAACAAGCGATGCGACCATCTGCCCGATACTGGATGGAAGCAACGAGACTGCAAAATGCGTTCTGATTCTGAATACCTACCTGGAAGGCGACGTGGCTGAAAGCCCTGGAAGGAAGAGGCAGACAAGCGATTCGGGAATCTTCTCGATCGAGACTGCGAGGGACTTTGTCATGTGCGGATACTACACCAACAATGAGGATGCACCATCATATCTCCAGAGGCTCATGAACGATTCATATTCATTCTCAAGCCCGTACGGGGTCGAGACGTTCGTAATCGGCAATTTCGCTAACGACTATGACATCTATGACACTGCAAGCAGGCTGGACCGCGAGCTTTACGGCGGCGAGGCAATAAAGATAATGGGACTTCCCGGATGCAGGGATTACGCATCCTGTTCGGACAGTCCGATAACAGGAATCTTCGCCCTGAGCGAGGAAGCGATAGAACATTACGGGCTTGAAGATATAGCCTGTGACAACGGGAGGTGCGGATGATGAGGGGACAGACTTCACTTGAACTGCTGGTCACGATCGGAATAGTATTCGCATTCACGATACCGGTATTGTTCCTCCTGCTTTCGGCAACATCCATCGGCTTTGAGGACACCTCAAAGGCGCAGGCAGACGCTTCTGCAAGGACGCTTGCCGATGCCATGAACTCAGTCTACGCCCAGGGGCCCGGCGCAAGCAGGGTGATACTATTGAACGTCCCCTCCAATACAGAGGAGATAGTAGCAACGGAGAGCGAGGCGATAGTCCGCATCCAGACCGGCGCGGGCATATTCGAGGCGGCATCACCAACGATTGCTGAAATCAGCGGCGATTCCCAGACGCTCGGCAAGAAGACCGGGCTTTTCGTTCTGAGGATAGAAAACAATGCGAATGGCGAGGTAGAGCTCATTGAGGAATAAGGGCCAGGTGGCAACCGAATTCATGCTCTATACCACGATATTCATGTTCGTGGCGATTGCGGCATTCATCGTCGTAAACCAGGTCCAGAGCAACGAGATTCCGATGCAGCAGAATACGGTTGCAAGGGAGATCGGAGAAGGATTCTCGACGATATTCACCCTCTCTGTAAAAGGAGGGACCGGCTTCGCGTACAACTACACATTTCCGAGGACCATATTCGGAACGCCTTACAAGATCAATTTCCTCGATTCATCGATTATCCTGGAATGGCCGGGTTCATACGGAAATTACAGCGCTTCATTCGATATCCCGCACTACAATTACCGGTATGAGGGATGCGTAAACAGCCGAGTTCTGCTAAGTTCGGAATGCGGCAACATGCTCATGTTTGAAAATGATGGTGAGAATCTCACCATAACTCAGGTGAACTCATGAAAGGACAATATTTCAGTTTTGATGCTATAGTAGCCTCGGTCATATTCGTTTTGGCACTCGTTGCCCTGTTATCCTACTGGCACAGCGTAAGGTCGTTCCTGGATTTCCAGAGTGACGCCCTTTCCAAGGAAGCTGTCAAGCTTTCAGGCACGCTCTATGCGCCGCCAGGGCCGAATCCGAGCTGCAATTCAATCGATCGCCTGGGATTTGCAAACGGCTGGGATGACCGAAGGCTCAATGAATCAGTCATATTATGCGCAAGCGCACAGGATATGGAATGGCTCAGGGAGACTACAGGTTCATCCTTCAACTTCTCAATCCGGGTCGAGAACCTTGCAGACAATTCCGTGATTTCGATCGGCGGCCCTCTAGACGATGCCAACGAGATCTCGAGGATAAGGCGGCTTGCTACTGTGGAGCAGGCAGACAACACCAACTACCTGGCAGCAATAGACATCTCAGTGTATAGATGATCCGCCTTGCAGCAGCAGAAGAGCTTCCTCTGGTCCAGGAGATACGGAGGATCGTTTTTATCGAAGGGCAGAATGTCCCATCTGAGATCGAGCGGGACGGCCTTGACCAGTCTTGCAGGCATGTGATTGCTTTTTCTGACGGAAAGCCTGTTGGGACATTGAGGATTCGTGAAACGGATGAAGGCCTCAAGCTGGAACGTATTGCCGTCCTGGAGGACTATCGCAACCGGGGCATAGGCAAAGCGATGATAAAATTCGTCCTGTCAAGTTTCAAGGGAAAAATATACATGAATGCCCAGTACTACCTTCTTGATTATTATAAAAAAATGGGGTTCGTCCCAGCCGGGAAGAAGTTCCTTGAAGCGGGAATCGAACATATAAAAATGGAAAAAAATTAATTATTTTTTGTAACTATCTCAATATTTTCAGGAACCTTGTTGACGTTTCCAATCTTCAGGCCCACGAGCACTTTCACTCCCTGTTTGGATGCAAGGTCTGCAAGCCTCTGGGTTATTATCCCGTCGAACACGATGGCATTGACGTCCTTGGTCTCTCCGAGGGATTTTATAACGTCCCTGACGGCAACCTCCTTCGTCCTTTCCATGCTGCTGTTGTAGAATCTTGCCCTGAGGGAATTGGAAAGCTCCTCCAGTTCCTTCATGAAGTCGTTGGCCTTCACGATCGGCTGGGGTTCCGGCTCCTCCCTCTTCTTTTTCTTTCTGTGGTCTCTTTGATCCCTAGAAGACTGCTCTCTCTGCTCCCTGTTGGGTTGATCTCTTGGAGGCTGCTCTCTTGGAGGTTGTTCTCTTGGGGGTTCAGGTACAGCGCTCCTGAATCTGGGCGTTTCCTCAACCCTCCTTTCGGTCTTCCTGTTGTTCTGCTCGAATGGAAGCCTGTTCCTCAGGTATTTTATTATCTCCTTTCTTGTCAGTTCCTCCACTTCGATCCCGGTCGGTGCCCTTGCTATGAAATCAATGTCGACTCCGCCCTGGACAAGCTCATTGAGGATCATGTCCCCGCCGCGGTCGCCGTCAAGGAAAACAGTCACTTCCTTTTTCTTTGAAAGATCAAGTATTGTCCTGTTTACCTTCGCACCGCCGATAGCTACGACGTTCGTTATGTCGTTCTTGAGGAGGTTTATGACATCAGCCCTGCCCTCGACAAGGATCACGTCGTTGCTTCGATCCACGCTCGGCCCTGCAGGTATCCTGTCAGGTCCCCATGTGGATATCTCAGCGGTCTTCACTTCGTCACGGACCATCTGGGAAATCTCCTTGCTTTCAGGAATCTCGGTATTGAGGAGGTTCTTGAGCAGGCTCTTAGCCCGGTCTACAAGGATCTTCCTCTTGCTGTTCCTGGTATCTTCGACCTTGCCGATCCTGAGTTTTGCTTCGCAGGGACCGACACGGTCTACTGTCTCGAGTGCTGCTGCAATGATGCAGGTCTCGACCATGTCAAGGCTGCTCGGGATCTTTATCGTTCCGACAGTCTTTCCTGACTTCGGTGAAAGATCAACTTCGATCCTGCCGATCCTTCCGTTTTTCTGAAGGTCCCTAAGATCAAGCTCGTCCCCAAGCAATCCCTCGGTCTGACCGAAGATCGCGCCAACTACGTCCGGCTTTTCAACCAGACCCCCGATCTCCACATCCGTGTAGATCAGGTATTTTACTGTATCAATGTACGTTTTTGCCATTATATCACCTATAATGGACCCAGAAAGAGTGACTGTGCACTGTTGACCGCCCTTAAGGGCCTTCCCCACCTTTCGATGCGGACAGTTCCATCACGGCTTATAGCTCCGGTGGCCATCCATGCACAGTATTGGCATTATTGTGAAGCTTTCTCTTCCAGCAATTCCATCACGACTGGAAGTATCTTTGTGATATCGCCTTCACTTACTATTCCTACGAGTTTTTCATCTTGGATCACAGCAAGGCGCTTTACTTTATTGTCTTTCATCTCCTTTACTGCGTCTTCGATTGGACTATCAGGACGAACTGCTTTGAGCGGCTTCGACATAATCTCCTTAACAAATGTCTTTTTCGGATCTTTCTCCTTGGCAACCACCCTTCGCACCAGATCTTTCTCTGTTATGATGCCGTCAGGGCGTTTGTCGTCATTTACTACTATGATCGATCCTACATGATCTTTATTCATCAATTTTGCCACATCAAGAGCAGTTTTGCCATAAGGGATAGTTATGACGTTCTCGGTCATAATGTCTCCTACTCTTAAATCTGAACCCATGATTGTATCACTACTTGGAAATCCTTATAAACAGATTTCCAATTCCATATCTGCACAAAACAGTTTAAAAATATACCCTTTTTACCACTTTTTGAAACACTTTATAAATACTATGCTGCAGAAAATACTTATGGCTGAAGACACTCCAGAGCAGGTGCTCTCAATCGTTTTATCAAATAAACTTCCCGATTTGAAAATCTCAGAGTGGAGGCAGGTTATCGGACATGCGGAAGCTCATCATGATTCCGAAAGGGCTGCCTTGTTTTTGTCCGAGCTGATGGCCCACCAGGGCACATTGCCCAAAGAAACAGGCAGAGGATACATCACAACAATAAATTCCCCTGTTTCAGATGCGGCAATAGCTGCATTCGGCAATCTGATGAATGCTCCCCAGGATTATGATACTTCCTGGCTTTGCAGCATAACAACGGGGGACCTCGATGAACGAATTAGGGTTCCGGCAGGGCTTAAGGCAGTCAGGCAGATGAAGGCGATCCCTGACAAGGAAGAAGCTGTCAAACAATTGTGTTTATTCATTTCAAAAGGCCATAGATTTCCTAAGTCTGGAAGAGAGACTTTTGTTTTGAGGAATCCTGTCTTGGATTCCGCACTGGCGGCATTCAAGGAGGTTCTGAAGGATGCAAAACTCGAAACCGACTGGCTTATCGGAAAAGCAAAAGAAGATTGCCATCAGACTGTCCGTGTTGCATGCGGGCTGAAAGCCGTCAGGCAGATGGAAGAAAAAAGGGATACGCAGGGCTTGTTCACTGTAGCATGCGAATATTCGGCCTATCCAATGGTACAGTATGGGATGAGCATAACAAATCCTATAGTCGATTCAGCAATAAAGAAGCTCGGCGACCTCATCAAGGATCCTTCGTGCGTTGTGAGCCAGAATGCACTCCTCAGGATAGCTTCCAGCCGAAATGCCGACCGAAGTTTCAGGTACCTGGCAGCTGCAAAATATGCAAGGCAGGCGACTACGAGGTCTGAAGTGGAGAGCCTTTACAATATCACTGATCTTGGAATATCGGAACTTGTCAGGAGAAGGCTAGTGGAACTAAAAGATGAGCACCGCGCTGCAACAGGCACGAAGGCTCTAGCAGCCCCGGCAAAAAACAAAATTACTTGTTAATCGTTATCTTCCTTCTCTGCATCGGTTCAATCCTTCTTAGTATTGTAGGTCTTGGAAGATCGTCACCGCTTTCACCGCTTGTAATCATGAAATGATATGCATCCATCTCTCTTTCTGCATCTTTCCTCTCATCGCTTCCTTCAACAAACTCCCTCATCGTACTTTTAAGGCCGGAAAGGTATATCAGCTGAGGATCCCTTTTCAGGATATTAACAATGGCATGAACCGCAAGCTCCCGGACATCCTGGTTTTCTGATTTGATGCATCCGACCAGACCTGGAAGGTCATCAGCACCTCCAAGATCATTAAGAATCCAGATCGCACTCATGACAATCTTGTCATCAGGATCCTTCAAGGCTTGATTTAGCGTTTCATAAACCATATCTGATAGTTGAATGAAAGTCTTTAAACATATTGTCATTACTTGCCACAAAACACACTATTTAATCTTTTACTAATAATATCCGTCGTATGGACGCCAATTCTATTGAAAAAAAATGGATCACAAGATGGCAGGAAGAGAAAGCATTTGAGGCAAACCCAAAGACTAAGGAAAAGAGATATCTTACAGCCGCTTTCCCCTACCCGAATTCACCCCAGCACATCGGACATGCAAGGACATATACCACTACTGACATATATGCAAGGTATCTGAGGCACTGCGGCTACAACGTCCTTTTCCCAATGGCATTCCACGTGACCGGGACGCCCATACTTGCAATGGCAAAGAGGATTGAGAAAAAAGACAGTGCAGTCCTTGATGTTTTTGAAAACATATACGGCATCCCAAAAGACGTTGCCGAGTCGCTCACTGATCCAAAGGACCTAGTAACCTATTTCTCCAAGGAAATCGAGGAAGGTATGAGGGAAATGGGCTTTTCTATAGACTGGAGGAGGAAATTCTACACATATGATCCGAAATTCAACAAATTCATTCAATGGCAGTTCAGGAAGCTCAAGGAGCTCGGATACCTTATAAAAGGCACATATCCGATTGCTTGGTGTCCCTCGGACGGCAATGCACTCTCGGCGCATGACACCAAGGGGGATGTGGATCCGGAACTCGAGGAAGTGACTGTCCTGAAATTCGAGATCAAGGACCAGCCGGATACTTTCTTCGTTGTCACGACATACCGCCCCGAGACCATCTACGGTGTTACAAATATCTGGATCAATCCAAAACACAAATACGTAAAGGCGAAATATTCTGGTGAAACCCTTATACTTTCGCAGAAAGCAGCCGACCTGCTGAAATACCAGTGGAAAGGCCTTGAGGTAGCAGGGGAGGTATCCCCGGACGAACTTCTGGGATACAAGGCAAGGAATCCGATACATTCAATGGACAAGGAATCCGAACTCCCTGACGAATTTGTACCTGTCTATGAGGCAAGCTTTGTCAAGGACGACGTAGGAACCGGCGTGGTAATGTCAGTTCCTGCACATGCCCCACTTGATTATCTTGCTTTGAGGGACATGGGAAAAGAATCCATCCGGATGCCCCAGGTTATCGAAGCGGAAGGCTACGGGAACAATCCTGCTAAAGAGGTCGTCGAAAAGCTTGGAGTAAAAGACCAGGACGATCCCAAATCCGAAGAAGCAACAAAATTATTGTACAAGACCGAGGCGCACCAGGGAAAAATGATAGTAAAGAGGTTCCTGGACCTCAGGGTTATTGAAACAAAGGTGAAAGGCGGTGCCTTCCTGTCCTATATCTTCAAGCCGGTTTCCGGAAAAAGTTATGCACTCAATGTCCATGTTCTTGCAAACGGCCCTGTATTCTGCAGGTGCGGCTCGCACGCAGTGGTAAACATCCTGAACGACCAGTGGTTCATAGACTACGGGATCCCGGAATGGAAGGAGAAGGCAAAATCATGCCTTGCAAATATGAGCTGCATACCTGAGAAATCAAGGTCTGAGTTCGATTACACGATCGACTGGCTCAAAACCAGGCCGACAACAAGGTCATCCGGCCTCGGGACGAAATTCCCGTTCGATGAATCAAAAGTGATAGAGGCGTTATCTGATTCCACTCTCTACATGTCCTATTATACTATAGCCCACCTGCTCGAAAACTTCAGCGAGGAGGACCTCAACGAGGAGTTCTTCGATTATGTATTTTTGGGCAAGGGTGCAGGAAACAGCAAGCTGGAAACGCTTCGAAAGAGCTTCCTATACTGGTATCCTGTGGATTCCAGACACTCTGCCGGAGACCTCGTGAGGAACCACCTGACCCTGTACATATTCAACCATGTGGGGGTTTATGAGGAAAAGCTCTGGCCGAGGCAGATAGTGACAAACGGCTTCGTAACAATGGAAGGATCGAAGATGTCCAAATCCATGGGCAACATCCTGCCGCTTCGCAAGGCTATCCGCGAATACGGTGCAGATGTCATCCGGTTCGCTGTTGTATGCGGAGCGGACCTTGCTACTGATTCTGACTTCAACAAGTCCGTAGCAGACGGCGTAAAATCAAGGCTCTCTTTCATCAGCAGGCTCGTTGAAGAAGCGCAGGAGAAGGAAAAATCCAGGATCGACCGCTGGATCCTCTCGAAACTGAACAGGAAGATCAAGAGGGCAAAGGAACTCTACGAGAACGTGGCAATAAGGCATCTTGCACTTGAGATATTCTATGATGTCACATCTGACCTCCAGTGGTACCTGAAGAGGACAGATTCCCCGAACCTGTTGGAATTCTTCCGGAAATGGATAATCCTCATATCTCCTTTCATGCCCCATTACGCCGAGGAGTTCTGGGAAAAGCTCGGAAACGAAAAGTTCGTCTCTTTTGCCCCATACCCGGAATGCGACGAATCGCAGATAGACGATTCGGTGGAAATGGGAGAGGATCTGGTAAAAAAGGTCCACGAGGATATCGAGAAGATATCCTCACTGATAGGAAAGAAACCCGAGTCAGTGAAGATATTCATAGCCGATTCCTGGAAAAGGAAGCTCTACGGGATTGCAAGGGAACATAAAAAATTCGACGTGATAATGAAGGAGGCATCAGCAGCGGACCTTCCAATGAAGGATGTCGGCCAGATTGCCAAGCAGCTTATGAGAAACGTCCATTCGCTTCCGGAGATCCTCTCAAGCGATGATGAACTTTCTGCATTACAGGATGCGCAAAAATTCCTTTCAGCTGAGTTCGGATGTCCTGTGGAAGTTCTTCCGGAGGATCCGGATGTCCCGAAGGCGAAGAATTCTATTCCAGGGAAACCGTCAATTCTCATAATGTGATTTTGCGGATGTGCGAGATGCCAGCCTCCAGATGGGCATTTTCGCCTGATTTTTTTTAAACTTCGTTTCGATGACAGGGGTTATCCCCACCAGTTTTTGTTTATTTTGTGGGTATAACTACCTAGTGCCCATAAGCAGGAAGATGCCCATTCCGGGATGAGTTAATCTTAAAATCCCCTCCAGGCAAATTCAGTCCATGCTTTTTATCAAGGTCCCCAAAGGCAGGGCCGAATCCACGAGAAACGAGGTGCGTGATTCAATCGCCGCAGAATATTCATTCATCAATGAAGGGGATTTCGTATACATCCCGGTCACAGGGAAGATCGAGGGCTATGAACATGTCGAATTGGAAGCAGAAGCAAGGAAGATGCAGCCCAAGAAAATAACAGACGTGCTTTCATCAGTCGTTGATGTGAACGAGCTCACGACTTCTTTCGATATCCTGGGAAACATCGCGATCGTTGAGATCCCAGAATCCCTCTGCGACAAGGAAGCTGAAATAGGACAAGCAGTGCTCGAAGTCCACAAGCCGGTAAATACAGTCTACAAGAAGCTTTCCGCCATGAAGGGGGAATACAGGGTGCGGGAACTTGCCCTGATTGCCGGAGAAGACAATCCCGTTGCTGACTACCGGGAAAACGGGGTCAGGATGAGATTTGATGTAAGGAAGGTCTATTTCTCCGTCCGTCTTTCCCACGAGAGGAAGCGCATCTCGGGAATGGTCCGCGGCGGGGAAGAGGTGCTTGTCATGTTTGCCGGTGTCGGTCCATTCGCGCTAGTAATAGCCCGGGCCAATCCGGAGGCAAAAATCACGGCAATCGAGCTTAATCCGGATGCCGTCATTTACATGGAGGAGAACATCCGGCTGAACGGGTTCCAGAACATTCAGGCAATACATGGGGATGTGAAGGAGCATCGCTTTGCAAAGAAATTCGATCGCATCATAATGCCGCTTCCGCATTCGGCGCACGAGTTTATGGATCAGGCCCTTGCAGCTTCCAAAAAAGGGACAGTCATCCATTATTATTCAATAGTCCGGAACGATGATCCTGTCGAGGATGCACTCTCTCACATAGACAGGGAAAAATTCGACCTCCTCTTTTCAAGGGAAGTAAGGCCATATTCAAAGGACCAGGTCCAGGTTGTCCTTGACCTGAGGGTGAGATGAATGAAGAAAACGATTGCCGCGGTTGCACTTGCAGGCTCGATTGTTGCATGCGGGAACCTCTGCCTCCTGCATGGCGCTACCCTTAGAAAGGAAAGGCAGGAAAAGATATCCAGGCTGTTCAGCAGATACAAGGCGGACAAGCAATGTGTCAATACATTCGGCTACGATTTTCTCCAGGGCAATATGGATAGGGAAGCATTTGCATATTACCTGGACAGCATAACTCTGAACAATGCTGATACTGGAATGACCCGCACACTGGCAACTGCCCTGCAGTCTTTTTCATTAGGGATCAAATCAAGGGAGGATGCAGTTTCCTTTCTTGCCCATTCAGAGGTTTCAGAAAAGGAGGCCAGGATTCTTAGGCCCTGCCTAGTAGAAACCAAGCAGAAGACCTATGAATAGGAATGTTATCATCCCGAAAACAATGGGGGGCAATGCAGGAAGGATCATCTTCTTGTTCCAAACAAGGAATATGAATATGCTGAAAGAGATTACGGCGCCGATGAAAACGAATAGCGATGCGATAGGGCTCATCGAAAGCGCTGATACTTCAAGCATTATTGGAGCAATCATGTCTCCTGTTCCGAGGTCGATCCTTTTCTTCTCCTTTTCATCCGGCTCATAGGCGGTAACCGTGAATGCAAGATCCTTCTTCATCACGAAATCGGCCATTTCCACCATGTGCTTGGTCTTGAACACCGAAAGGAAATCGTAGATCGAGAGGAATATCAGGAAAATTATCAAGGGGGCCGGACCAAGGGAAATCCCGAAAATCACGCCCACTCCGGCAGTTGCAAGTATTGCGGCGAGGTTCTTGAACCTGGGCCTGGCCATTTTGAGGAACGCGAATCCCAGGCCCATCAATATCCCGGCAGGAGTTGCGATTTCGATCCCTAATGCCAGCCTCAAGAACGCATAGAATACTATTGAGCTTGAAGTGGAAACAAGCATGAACTCAAGCAAAGTGAATATGAAATCGAACTTCTTCAAAAACCTGATCATCACGATCATGGCTATCGCTCCGGCGACTATATATCCAATGAAGATCACAGCATTGAACGGTTCGTTGGCATTGGTTGTAACGATAAGGTCCTGGACGTACTGGTTCTGGTTCATGTCGAGAAGGACGGCGATACCGGTGTAAACGCCAAGAACCTGGGCGACGATAAAAAGGAGTATCATGCTGACGACTAGTCTCATTCATTCACCTACGATCTTGATCTGTCCGTATTCCTTCTCATATATGATGCCCTTTCTCAGCATCTCGCTGATTATCTTCTTTGCCGGACCTTCGTCGATGTCGTATGATTTCGCGTCCCTTATCACTTCCTCCACGTCCGCAGTCTCGTTCTTCCTCAGGTGCTCCCTGATGATCTCAAGAACTGTATCCGCTTTCTGCAGCTTGTCACGCTCTGATTTCGGCTTTCCTGTCGATACGATGTCGATGTCGAATGCCCCGGTCTCCCGGTCTGTCATGATCTGTGACATGACATAGTTGAAAAGTCCCACTGCAGCATCTGAATCAACCTCGTCGACGCTCTTGCTTAGCCTTATCTTGGCATGCGCCTCTGCAAGCCTCACAAGGCCTTCAAGGTATCTTGGCGTGATGGCTACGGCTCCGGCATCCTTGGACTTTCTCCTGAGCTCTATGTAGAATTCCTTTATCTTCTCAGATGCTCCCTTCGAAAGCTTCGGGAACACGTTCCTTCTGGCATATGATATGTATTTCCGAAGCAGTTCCTTGTCGAAAACCTGTTCCTCTTCCTCTCCCTGGTTCATGTGGGTTGCAAGAATGTGCGATGCCAGTTTCGAATCCTTTTCCTCGTCGAGGATATCCACTATCGGGAATATCAGGTCGAACCTTGAAAGAAGGGTCGGCGGTATGTTGAACTGGTCCGAAAGGTTCTTTGTCTGGTCGAAACGCCCGTACTTCGGATTGGCAGCTGCAAGGATGGATGTCTTAGTCCTGAATTTCGCAACAATGCCTGCCTTTGCAACCGATATGCTCTGCGTTTCCATAGCCTCGTGCATCGAAGCGCGGTCCTCCTCGTCGATCTTGTCGAACTCGTCGATCTGGGCTGACCCTCCGCTTGCAAGAACAAGGGCACCTGCCTTAAGGGTCCAGCCTCCTTCTCCCAGTTCGTCCCGTTCAGCAGCGACAGTAAGTCCCGCGCCGGACACGCTCTTGCCTGAAACATAAATGCTCTTCGGAGCAACATCCGATACGCTCTGGAGGAAACGAGATTTTGCGATACCCGGGTCACCGATAAGCAGGATGTGTATGTCGTCCCTGATGGGCGCCCCGCCCTGCATGGTCTTTCCGCGCGTTCCTCCGAAAAGCTGCAAAGCTATCGCGCGCTTCACTTCGGTATGGCCATAAATTGAAGGTGCAATGGACCCCATGATAATGTTCACGATATCCGGGTTGCGCGACAGCTCCTTGAGCCTCTTCACGTCCTCGTTTGTTATCTCTATCTCCTCGAAATCCTTCCTGAGGCTCTTTGCGCTGTTGACCTCTATGTACCTGCTGAAGACAAGCTCCTGCTTCTGCCTTATCTTCATCGGCGGCTTCAGCCTCAGGATTCCGGATACCAGCACGTTGTCACCCGGCGCGATGGTGTTTACGAGGTCGTCTTCAAGGAGTATCTCTATATGGGCCGCAGGCGCCCCTCCCCTCACCTTCTCGAGAAGTTCCTGCACTTCCGCCCTCTGCATGTCGATATACGATCCCTCGTCCTCAACACGTTTCAGCGCAAGCTTTCCGCACGAGTCGCAGCGCTTGGGAGGTGTGAAGTTCTTTCCAACGATGAACCTGCTCTGCGAATCGCAGAGGTCGCACTTGTAGATTGCCACCTTCACCCTGTGCATGATCTCGGCCCGCTTGGTCACGACGCACTTGAATGTCACGAACTCATTGATGTCCTTGGATCCGATGTCCTCTATGAGGATGTTGTCCGAAGGAAGATTGACGAACCTTATGTTCGGCTCGAACCTGGTTCCGACAGACACCTTGAAATTCAATGATGATATCGCCTCCTTCGCTGATTCGATGACAATGTCCGGCTCCCGTATAAGTGCATCGGCCAGTTCCGGATCAAGCTTCTCAAGGGAGGCATAGTCGATCTCGAGGCTCTTTTCCTTCGGGTATTTTTTCAGGAGGCTGTATATCCTTTTCTTGTAAGTTGTATTGAAGAACTCCTGGAATTTCGTTATCTGAGCTGAAAGGTCTGCCTCCATGTTATCCCTTAAAAATAGTGGAAGTTTAATATGAATAGACGTATTAATAAAACTAATTAATCACAAAAATAAAAAAATGATAACAGGCTATTCAGCCTGTGTATTTCCCGTCACTGTTGCAAGCGCAAGCCTGTCAGGTGCGCCCGGAACTTCCTGTGCGAACTTGTAGGTAATTGCAAGAGTTCCCCTGAAGTTCGATCCGGCTGCAAGCTTGTATGAAGATCCTGCATCATCATAGCAGAATACATCCACGTTCACATCAGAATCCTCGTTTCCGAAACTGAGGCTGGATCCTGCCGGCATGGACTCCTCCAGAACTTCTCCCCTGCTTTCAACATCGCTTCTCCTGATGTCTCCGGAGGGGGCAGTGGTACAGTAAACACCCGTGATCACTACTGATTCGCCCTGCTGGTTGTCAAGCTGGAATAGCAGCTTAACATCGTCATTTGAATCAGAGACCAGAACATGCTGCCTTTCGGAACATCCGAATCCAGGCTGGTTGAACTGGCAAGTCTCCGGTGCCTGCAATGTGGGCAAAACAACTGCGACAAGAATCGCCAGTACTATCAGTATAACGAATAATGCAAGTCCGTATGTTATCAGATACTCCATTACGGCCTGTCCTTTTTTGTGTCCTTTCATATTTTCACCTAAGCTATTGTAGCAAAGAAACTATCGACTACGTTGATTACTATGAAATAAACTACGTAAGATAGAATCAATACAAACGGGAAGTACTTCAGTCCCTGGTTCTTGGATCCTGACCTGATGACGCTCACTATGAATGACGATATGAGCGCGGTTACGAATATTGTCGGGATAGAGAACCAGAAGAAATCTGCAGAGCTGATTACCGGCCCTGAAAATGAAATTCCTGAGAATGATGAAAACGGCCCCCCGGAAATTCCGGAGAATCCGGATCCTGTTGCAGGCGAGATCCTCTCGAAGACCTCTATCAGTTTCGATGCCACAGCGAACAGGAACGGTGTTCCGACAATGGATGCGAACAGGACGAATATCTCGTATAATACAAGCGAGGCGGCTATCTCCTTCTTCATTATGATTGTGTTCCTGACATCGTCGCTTGTACGTTCAAGCACGTCTGTCAGTTCTCCGCCTGTTGCCGATGCCTGCTTAAGGAGCATGATGGTCCTTGTGAACACCTTCGAATCGAACCTCATTGCAAGCTTGTCCAGGGTATCCTCCAGCGTCTCACCGCTGAACGAACTCTTCACGATCGCGCGCACCTCGTCTGAAAGTACTCCGAATTCAGGCTTTGCAGAATACCACATGGCCTGGTCCAGCGTCATTCCGGCCTTGATGTTTGATGCAACGAGTGTAAGGAAGTCCGGCAGAGCCGTTTCAAGTTTGTTCCTCCTGTCATCCGCCTTCATGAGGAGGTATGTCGAGATCAGGGTCATTGAAGCAAGATATACGAAAATGAATGCAAATATGAGTATGAACACTGCAATTATCGGGAATGGAAGGGCGAAGACGGAACTTATCGCGCCGTCAATGGTCTCTGAAAGCCCAGGGAAGAACAGCACGACAAGTGTCAGGAAGATCGTTCCGATGATGACGTTCAGTGCCACATATCCTGCAAAGGAATCCGCAGGCATGTTGATTCCAGCCGTGTTGATCTCCTTTTCCAGGCTGCGAATCTGGGTTCTTGAAAAGAAAAGTCTTCCTGCATTTTCAAATGTGTCGTTCATTTTATCCACCTATATGAGATACTTCGGCCTGGAGCTTTCTATGAATCCGAGGAAGAGGAACTGTACGAGGGCGATAAGTATGAATGCTATCAGGAGGATCCCCGAAGAGAACCCGGCGCTTCCGCCGCTTATCGCCGAGAAGATGACTGTTGCAAGGACTATTCCCAATGAAGGTATTATGATTCCGAATACCATATAGAACATGACGATCGGAGTAAGCTTCTGGCTGTACTCCTTCAATGATATGAGCTGCTCCTTCGATATCTGGTCAAGGACGCTCTCGAGGGAATCTCCCACGTCGGCACCGCTTGAAAGCGCGTTCGATATCTGCATGAGCATCCTAGTGAAATACTTGGACGGGTTGTACTGGACGACCTCCCTTATGGCCTGGGTGGTCGGTACTCCAAGCACTATCTTGTCCACTATTTTTCCGAATTCCATGCTCACGGCGCCATAGCCGCTGGATGTTCCAACGAACGTATCGAAAAGCGGCATTCCTGACTTGAGTGCGATCACGATGTGCCTTCCTGCAAACACGATCTCGTAATCCATCTCCCTTTCCCTCCTGATCCTTGCCGCATCCGGATAGAGCATCAGGTAGGAGAATACAACCGCCGGCACTCCAATAAGCGGGACGATTATCATTAGTACGAATATGAGCGGGTTGCTCTTCAGGCTTTCTGCAAGCCCGTCTATAGTTAGGAGGTATGTAAGGAAGATAAGGCCTACTGATATGAAGATGGTCGACTGGACCACTTTCTCAAGGAACATTATCGGCTGGTCCGGCATCTCTGCCAGCTTCAGTTTCTTTCGGAGGTCCGGAAACCTGTACGAGAGCACTTCCGCAATTGATCCGAATATCCCCTTCTTCTCAGTCATCTTATTCCTCCTTGAAATATCTGTCTATCGTGGTTCCGTCCAGTCCCTTCTCCTCTGCAAGCAGCTGCTTGGCCCGGTTTATGGCCTCTGCCTTGGACAGGTGCTTTCTCTCATACTTCCTGTAATATTCAAGGTCGTTCGAATGCAGGTAGTAGAGGAGCGTTCCCTCGTCCGTTTCGTTAATTTCCTTGACTATCGTTGTGACCTGTTCCGGTTTGTTGAACAGGTCGTTTCCGGTGATCTCGACAAGCGTCTCGATCTCCTTTGCGAGTATCTTCTTTATCTTCCCGAATTCCTTCGGGTATTCAGCCTTTATGGCATCCATCCTGGTGATGGCCTCTGCGAGGGCCTTCCTGTCCTTTGTGGTCGCTTTCCATTTCTCCACTTCCTTGAGGTGCTTGTTGGTCGAATACTCCTGGTATTCAGCAATAACTTCCGGAAGCTTCTCAATGAGCGAGGTTACAGACATTACGAATTTCTCATAGGTCTTCTTCTTTTCCTCGATGTCCTCGATCGATCCGATTTCCTCGTAGAATGAATTCTTGATCTCAACTATCTTCTTGTTGTAGGTGTCGATTATCTTGTCCTTCTGCGTGGTCACTTCAGCCTGCTGCGTGCCTACAAGTGTCTTTAGCATCGCGCCGCCGTCCCTCTTGCTGGACTTGGAATTTACGATCATGTTCTTTATCGCAGTGATCTGGAGCTTTATTTCAGCCCTCTTGTTGTGGCTCTTTTCCTTGAATAGCTGCTTGGTAAGTTCGAGCATTTTCTTCTTGAGGGTTATCTCATCAGTCTTTCCGCCGAGCATCCTGTTTATCTGCTCCTCCACTTCATCGAACTTGTGTTCTGCTTCCTCGGCCTTGGGTGCAAGAACCGGAGGGAGTACCTTTTCCATCGGCTTCTCTTCCTTCTGAACCGGAAGCTCAACCCTCTCTTCCAGGATTTCAGGTTCGGGCATCTTCTGTACAGGTGCTTCCTGAGGTCTCTCGAACTCTATCTTTTCCTCAGCCGGCTTCTCAAAGACAATCTCCTCTTTCTTCACCTGTTCCGCGCTCTCAAGGGTCTCGGTCGTCATCTCCTTGATCTTTGATTCGACCTCCATGCTCTCCTTGGTCGTATGGGTCTCCTTTGGCACATCAGAGTAGATGTTCAGCTTCCTGGTGCTGAGGATCTTCTGCGCCCTCTCGTACTCATTTACCATGTCGTCGAAGGTGAGGTCTACGAAATCCTCAGGGGAAAGGTCAATATCCTCCCTGATCTCCACGTCGCCCGAATAGGCCGTGTATTCGATCGCTTTCGTCTCGAGCTTTTTTGCAGCATCAATCGCCGCGTAAAAATTTTCTGCCGACATCCATCACACCTTGAAATCCCATTGCTTCTTTTTCTTGACAGCATCCATTACTTCTTCAGGGTCCTGGTAGTATCTTGAGACGATCTCTCCCACTTCATCCACGTTCTCGTAATTGTTCTTTGCCATCCAGTTGATGACCTGGGTCTTCTCTTCGACGTCAAGCTCTATCTCCTTTTCGCTCATACCAGAATACAGTGACAATGTATCAGCGAGCCTCTTCATCTTTCCGGCACCCTTCACCTTGTCCGATTTCACGTCCCACCTGTAGAGGACGTTCGGTTCTCCTTTGTCAGTGATCTCTGCAAATTCAAGCACTCTTCTTATGTTGAATCTCCTGTGCCTGAAAGTCACAATTATTCCCGAAAGCGCGTCAAGCATCTCGTGCGGGACGTTTATCGGAGGATTCGTAAGCCGTGATACTGTCTGTTCTGCATTGTCTGCGTGGACCGTAGCATAGACGCTGTGCCCTGTGTGCATTGCCTCGAACATCACTTCCGCTTCCCTCTGCCTCCTGATTTCACCGACAAGTATCCTGTCCGGCCTCTGACGAAGAGCATTGACCATCAGGTCTAGCATGGTGACTTCTCCCTTGCCCTCAGGGTTCGCCTCCCTTACCGTCATCGGTACCCAGTGGAGGAAGGAAGGCAATGTAAGTTCTCTCGTATCCTCGATCGATATTATCCTCTGGTTTGCCGGAATGAATCCGGACATCGCGTTGAGGAACGAGGTCTTACCCGAACCGGTTCCACCGGAAACAAGGAGGGACAGCTCGTTCTGCATGCATAGCCATACAAGAGATGCGACCTCCGGTGATATGGTCTTCGATTTCACGAACCTGGATATCGTCCAGGGGTTCCTCGAGAATTTCCTGATGGTGATTGTATTACCGAATGATGATATAGGGAACAATGTCGCATTGACACGGTCGCCGCTTGGAAGGTGCGCATCAAGCGTGGGATTGAGCACATTTATCTGCCTGCCCACCTTCCTTGCTATCATTGAAGCATAATCATATACCATATCCTCGTTCTTCAGCTTGAGGTTGGTCCTGCACCACCCGAACGCCTTGTGGTAGATGAATACCGGATCCTTCGAGTTGTTGACGACCACTTCCTCGATCTTCTCATCGGAGAGAAGGGCCTCGATTTCTCCAAGACCAAGAGTCTTCTGGAGCAGGTATACTGCAAGGACCGATTTCTTGTCTTCTGTAAGTGTTGGGAAGTTCCTGCTGAGGATCTTGTTGGCCGCTGCGAGGAACTTGGATTTCACCTCATCGAATTTCTTCGGGTCCAGTATCTCCGAGATATCGAGTTTCACCTCTGTTACAAGTTCCCCTTTGAGCTTGGTTTCCAGGATCAGTTTCGTTCCTTCGGCAATTCCTGGTATGGTGATCTCGTAGAATGGCATGAAGTCCTTCCTTCTCCTTATGATCTTGACTTCAACAGGGAGCCCCTCGCTGCTGAATCCGTAAGCAGATAACAAAGTCACGTTTGATTTATCGTTATTGGCCATACATACCACCTTGCATCGTATTATTATAAATCATTCTTCCCAGAGCCTCTTGATGAGCTTTTTCAGCTCGTCGCGCTTTCTCCTGAATTCAAGCTCCTCCTCCTGTGAAAGTTCCAGCTTGTTTTCGATCTCCTTCTTCTCGGCCTCCACAGAGACTCCTGATCCTGCCCTGATCTGGAGAAGCTTCGCCTCGCGGGACAGCAGGGTAATCCTCTTGCTCAGGTTGTCCGACAAGTCTGAGAGCTCGTAGATCTGGCTCTTTATGTCCTCGAGCATCCTCTTCTTGTCCCTAACCTCCTCAGCAATCTTCACGACGCCCTTGAATTCCCCTCCCTTGAGGGTCGTTTCAAGCTTTGCAGCATCCTTCCTGATGCTTTCCTTCTGCGCCACCGCCTCCTTTCCTATCTCATCGATGCGCTTTTCCATCTCGTCCATCTTGTTTTTGTATGCATCGATCGAAGGAACTATCCTTTCCTTTATCTTCTGGAATGTGAGGTATGTGCTCTTCTCGTCCTCAAGCGCGGTCTCAAGGGAGTCTATGTCCCTGCTTGCCTGCCTGATCTTCTCATCTATATTGGATGAAAGCTCCTCATACTGCTTCGATGAGAGCTGCTTTCCCCCGACAGCCTCTATCAGCTTCTGGAGTGAATTGTACTTGTTTTCCAGGTCTGCTTCCCCCTGCTTGAGTTCATCAAGCTCGCTCTTGACCTTCTCCTCGTTCGGGAACCGCTTTATTATTCCTTTTGCTACAGCAACGGAGTCGTCGATCCGTTCAATCATCTCCCGCTGTTTCTGGACCTTCCTGTTGACGTCCGTGACTTTCTTGAGGATCTCTTCCGACTCGGCGGCAACTGCGCTCACCTCGTCCTTCATCTGCTGTATCTTTTCGTCCTGTCCTATCATGGACTCAGCGACGTCTTTTAGTATCTCTGAACTCTCATGGAGGCTGATCATGTCCTCGTGCAGCCTTGTATTCCTGGTCTTGAGGCTCTTGAAGTCCTTGTTAAGCGTTTCCATCTTCTTCTTGATGTCCCTTACAGAAGGGAGCGACATGTCATCTCCGCTCTTTGTCGTCTTGATCTTCCTCTTGATGTCCTGCAGTTCCTCGACATATCCCCGGAGCTCGTTCTTGATGCCTTCAAGCTTTGCGATCGTGTCGCCGCTTCCGCTTTCTCCTATCCCGGCGCTTCCGATCTCCTTTCTAAGTTCGCCGACCGCAGACTTGAGGGTGTAGAGTTCGTCCTTCATGGAGTTAAGCTCGCTCTCGCCCTTGAGGAGGTTGCCTTGTGTTAGCAGTTCTGCTGCAGGAAGCGGGGATACCTTCTTCTCCAGTTCCTCCATCCTGCTGTAGGTTGTCTGGTAGAACTTCTCGAAATCGCTCTTGAGGCCGTCGATCTCATCCTTGTCCTTTGCAAGGTTGCCCTTGAATTCCTCAACCTTTGCCTGGATGTCCTCCTTTTCCTCGTAAAAAGACTTTGTCTCTGATGCTATCTCATCTGCTGTCGGTTTCACCCAAAGGAGGTAGATCTTCGTTAGCCTGTATTCTATCTTGATTATCCCTTCTTCTTCAAGAACCCTCGCCCAGTCCTCAAGACTGTCCGGAGGAATATTCAAAATCGAGGAAGCCTCATCCAGTTCTATCCTGTTTTTCTCTTTAACTAGACGGACAAGTGCATCTACACCTGTCGTAATGAGCAGTTCATCAAACTCCATGAGAAGTTAAATGTAACTATGTTAATAAACATTTTGATAGTTATTCTAACAGTCTATTGTGATTATTATGGCTAAGGGGTCTGATTACACTATAAAAAAACTTGAGAAGGGCCCTCTTCAAAGGTTCAAGAACCAGAACCATCTTGTGAAAAAATTCGGCGAGGTTGGCCTCCAGGTATACAAGGCGATAACCGGAAAAAGGACTACTGCCGAGCTCCGGAAGGACTTAGGAATCGAAGAGGATATTTTCAATCAAATAATGAGCTACATGGAAGAGGCTGGAATGGCCGAGCTCGAGCCAGTTTCAGGTGGGAGCAAGAAGGCTTCAAGGAAAGAGCCTGAACCAGAGCCCGAGCCTGATATGGAGCCTGAACCTGAAATGGAGCCGGAGCCCGAACCAGAAATGGAGCCGGAGCCCGAACCAGAAATGGAGCCGGAGCCTGAACCAGAACCTGAATCCAAGCCCAAGCCAAAGAAGGAAAAAAAGAAGGATGACGGAATAGGCTTCGAAGACATACAGCCAATCGAATTTGATGACATAAAGCCAATAGATGAGGACACTGATTTCGAACCTGAAGAACCTAAAAAGGCCGAGGAGTCGGATGATGAGTTCGAGCCTGTAGAGGATACAGAACCAGAGGAGCCTGTCCAGGAACCTGACACATTCGACGAGCCTCCGGAAGATATCGAGCTTTCGAATCTTGATGAAGATGAGGAGCCCCCATCCAGCCTAAGCCCAGTGGAAAAGATAATATCAGACAAATACGGGGACATCGGTCTCAGGGTATATGCACTTATTGACGGACAGCGGACCGCTGAGGAAATAATGCAGGATACCGGACTCACCGAAACCAAACTGGTCGAGATACTCGACTTTATGGACGAGCAGGGTATAATCAAGCTGGACTATCCGAAAAGATCAGGAAAGACAACCACAGCTCCGGCATCATCATCATTTTCAACCGGGCCTGCCCAGCCAAGATCATCACAGCCGGCTTCTTCGAAGCAGAGCGAAAACCTGGGATTCGTACCTATGATAGAGGATGACGATAGGCTCGATGAGGCAAGGGGGATCTCGTCGCCAGTCGAGATGCCCATAAAGGCCCCGCTTGATATCGTCAAGTCGGTCCAGATGAAGGCAAAGGTAATGCTCAAATTCGGGGACAAGGGCAACAAGCTCCTTGAACTGATAAACGGCAAGAACGATTCCATCGATATAGCGCTAAAGACCGGACTTCCCCTCTATGATATCATGGGAATGCTCAGGTTCCTGATGCATAACGGTATGATTATCATGAAGCCCCTTTCCAGGGCTGATGTGAGGAAGAAATACGGCGATGACGGATATTCGGTCTACAAGAGGTATGGAAAGGAAGGCCTCATGCTCTATGAACTCATCGGAAAGGAAATGACCATCAAGCAGATGGCAGACATGATTACCCAGGAAAAGGAAACAGTGGTCGACATGTTCATATTCATCCACCAGGTTCTTGGGATAGAGCTTCCGATAGATAAGGATGTCCTCAAGCAGCAGCTGGGAATCTAGATTCTTGAGAGAGTAATTTTTTCAATATCAAGTGGGTCGGCAGTATTATCCAGCCCGGACTTGTTTTCTGATATCTCCGGTCCGTCAAGGATGATCACAAGCCCAATGCCCTGCGGTTTCGATCGTTTTACTGCTGATTCGATGTCCGTCGAACCAGTAAGCCAGAGCAGGAATTCGAGCTTTTTCTTCTTGGCTAGGTTCCTACCGCGCTCAAATGACCTTTCAGTAAGATAATATGCTATTTTGACCTCCTCCACAGACTTTACGAGATCATTCCTTATCAGTACCGAATTATCATCTTCCGAATTTCCCGGAATTATCTTCATGGGCTTTCTTTGAATAGTGATAGTTTTTAAAACCCGTCTTATCTTAATGATATTTCTTATTTAGAGGTAATGAAATGGATCAATATCACAGATCTCACACTAAAAAGGTCAACTCGGGAACCGGCGGAAAGCGCCAGAAGATCAAGGACAAGAAGCTTGCCCACATGGGAGGAGTATTCTCATCAACCAAGGTTGCCGAATCGGAAACCAAGAAGACCGTAAGAAAAAGGGGCGGATCAATGAGGAAGAGACTCAAGAAGGCCGCTTCAGTCAACGTAGTAACGAAGGACGGGATGAAAAAGGCGAAGATCAAGAGGCTCCTTGAATCGCACAACCAGGAATTCGTGAGAATGAACATTATAACAAAAGGAGCCGTCCTAGAGACCGACATCGGAAAGGTCCGAGTCACAAACAGGGTCGGTCAGGACGGCGTAGTAAACGGAATCCTTGTCTGAAAATGGATATCCGGCTCATTCTTGTATTTGCCTTCTTTTTTGGCTCTGCAATGTTTTTTGGGAACCTCTTCGAGGTCTACTTTTTCGGCTTAGGGCTTCCCATAGAGCACATCATACTCAGTTCCACCCTGCTGTTTCTCCCGCCGATAATCCTCATGTTCCTCATCAGGAGGATAGATCCAAGAAAGTGGATAATAGCATCCACCCTGCTGGTGATGGTCTCGGCGATACTGCTGCTTCTGGTCAAGGACCCATTCCTCCTTTTTGCAGTCAGGTTCCTGATAGGGATTTCGTTCTTCTTTTTCTGGATACCATTCAACATACTCTATTACGAAAAGAGGGAGAACAACCACGCATATCTCGGGTCAATATACTACGGGACAATGCTTCTGCTTTCATTGTTCATTCCAGGGATTGCAGGATACATAGCAATGAATTCAGGATTCGATGTACTTTTCATGATATCCGCACTTGTCCTTTCCTTCAACATCTTTTTGACATACAGGCTGGTCCGAAAAGACGCCCTGGATTTCGATCCGATGGAGGCTATAAATGAAGTGAAGCCACTCTCAGTGCTTCTCTTTCTTGAGGGATTCTCGATACATGCCATCCTTCAGACACTCGCCGTGATGATCCTGATATATTTCACTGATCCGCTCGGATTCGGGCTCTTCCTTTCCGGAGTGACAGTGTTCTCGATAATCGCCTCGCTCGTATTATCCAGGCTTTCAGACAGGATGAACGACCGCAAGTCCTTCCTCATGCTCTCAGGTTCAGGATTCTTCCTTGCAGCTGTTGCGACTTTTTTTGCAAATGATGCTGCGGTTTTCTTCCTTGCCTATGGCGGGATAAATTTCTTCAGGAGCCTCCTTTCCCCGATCCCGTTTGCTCTTGTTGTGGATCGCACCAGCAATCTGGTGAATTCAATGGTCGCGCGGGAATTCTATCTAAATGCCGGCAGGGTTGTTTCGCTGCTCCTGGGTTTTTTCCTCATAGTTTTCATTAACATCCATGCGCTGCTCCTTGTCCAGGCGCTTTTTTCCGGAGCCTACCTATTCTTCGCCAAGAAGGACATCTAGCTTCTTGCCTTTTGCAAGTTCGAAGAGGTCGTCGCATCCTCCTATATGATGATCGTTTATGAATATCTGGGGTACCGTCGTTCCACCGGAACGGATATACATCTCGTCCCATCGTTGCGAATCCTCGCCCACGTCTATCTCGGTGAATTCCACCCCCCTGGATGCAAGCAGGTCCTTTGCCCTCCAGCAGTAGGGGCAGTATGACTTCGTATAGATCTCAATCATTTCGATCCCCTCAATGAGCTTCGGAGTTGAAGCTCCTCATCTCTGCTTATCGGCACGAACTTCACGCCAGGGATATCAGAAAAGTGGCGCAGTCTCCTGTTGGGATCGGTTTCCAGCGTGTAGCCTGTATCACTTACATTCTTCCGAATCTGCTCCGAAAGCAGGGGGATGCTATTTCCAAAAACCCTTACCGGGGATTTTTCGCTTATCTCGGCAAAAAACTTTTTTGTTTTGCCATCAGATTTGTATACTAATATTCTCGGGGTCATCTTATCACACCATCTTCTAATTTCCTTGTTTTTACCGTTTTTTCTCCAATGACAAGCTTGTTGCCATCGTGCACAAGTTCAAAATTATCCACTTCTATCTTCACTTTGGAAAAATCATCGATTGTTATCATATTCTTTGGATTCATCTCACTTCCTTCAAGCGATATCTTCGTCCCGACATCAGCATCAGGCGAAACAACCTCTACTGCATCCTTATTCTCTGCAGCAAGAAGCATGCCCTGGGATTCAATTCCGCGGAGTTTTGCAGGTTTCAGGTTCCGGAGTATTATCACCTTTCTGCCAACGAGTTCCTCTTCAGTGTAATGGCCAACGAGCCCGGAGACTATCTGCCTCGTACCATCTCCCAGTTCCACCTTCTCCACAAACAGCTTTTCTGCATCCGGATGCTTTTCGACCGAAATTATCCTGCCCACCTCCAGGTCAAGGTCCCCGAACTTCGCCTCCTGCCTCTGCTTTCCGGAGAATTTCTCCCTGAACCTGGCAACATCCTCCTGCTCGATCTTCCTGAACAACGGCCGGGGATTTCCTATCATGTGCCCTTCTTCTATCGTCCTTCCAAGATCCTCCCATCTCCCAAGCCCTGTTCCAAGCTGCTTTGATATGTTTTCTGCAGTCTGCGGAAGGTATGGCTCGATCATTATGGAAATCTTCCTCACTTCGTCTACAAGTATCCCGATTACCGATCTGGCCCTCTGTATGTCCTCCTTAACCAGAACCCAGGGGGCATTGTCCTGGAAATATTTGTTCGCATTCTTGGAATAATTCATGATCCTGTGGATTCCATCCTTGATCCGCACCTTCTCGAAATCCTCTTCGATCTCCTTCATCAGCTTTTCCTGGGATTCTAGATATTTCCGGTCCGATTCATTGGGATCGATCTTCGGGACTCTGGAATCCATGTTGTTCTTTACAAAGACAAGGGTCCTGTTGACAAGGTTGCCGATATTGGCAAGGAGCTCGTTATTGGTCTTTTCGGCAAAATCGTCCCATGCGAACTGCGAATCAGCCTTCTCAGGCCTGTTCGAAAGCAGGTAATACCTCCAGACATCGCTTGGTATACCGGTTTTAATCGCATCGTCGCCGAAGACGCCCACATGCCTTGATTTCGAGAACTTCCCGTTCTCGTAATTGAGATACTCTGTAGTCGATATGTGGTGCAGGAGCGTCCAGTCCTGTTTTGTTCCCATCAGTGTGGACGGGAAGATCACCGTATGGAATGGCACATTGTCCTTTCCCATGAACTGGTAGAGCCTGACTTCATCAGGGTTCATCCACCATTTCCTCCAGTCGTCCGTCAGGTTCGCAGTAATCGAGATATATCCGATCGGGGCATCGAACCACACGTAGAACACCTTGTTCTCGTAGCCTTCAAGCGGTACGGGCACCCCCCATTTGAGGTCCCGAGTTATCGCCCTCTTCTTGAGCCCTTCCCGCAGCCATGACCTGGCTATGTTCGTGGAGTTCTCAGACCAGAAACCTTCGGAAGATGATTTGTCTATCCACTTCCCGAGCTGCTTCTCAATTCCTGGAAGGTCGATGTAAAGATGCTTGGTTTTCCTCTTGACAAGCGGCGATTTTGAAATCTTTGAAACCGGATCCTTCAATTCATCCGGCCTGAGGAGCTTTCCGCACTTGTCGCACTGGTCCCCCCGGGCACCAGCATATTCGCAGAACGGACATGTCCCCTCGATGTACCTGTCTGCAAGGAACATGTCAGCCTTCTCGTCATAGTACTGCTCGCTTTCCTCTTCAACTATATACCCGTTCTCGTTCAATTTCGTAAATATGCCCTGCACGATCTCAGTGTGCTTTTTTGTGGATGTCCTTCCGAAATAATCGAACTTGATCCCGAACCATTCATATATTTCCTTGTGGATTTTGTAGTACTTCTCGCAGATCTCCTGGGGGCTGCATTTCTCCTCAATGGCCTTAATCTCGGTTGCCGTTCCGTATTCATCGGTTCCGCACACATACAAGCTCTCATATCCGCGGGACTTGCAGTATCTTGAATAGACGTCTGCTGACAGCACGCAGCCTATGATGTTTCCAAGATGGGGCACATTGTTCACATAAGGAAGTGCCGAAGTAATTAGCTTCATGCAATCACTTTGATTAGTTATTTTTAAGAAGCTTCAGAATCAATATTACCTGGATGGATAGATTACGGGTAGCCATAATCGACTGTTCTCCCGAAGACCAGAAATTATCATATTTGGGAATCAGATGGACTATTGGCGGTTTGGTCGGAAAGAAAGTGGCGGAATTCGCCCACAGCAAGGGCATCACTATTGTCCCCAAGATCTACTGGCCGGCCGGAAAAAGAGGGAGTTTCCCGAGGAAAGGCTCCTTCGATGCTGTTATTGTTCCAGGTTCAAGATACAACATAGACGAGGAGAACCTTGCCAGGAAT
>JBNLBN010000009.1:0-9571 GCA_050303335.1 Candidatus Micrarchaeia archaeon
CGGGAAATGCTGGGGTACTCATGGACTTTTCTAAGCGGTACAGTAAAAGACAACTAGCTTTAAATACGTTTTGGATGTCATAGCATGCGGAAGAATAATAGTGGAAGCGTGATTTTTACGTCATAAAAATAAATAAAAAAATTATATTTATTTATAAAGTTAATTCTTTTGTAAAAAGTGTAAAGAAGAGGTTAGAATTCTTCTATTCTGTAGTTTTTGTAATTTTTGTAATTTCTAAAAATCCAAAAGCGATTTTTTTGGACGGATGAGATCCGGATTATCCGCCCTGGAGGAGTTGATATCCTTGCTTAGTTCGACGCAATCCAGCGGTCCTTTGTATGGCTTGAGAAGCCCCCTTTTTTCCAGGTAGCTGCTGTCACCAAGGATTACGGGCATCCTGTCATGGACGGGCATCACATAAGAGCTTGCCTCAGTCGTAAGAAGTGCACAGCACCTCTTGCCCTCGTTTTCATTGTAGATGCCTGCAAATGCGAAAATGGATCCTGTGGTGAACCGGAACGGCCTCTTCTCCTTCCATTCATAGAAACCGTCTGCTAGCATCAGGCATCGCCTTTTGGAAAAGGAATCCCTGAACAGCATCAGTTTTTCAACTGATTCAGCCCTTGCATTGAAATGAGGCCTTCCCTCCCAGTCTGGTATTCCCCATCTTGCGGAATTTAGCTCTGTTGGAGAATCATTGAAGACGACTGCGACTTCCTGCATCGGAGCTATGTTATACCTTGGAACAAGATCGAAATTGGACTTTACAACTCCGAATCTTTCCCGGATCTTCGAAAAATCAGGATTTGTCAATGAGTACCTAAGGCAGATTTTGACCACCAAGATCAATCATCCCAGTAGCTCCTCCCTGGAGCGCCGAGATGGATATTATGAAAAGCAGGTAGGTGGCAAGCATTATGAGGCCGCCGTATCTTCCTATGCCCTTGTTGACTGCAGCAAGATAGAACAGGATGAAATTGGAGATCACGGCAAAAAGCAGCGCTGCCATGAATACAGGGATGTTAAGGAAGATTGGATTGATCACCGAGTTAATGCCGAGGACCAGCGTAAGGTTCGTCATGTTGGATCCGACTATGTTCCCGATCACCAGCCCGTAGTATTTTTTCCTGACCGCTGCAAGGGTCGTTCCGAGTTCTGGCATCGATGTGCCGATTGCTATGAGCGTGGACCCGATGAAGCTTTCAGCGATTCCCAGTTCAACTGAAAGGGCGATCGTTGAATCTACAACGAATCCTGATGCGATGATTACGATGACTATACCCAGGGCGAATAGCAGGAACGAATGCACTGCCTTGCCCTTTGGAACTGACAGCTTGGGATGGGCATAGGGGGAATCCCTGTTCCTGAGTGTCCAGATGGCATAGATGCAGAACAGTATTATCAGCACCAGCCCTTCATAGAAGTTCATTGCCCTGCTGAAAAGGGAGCTGCTGAATATTATATATACCGAGATCAGTGTTGTTATAAGAAGTATTATTCCGACCTGCTTGACTGCCTTTCCGCTGATCTTCATGCCGTAGAGGAACGATCCTATTCCAAGTATTATCAGTATGTTCGCGATATTCGATCCGAAGACATCTCCTGCAGATATGGCACCCTCGCCTGCGATTGCGGAATTGACCGCGATCGAGAGTTCCGGAAGGCTCGTTGCCACAGAAACAAGGAGAAAGCCCACTGCGAGCTGGTTGATCCTGAAATATCTTGAAAGTATTACTGCATTCTCGATGACTTGCTCTGCCGCCTTTGCAAGGAAAAAAATTGAAAGGACCAATACCCCGAGTTCGACAAGCATCCTATCACTTCGGGAATTTCACTATGGATATCGTAGCAGAAGCGATCTCTATGTCCTTGGCCTTCTCTATCTGGCGAAGGAGAAGATCACTGATATCCGACCGCAGGGCCCTTCTCTTCCGGACGAAAGTGACATACCTCACCGTAAGCTCGATCCAGTTGTCTGTCAGTTTGACAAAGACCTGGGGCTCGACCACCCTTCCCGTAAAATAGTATTTCTCCTGGATCTTGGCGATTTCCTTGTGCGCGATCTTTGAAACTTCCGCAGTCTCCTTCTTGGCAGTCTCCAGCATCAGCTTCTTGGCCTTCTGCCAGTTGCTTTCATAAGTGACCGGAATCTTTATCTCGTCCCAGATGAACTGGTTGTCCTTGTTGAAGTTGTGGATCTTTTCCGAAAGGACTATGCTGTTCGGGATCGATGTCAGACGCCCGGTTGCCTGGTCGCCTTCCACCCAGTTCTTGATTTCAAGCACCGTTGTGTAAAGGATGTCGATATCGACAACATCGCCTTCCAGATTTCCCACCTGTATCCTCTCACCAACCCGGTATGGCTTTGAGACAAACAGGATTATGCCTCCTGCAAGGCTCTTGAAGAGGTCCTGCAGCGAGACCGCGATACCTGCTGCAACAAGGCCGTATGTGACAAGGAGCGCCTCCGGGCTCTCGACCCAGATTGCGACTGCTGTGATGATCACTATAATGAGGTAGACGATAGAAAGGGCCTTCCTGAAGGAGTACCTGGACTTCGGCTCCGAAATCCTCGTAGATATGAATTCCTCGAAAAGGATCTTGAAAATGAAGTAGATTCCGGCGAATGCAAGGAACGTGAGGTATCCGTTGTGAAGGTATATGAGGTCATATTCCACATTGAGTATGAAGAGCGCGATTGATATGAAGAGAAGGAGCAGGAATATGAAGATTTTTCCGATCATAGTTTTTCCTCGTCTTTTAGTGTTATAAATCTTTAGATCCACGCTTTCCTCCTGAAATATATGAACATGGTGACGGCCATCGCGAGCATGAAGGCAAGCACGGCGAAATAGCCGAGCGGATGCTCCAGTTCAGGCATGAACTTGAAGTTCATCCCGTAAAGCCCTGTGATGAACGTCAGGGGGATGAATATGGTCGATATCACAGTAAGGACCTTCATCACCTCGTTCAGCTTGTTGCTGATGCTTGAGAGGTACATGTCCACCATGCCGGAAACAAGGTCCCTGTATGTCTCAAGGGTATCTATTACCTGGATGGAATGGTCGTAGAGGTCGCGAAGGTATATTGTCGTCCCTTTTGATACAAGAGGCGATTTCTCCCTGCTCTCGCGGTCAAGCGCATTGACCACCTCGCGCATAGGCCATACCGAGCGGCGAAGTATTGTCATCTGCTTCTTGATTTTCTGGATCTTGTGCAATGTGGAATAGCTTGGATTCGTTATGAGTTCGTCTTCTATCTTCCCGACCTTATCCCCGAGCTTTTCTAGGAGGACGAAATAATGGTCCACGATTGAATCGAGTATGGAATACGCAAGGAAATCCGCCCCCATCCTCCTTACCTTGCCCTTGTCCTTTCGGATTCTCTCCCGGATGTTGTCGAATATGTCGCCCTTCTTCTCCTGGAAAGTTATGACGTAATTCTTCCCGAGGATTATGCTCACCTGTTCTGAAACCAGCTTGCTGTTGTAATCGAGCATCTGCACCACTATGTAGAGATAGGAATCATAGTCTTCCACCTTCGGCCTTTGGCTTGTATGGACGATGTCCTCTATCACCAGGGGATGGATGTTGAACTCGGATGCAAGATGGTCCAGGGTCGCCTGGTCCTTGATGCTGTCGACATTGATCCAGGTGACGCTTTTGCTGTCTGTCCTCTTCAGGGAGACGGAATCAGGAGTCGTTTCCCTGAATTGCGAACTGCTATAGTCGAATACGGTCAGCATGGCATTATTACTCCCAAAAAGGATAAATATCCTCCCGATTTTCAGAACATTTATAAATAATAGTACTTTAAGGTTATTAGTTAGGGGATGGACCTAAGAGGGTTAAAATGAATGTAAGCGAATTGAAGCCAGGAACTGGCAATGTAAATTTGGAAGTGGAAGTTGTCTCAAAGGACAATGAACGTGAAATAAATAAGTACGGAAGAAAGTTGAAGGTCGCAAATTTCACTGTTAAGGATGATTCAGGAAGCATAGTGCTGGTGCTCTGGAACGAGCAGATAGAACAGTGCAATGTCGGATCAAAGATTAAGATTGAAAACGGCTATGTTAACGAATGGCAGGGTACGGCGCAGCTTACCCTCGGAAAGTTCGGTAAGCTCACCCAAGAATAATCCTTCCATTATTTTTTATTGTTGTTTTTCCAGCTACTTCTGCATCATCAATATCGCATGGCACATCCAGTGCTATCGCGAAATCACCATGCCTGATCTCAAAATCGTCTACAATGAGTTCTGAACCCACGAACAGCTCACGGGAGTTTCCTGCCCCCAGGATGCAGGTCTCCTCTATTGCAGACCTCAGCATGAGCGCATCAGCCTTGAAAGCATGCATCTCGTTGAGGTAGCCGGCCATCACGCTTATCCGCTCAAGAGACGACAATGAGATCGTCAGTAAGACTAGAGACAATGCAAAAATAACAAGATATTCCAGTGTCAGCACATTCATCCCCCATCAGAATGGGGAAATGAAAAATAAAAGGCTATCTGATATAGGTTACGTTCCTGGTCTCGTTCTGGGCTTCCATGGTTTTTTCCACTTCTTCCTGGACCTTCTGGAGGATCTTCTGGTTCTCCTTGGCCCGCTCGTCGAGCTTCTTGATGTTTATCGGGATTCCCAGGTATTTGGAAAGGATTATCACCACCTGCTTGGCGGCTGCGGTGTCGATGTAGCTCCCGTGGGTCTCTCCCATGAGGCACATTCCGTCTAGCCCTTCCATCTTTGCAAAGACAGGAAGAAGGCCTGCTGCTCCGACAATAGATCCTTTCGCCTCGCCGACCAGGACGCCGAGCTTGCGCAGCTTCGCCCGGATCTTCTCGCTGGTGGCATTTGCGAATATGTTCTTTTTATCGACAAGCTTTCCGGTGCTGTAGCCGCCGACAGTTATGATTTCGTTCACTCCGAGATCCTTTGCATAGTCTGTGATTATCCCTGCGACCTCATACTGGCCCGGAGAGCTCATGGCCTGGATATCTCCCACCAGTATGACAAGGTCCCTCTTCTTCCCCTTGTAGAGATAGAAGCTGTTCTTTATTATCCGGAGGCCCCCCCTCTTGGTCATGAAGACCTGGTGGGGGAAATGCGGCGAAATAAGGTTCGCGAATTTCTCGGCGCGTAGTTCGTCGACAAGATATCGTCCGACTACCTGTCCGATAAGCCCAATTCCGGGCAATCCCGTAACAAGCACGGGGTTCTTCAGCTTGTTTACATCCTTAATTTCGATAATGGTGGTTTCTTTCATTTTTCCATCCTCCGCAAGCGTGCATATTTATCATTAGGGTTGAATTTGACTGGATGAGCGCTGACCGTGCCAGTGCAATGCTTGTCAGAAAGAGTATACTTTCCGCATGAAGAACAGACACGCATTTTCATCATGTTATCTTCGCTCTGAGGCAAATTCACAATTGTTCTTCTCTGCGAAGTCTTTTATATCTTGCAATATCGAGGCCACCTTCTTCTCGCCGGTCTTGTAGTCGGGAGCAGTAAGGGAGATCTTGTACTTCGGGGCGCCCAGATAGGTGATTGTGCAGTCATTTGCAAGCGCCAGGGTCTTCTTTATTGTTTCAACTCCGTCACCGGAATAGCAGACCACCGAAAAGACGCGGTCCACTGTCACTATGGGCTTCTTGATGCTCTTTTTTGCAATCTCGACAATATGGACCTTGAGGGCCTTTGGAAGGTCCAGCTTATCAAGCCCTTCCTCTGATTCAAGGCTCACTTCCCTGAACAATGAGTATACGTCATCGAAATGCTCTTCGATTACCTTCTTGGCATCCTCGTAATTGAGCTTCAGTTTCGAGTTCTTCAGGGCAAATTCGAGGAGCTTCTTTCCCTTCTTCTCGTTCTGGACGCTTTCCAGCTTCCATTTCCTCTCGGCATCGTTTACCCTTTTTATGGAAATATCGACCTGGTTCTTGGACTTATCGACATGGTGCACTTTTACGACGTGCCTCTGTCCCTCTGATATGAATTCGTGGATGTTCTTTATCCACCTTGGAGCGACTTCAGATATGTGCAGGAATGCCTCTGCATCCTTGTATTCGGCCATCGAGCAGAAAGCCCCGTATGGCATGATCTTCTTGATCGTTGCAATGACTAGTTCCCCTTCATCTGGAAGCTGAATCAGAATCACCCAAGCTCCTGGAGGATTTTGGCATGAATTATTGCTTCTCCGCCGGTGGGGTGGGCGATGATCTCGTTCTCGTCATGGGGATTCCTTACGATCTGCGTCGCGTGGCTGAATACCACGACCTCATGTCCGGTTTTTGTCTCTACAAGATAGAATTTTGACATATGTTCACCTAATTCTTCATTTCGATCTTCTTGGTTGTTCTTCCTCCGACAACCCTTTCGTGTTTCTTCTTGCAGTCGTTGCAAGTGAGCATCAGTTTCTGCCTCTTCCCCTGCTTCTTTACGGTCTTTTCACCGGCCCTCTTGCTGCCGTGCCCCATAAGGGATCTCTCGTGCGCCCTGTTACCCTTTGCGAGCGTTCTTGGTCTTCCCTTGCTTGCGGGCTTGGCCTTGTGAGCTACATGTTTCTTGCAGCTTGGACAATATGTGTTAACCTCTTTTGGAAATTTCATTTTTTCACCATTTCTGCCATTCCTGATTTCAACAACCACTGGGCCTCTGACGCTGGAAGCGATTCGATCTCGCCTTCCCTGAAAGGCCCGTAAACAGTATCGTCAATACCTCTGTATTTTTCAACATCCTTGATGATTCTTACCCTCTGGGCATCGTCATTATCCCAGACGGTTTTGATACTATCCCTTGATTTCTTAATAATCGAGGTGAGTTCTTTTAAAAGTTCCCTTTCTTCCTTCGTGAGTCCGCTTCCCTCGGATTCCCCCCGGACAGACATGAGGACTATCTTCTCCTCCCTCTTGTTCGCTATGGCCTCGACGATCTTCCTTATGTTCTCGTATTCCTTGATCGATATCAGGGACTTCTTTGTTATCGCCTCGTCCTTCTTGCGGACGAGCATCTCGGAGATGATCACGTAGAAATCTTCCGGAAGATTGACTATCTCTGAGGATTCCATTTCCCTTCGCTGGATATCTCTAAGATCAGAATAGTTCAACATGCCTCTCCCACAACCATTTTATCCGATTGGCTTTTTATTCCTTCTTTCTTTTTTTCCTTGGCTTCTTTTTTATCTTGTTGACGTCCTTTTCCTTGGTCTTCGACTTCTTGAGGATCCCTTCTATCTGTCCATCGTCCTTTGAGAACGCCTCTTCCTTCTCCTTCATGGTGCTCTCATTCATGGTCTTTGCCTTCTCAAAAGGCGTGTGTTCCCTTTCAAGCGCGATGATCTCAGGCTCCTTCCTCTTTTTCAGTCCCAGCCTTATGAGTATTGATGATATGATCCTCGAGAGGAGGCCCTCTGATCCGTCTTCCTTTATTGGAGACATGATCCTCGATCCTCCGCCCATCGGCCCTCCGCCCACCATCCCCCATTTGCTCTGCTCGTCGTTGAGGCAGGTGATGCAGAGCCTTCGCCCGTTCCAGGTATAGAGCCTGTCGATTTCCCTGCCGCACCTTGCGCATCTCTCGTTGTAGGTGTATCTTCTCATGCGGTAATTGTCGGCGTCCTTTGCATCCATCAGGCAGTTCGGACATATCCACTGGCCCTTGTACTGCTGCAGTTCCGACATAGGAAGATACATCCTGCATTTCCAGCACTGCTTGTTCAATCCGTAGAATATGCATGAAGAACAATAAGACTGGCCGTCCACCCCATACTCCATCTCGCCTCTTTGTCCGCATCTGGAGCATGTTCCACTCATAAAATCTAATCGGGGATGACCTATATAAAGCTAGTTCTTCTTCAGGTATTCTGCAATATCCGCATCGGTTGCTGATACTTTCTTCCCGATTAAGTTCAGGTTCCTGCCGATGATTTTGAGCGCTTCGTTTACTGATGCTGAATAGTTGCCTGGAAAAGATTCTCCGAATTTCTCGTCCTTTACCGCATCGAAGCATGCCCTGAAGATCTTTGAGAGTTCGGCAATCACTTCTGTCCTCGGCTTCTGCCCGACCTGGTTGACTGTAAGATCAAGCTTGAAATACACACGCCCCAAACCCTCGATCTCGAATTTGACCGGAGCGAAGAATTTCTTTCCGCCTGTTCCGACAAACCCCCTCTCAACTACCGGCCTGACCACAAACGGATTGTCCTCCGATCCGTTTCCGCCCTTTACCTGGCTTGGAAGCTTGATTGTGGCTACTCCTCCTGATCCGCCTTCCGCCCTCCTTGTGGACGGCTTCAGTCCGCTTCCAGGCCCAGACGATGAGGCGAGATCCAGTTTGATCTTTGATGGCCTGTCCCTGCTGAAATAAGTGTAGATTACCGTCTTTTCGTTCTTGATGATCCATTTTTCGACTTCCTGCTCAGGATTCGGCTTTCCTGCTATCTCCTTGTTCAGGGCATCAAGCTCCTTTTTTTCCACATCAACAACAAGATATGCCGTCTTTCCGCCCTTCTGCTCAAGAGTCTGGATTCCGAGCCTCATACGCGTCACTTTCCCATTGGAAAGGGAATACTCATTCTGCATTATGGATGCTGCCTGGCTTGTGCTCAGGTACTGTTTTGTAATGGTTGCACCCTGGGCCTCAGATGCCATTAATGCACAAGAAAAAGATGCTGCGACTGCTGCCCCCCGAATTACCCTCCTGAATGTCATAGTAAAATTTTGTGGGCAATGGTTTATAAACACATTTGATCGCTATTAACCATCAATGGCTTCGCAAATACTTGCCGACATCGGAAGTATCCTCATAGTATGCCATGATCTTGGTCCTGATCTGGGAATTCACGGTTCCAGTAATCGACCTGGAGTAGACGCTGCTCGGGACCCCTTTTGCAGCCATCGTTTCCTTTAATACCCGGGAAAGGTCATTCAGGGTCTTGTCCAGATTCTTCTTTGATACTTCCTCAAGCCTGAAATTGACGTGGAAATAGTACGTGCCATGCTCCCCCATATCAAGCGTTATCGGAAGAACTACAGGAGCATCGGACATTTTATCCGACTGCAGGAGCCTGTCAAGTTCTGCGCTGGTCCTGTAGATGCCCCACCTGTGCCTTGATGTTCCTGCCCCTTCTACTATCTCCTTTGGAAGCCTTCTCTGCTTTGCAGGGGCAGCTGAGGATGGGCCCTTGACCACAGGCGCAACCACTGCTACGGTCCTTCTCTTAGGCTCGGGTTTCTGCTCCTCGACGGGCCTCTTCGGCTCTGGTTTTGCCTGAGGTGCAGGCTCTTTTTTCCACGGCTCCTCCGTCTCCTCGAAAGCGACCGTCCTGGATGGTTTGGTTTCCTTCCATGGCTTGACAGTCTCACCGGGTGAAGCCGACGCTGCAACGCGCACGGGTGTCGATTCCTTCCACGGATCGATGATCTCGTCGCTCTGGGGATTTGTTTTCATCGCCACAGTGAATTTTGATTTCCGCTCCTCTGCATAAGTCCGCACAATCTGCTCCTGCCTGTACCTGATGAAATCCCTGACGAATTCAGCCTTCCTTTCTTTTGGAAGGGAATCCACTATTCCTTT
>JBNLBN010000009.1:9581-42356 GCA_050303335.1 Candidatus Micrarchaeia archaeon
AATAAGATAGGCCGATCTTCCGGCCCTCTTTTCTTCCATAAGCGGGATTACTATCGTGATGGAATGGATCTTTCCTCCCCTCATTTCAACAGGCTGTTCGAGGAGTTTTTTTGCTGCAGAGTCTGAATAGAATTGCTTGGATACGGATATTTTTTTCGTGGATTCAAGTTGAGCTTGTGCCATGAAGGAATAGATTGGTCAAAGTTTAAAATAATTGTTGAAAATCAGAAGAAAAATAGAAAATAAAAAGAAAAAAAAGTCATTAGACTTTCTGTACCTGGCTGACGAAGTCCTGTGCGGCTTCAAGGGTGTCTGCTGCGGTTTCACCTGCAACGACGATCTTTGAACCCTGTACGACTTCTCGGACAACCTTCTTCTCTACTGCCCAGTCAACTGCTGATCCCTGAAGGAGGTCTGCGGTTACTGTGTTGACAGCATCTCCACCGACTGAGACGAGTGTGTTCACACCGACTGCGTCTGTGTCGAGAACTACGAGGTTTCCGTAATCACCGGTGTATGGCATTGCTACTTCAACAGAAGGAGCGTTGTTCGGCATAATTACTGCTGAAACTCCGCTCATGTCTGCAGTACATGATACTGCACCACCTGCTGCGCTGCATGCGCCTACATCTTCGGTAATCTCAAGTACTTTCACGGTTACTCCGCTAACGGTTGTTGATTCACCCTCACCGAGTGTTACAACTGTCGTTGAGTCGGAGGCGCCTGAGGTACTTGTCGGACCAAGCCACCACTGTGCTCTTGCCAAGGTGTGTGTCATCTCGAATTCAACCTTGTCGTCATCCATGGCGTCAAAGACTGAACCTCTTTCTGAGATGTAACCTTCCTCGACTGTCTCGAATCCTGAATTAACAGGACCTGAGATCGGGTCTGCACCATCGTATGCGTTTGCCGGAGCCTTTGCGGTTGCGTGTCCGTAGAGAATCTCTTCACTGTCCGATGTAAGTGTGTTTCCAGAACCATCGTCAGAATCGAAGTCGAATGTTGCATCTGCCGGTACTGTTGCACCCTGAAGACCGAAGACGAAGTAGTCTACGTATTCATTGGATGAACCAGTTCCTGCTTTTTCTGCAATTCCGAACATGAAGTCTGATGGTGTGTTCCAGTTACCCAAAGTGGTATCGAAACCAGCTGAGTCCAAAAGGTCACCGATAAGTCCGTCACCTGCACCGTCGATGTCTGCGACATCCTGAATAGCGATTGCACCACCGTTTGGAGCTGCAAATGCGTCATCACCGTCGCCGATGTCGTCGTACCTTACAACCAATCCTGGACCTGCGTATTCTGCTACACCATAGTCATCTGAGGATGGTGAGATCTTCATCAATACAGAACCTGCACCGAGAACCGTATCAACTACACCGTCATCGTCGGTATCACATTCTACGTCATTTACTGCTACGTAGAACTGGTCGTCAGACAATGATCCTGCTCCTGCTCCGTCATCCCTGTCGATTTCGAAGACTGAACCGGAATCACCTGATGATACGTCTACGTATGGTGCGTAGATAATACATGCAGACTGTGCGTTACCCGGGTTGTACTGTGGACCCTTTGATTCTGAGATGTCTTTGTCCTGTGTCTTGATCTCAAACTTCAATGAGTGCCTGTCCTCGGATGTGATGTCCAATCCCTTGTATGAGAGTCTCCATGAGTCTGGGTTCTGTACGATTGGTACATAGTCGCCAGCTTCAAGGGTGTCTTCACCGCTGGATGAGATGTCTTCGATGTCCTCAGCATATACAACAAGTGTCCTCAAAGCATCTGGTGCTTCTGGGTCACCTTCATTGGCTGCTGCGGTTTCTGCATCAAGGTTCTTCCATCCAAGTGCGCATGTGTAGTCTGGGTTCGTGTCCTCATCTGAGTCAAGGTCCTGGCCGTCTTCACATTCAATCTCGTGTGAGAAGATTGCGACATCAGCCCACTTTGCACCGAAGGTATAACCCGGAGCAACCTTGTACACGTGGAACCTGTACATGTTTCCGTTGATGTTGAACTCCTGTGTTTCGCCTGGGTTAACTTTCTCTTTTTCCAAGATGTTATCATTTGCATCAAGGATAGAAAGGATTGCCGAGGTTGTGTCACCGTGAGCTTCAAGGTCATCCAACTGGAACTTGAGGTCATCCACCTGAAGGAATTCTCCCTGGTTCAGGATACCGCCGATTGACTCTTTTGCAAGTTTAACAGAACCACCGTTTACAAGTGTGTTCTCATCCAAAAGACCATCGTTTGCTGCATCTGTTCCCAATGATGGTGCGTTCATTTCTGAAATGATCCACTCTTCACCCAAGAACATTACCTTTACTCTGTGGGTTTCGGATGCATCATCAATGTCACCATCTGCAGTCTTGCAGTATGTGTAGTCGTTGTCGTTGGAGTCAGTACAAACCGGAATACCGATTTCATCTCCTCCTGGACCATCGAACTTCAATGCGTATGCCAAGAATTCAAGGTCACCAACGATGTCATCTGGGTCGCTGTCGAACCTGTTTGATCCCTGGAGCCACATTGACTGCATTTCTACATATGTGTTTCCTGCATCTGCATCAGTTACAGTCACATCCTGGAATGTTGAAAACTGACCGCCGTCGATCTTGTACAAGAAACTGTTTGACAAACCAATGTCACCACCATTTCCGTCGGTGAACGGGTTTGCGTTGTCTGATGTATCAGATCCGCCGATTTCGTATTCAGCATCAGAATCGCCTGCAATGTTGTCGATCCTGTCTTCCAATTCCCTGTTCAGGTAATCACCGATAAGGTTATCACCCTGCCAGGTTCCTGCTGCAACTGAGCCAGGTACGGTAATTTCCAACCTTGCTTTTTCGTTGCTGATTGAACAGGTTCCTGCTGTTTCCTCTGAACCTTCTCCTGCAACACAGTCTGCGGTTCCGCTGACTTCTGCTGTAAGAGTCTGGCTCTTGTATGCTTCGCTTGCGATTTTACCTGCAATCAAAGCTCCTGCTACACCATCGCTTGGTGCGGAATTGCTTCCAATTACGACCTTTGCGACCGGTGCTCCATTGTCGTCAACCAACGTTGTTGATCCGAACAAAAGTCCGGCGAACGCGGCTGAGCTTGCAAGCATTGTTGCTCCTGCAACAATTGCTCCCATTTTCTTTAGGTTTACTTTCATTTGTTCACCTCAGTTTCACCGCCAGATGGGCCGTTGAAACAATGTTAACGGCGGTGAAATTTTTTAGGCCCATATACCTCGACGGAGAGTTTCCCCTTCGAGGAGTAGAGAGAGTACTTTCTCTACCATTAAGAGACATCCTCCGAGGAAATATTTATAAATCTATTTCAGTAACCTAAACTACAGTTTATAAACTATAGTTTTGGCTAAGACAATAAACGTAAAAGACATTCGTCTTTCATCGTTAAACGTCGACAACCATCCCATCTTCCGCAACGACGGTATTCTTGAAAATCTTCGTCGATTCGGAAAGAAGGATACTCGGATCACTATATCTCGGGCTTATATGTGTCAGGATCAGTTTTTTAACGCTTGCTTTCTTTGCGACCGTGGCAGCATCGAGAGCAGTAGAGTGCATCCTCTCCTGCGCCTCCTTTTCCATGTCGGTTGCGAATGTCGCCTCGTGGATCAATATGTCAGCGCCTTCTATTGCATCGGCAATGGAGCTGTCACGCAGGTCCCCGGTATAGACGATCTTCCGCCCGGGCTTGGTGTATGAAACATCCTCCAGCTTCACTGTCCCCCTTCCGGTCTCCAGCTTACCGCGCTTCTGGATCTCGCTGAAACCCTTTCCGGATATTCCGAGGGCTTTGGCCTTCAATTCATGGAATTTTATCCTGGGATCCTCTTCAAATATATATAAGTAAGAGCTTGTGGTGTGCCTGACAGGATGGGCGGTTATCCTGAATCCGGGCTTCTCGAAGACAGTGCCTTTTCGGACGGCCTTGTATTCGACAAAATCATAGTCCCTCAATTCAATCTGCCTGGGCCCGACGATCGAGAGGTGCCTCTTGTTCGTGAGTTTGAGGGTCTCAAGAAATCCGAACAGCCCCAGGTAATGGTCGAGATGCGGATGGGTTATGAATATGCCGTCGACACTGCCGTACCCGACCTTGTACCTCATCATCTGCCGCTGGGTCCCCTCTCCGCAATCGAAGAGGAACAGGTACCTGTCGAATTTAAGGGATATTGCAGGCATGCCCCGCTCCACTGTGGGTATCCCGCCTGATGTTCCAAGGAATGTGAGTTTCATTGCTCTAGTATTTGCACTTTTATTAATTAAGGGATTGGGAGAATTCAGAAAAGTTTATAAGGGTTATTATCGGGAACTCTCTATGCCGCAGAATTATTTTCTAACAGGACTCCCGAAAGCCGGGAAAACCACAGTATTATGGAAGCTCGTAAAGGAATTGAAAAAGGACGGGATAAAGGTTGGGGGATTCGTCTCGCCCGAGGAAACGCACCATGGGACAAGGAATGCATTCCATGTCGTTGATATCGATTCTGGAAAGGAGGGTATGCTTGCTGATGTCAAGGGTGACGGCCCGAAAGTCGGGAAATATCACGTGGACCTGAGATCATTCGAGTCTGTTGTCCTTCCTGCAATGAACAGCTGCAAGAAATACGACGTATTTTTCATTGACGAGATAGGGTCCATGGAAATGAAGAGCAAGAAGTTCGCAGAAGCACTTGATTCCGTTCTCGAATCCCATGTACCGCTTATTGCATCCTTGAACAGCAAGTACGAAGGAAAGTTCGCAGCCCTCGGCGAAGTGGTAGAAGTGAAGCCGAGGACCAGGGAGATCGTGCACAAGAAGCTGCTCAAGGCGGGCAAATCATTGAAGGTAGATAAAATGCCAGAAAGGAAGAAAAAAGTTTCGAAGAAGAAGGTCAGGAAATCGCTTAAGAAGAAGCCGACCAAGAGACCACCGACTATGCCAAAGGAAGAGAAAAGGGAAGAACCGATGCCGGAAAAGATGGAAGAGAAGCCGGTGAAGATGGAGAAACCGAAGAAAAAAGGATTCTTCGGAAAGATCAAGGACCTTTTTGGCCTATAGCTTTTTATTTTTAATATTTATTTTTATTCCATGACAAATGGGACTAATGTTACTGATTCTCTTGTACTCGAAGAATTGCCAGGGCTTGAAGCGCTGGAACCTTACCTCGGACATGAACTTGTTTCGCAGATACAGAATGCCGATTCGCTCGTTATATCCATAGGATTCATAATTATTTCAGTCATTATTGCAACGCTTGTCCTGGTATTCCTGAAGATCTCGGCAAAATTCGTAGCGAGGAGGACCAAGACCGAGCTGGACGACAAGCTCATAGAAGCAATGGAGCAGCCCATTTTCAGGCTGATAATCATAGCCGGATTCTATTTCGCAGTTGCGAACCTTGGCATCCAGGGAGCAACGATCGAGTTCGTCCTGCGATTAGTTATCACCCTGGGATACCTGACAGTCATAAGATACATCCTCAATTCCATCGAGATATTCGTGAAGTACGGGGTCAAGACTCTTGCCGAAAAGACTGAGAGCCATTTCGATGATGAGATCGTGCCCATATTCCACAAGGCCGCAATAGCTGTCGTCTGGGCATTCGGACTTATAATGATCCTTGGGATTTGGGGGGTGAACGTGACTCCGTTTATTGCAGGTCTTGGAATTGCAGGCCTTGCAATATCATTTGCAATGCAGTCGACACTGTCCAACATAATTTCCGGCATCTCGATAATCATGGACAAGACATACAAGGTGGGGGACAAGATCCAGATAGACAGCGGAGAGATAGGGGTCATACACGAGATCACGCTTAGGAGCACCCGCCTCCGGACCTACAACAACGAGATAATAATCATACCCAACAACAACATGGCAGGAGCCAAGATTAAGAATTTTACGCAGCCAGATCACAAGATAAGGGTCGTGGTCCCTTTCACTGTTGAATACGGTAACAGCCCTGATAAGGTAACGAAGATAATCAAGGAAGCTATCGAGAAGAACATCAAGGACGTACTTCAGGATCCTCCTGTAAAGGTAGTATTCCTTGAGATGGCCGATTTCTCGCTCAACTTCGAGGCATGGTTCTGGGTAGAAGACTACACCACCGCCTTCGACAAGAAGCTCGAGGGGAATGACTTGATATACAACACGCTTGGGAAAAACAAGATAGGGATACCGTTCCCGACCAGAACCATTTATACAAAGAAAGGATAACAATATAATAAGTTGGCTGGATAATAAGTTACATACCTTCAGTGATATTCATGAGACAGAAACAAAAACCCCCAGACCAGGGCAGAATGAGAACCGGCCGGTTCCATACGTCACTGGCACTTTCAAGAGCGGACCGGAAGGGGGTAGTAGTAGATGTTGTAAACCAGTTCGGGAAAGTCGAGGTTACTGTAAAGGGAGACAGGATAGAGTCTGATGCTGATCTGGAACCTATGGAAGCTGAAAAGCTTCAGAGGCTCTTTGCACTTCCGATGGAACAGATACGGTTCGGAAACATCGGCCAGGCTGCGATCATGATAGATGATGTAATCAATGGCGGCAGGGTCCAGCCTGCTTTCCTGGAAGTGGACGATATTGTAGAGACGCTCGAATCCCGGGTTGCAAAAGAGGATTTCTGCAAGCTTCCAAGAAGCGATCAGCAGAGGGTCATTGAACGGATTTCGCATCAGATAGAGGATGAAAGGAGGATGGCTTTCCAGGAGAATGACCATGCAGGCGTGGGAATCCATTCCATC
Source organism: Candidatus Micrarchaeia archaeon (assembly GCA_050303335.1). Lineage (GTDB taxonomy): Archaea > Micrarchaeota > Micrarchaeia > Anstonellales > Bilamarchaeaceae > Bilamarchaeum. The sequence goes on from JBNLBN010000009.1 coordinate 16,328, forward strand.
CGGTGCATGCGCCTTAGGGACTGGAGGACTTATTTCCTTGAACTGCAGCACATAAATTCTGAGGCTGGAGCAGCAATTGAAAATAAGTTCGGGACAAAGCCCGGCACCCTCCTGCGAAAATACCAGGAGGGAGACAAAATCGAGGCAAGGAAAAAGCTATGCGAGATAGCCGGCATAGACTCCAACGACCATTCCAATGACAGGCTGTTCTTTGCAATAATTACCGGAGACCTCATCAACCAGCTTGCCGGGAAAACTGACATGGTAAGGGCAGAAGACGGGCTTGTAGGAGCCCAGGCATTCCGGCTCGAGGACGGTTCACACGATTACGTTAAGCTCATCGACATGAGGCCTGCCCAGGCAGGGACAATGAACCTGCGAAAGGCGGGGATACCTACTGAAGAGATCAGGACGCTCCGAAAGGATGGCGGCCCCCTGCTTTTCCTCAACCCGGACGGGGGAGTTTCCTATTACGGGATATCCAAGGACATAAGAAAATTCAGGGGTGCAATCCACCGATCCGGGATCAGGCTGGAGCTCGAGACGCTCGAGGCATACGAGCTTTCGAGAATGTACAAATCCCCGGCAATGATGAAATTCTACCATTACATGCCCGAGGAGTTTTTTGCGGAATTCGGATATTGCCTTGCTGCGCAGATAGCGAATTCCAGCTCCGATGGCCATTCGGGAAACAGCTGGGGGATGCTTCTTCGGGTCAACAATTCGCAGCAGGAAATCGATGAATTGAGGCAGAAGGGATATTTCATAGAAAATGACAACGGCGTCCACAAGATGTTCATGGTCGGAAGGATAGACTGCGACGATTCTTCGGGTGCTTATCTTGCAAAGGGATCCGGACTGCAGATGGATGCAACCGATCTCGAGGAAAGGATCGGCGGGGTTGGAGTGCTCCAGAGGGTGTTTGCCAATTTCACGCTTTTGAAGAACAGGATAATACATGCAATGGCCATGCGGGAGGCAAAGGAGCCTAAATACGTCAATGTAAGTTCCGTTGTCGAGACAGCCTTTAGCGGGCCGGTCCAGGAAGGCATGAGGAGATGGCACGATGACCACCACAACGCGAAATATTTCCAGTGGATGATGGAGCATATGGAAAAGAGAAGAGAGATGCCGATCGGATTCGCCATACCACTCGATGCGGCACAGCGGGAAAAGCTCCATTCAGAGGGAGTAATTTATTTCGGCTGGTCCTGCAACGGAGAGGAAAGATTCCCGGTCTTCACCTACGACGGAAGATCGAAGATGTTCGACGACCACGAGCTTGTGCTCGCGGATTTCATGAGTGATGAGGTTTCCGACCTGTTTCCGAACGGAAGAAGCGTTTATGCAATTCCGGAGACAAAGTTCCGGCCGGTCTATGAATCCAGCGGAAAGAGGTTCTCTGTTATCGGAAGCGAGGTTCATGACGGCATCAGGGTAACCAGGACTGGGGATGTTATCAGGGCAGGGCAGGGATTTGCCAGGCTCTGCGGAATACCGACAGAAAGTTTTGGAGCGAAGTTCGCCTATACGACGATAATGACATCAGGGCTTGACGGCCTGCTTGCGAGGGCAATGAGAATAAGGGACATAATACTGAAAAGCGAGATAAACATGGAGAATTATGCCCAGTACAGGAGGCACAGCGTACTGCAGAGATTCCTGATAGAACGACTGCCCGAAGGAGAGCTCTACCCGTTCAGGGAAGATGTCTAGAATTTGATTTTGTGGATGCCGTCATTGATGAGTACTGGGCCTGATCCGTTTACTGACAGCGCAAAATCGATTGATCTTGGCACCCTGTCCCAGCTGGCATCGCCGAAATTCGAACCTATTCTTTCATAGACCATGAAATCCCTTCTCATGTCTACGATAAGAGCAGATGTTCCTGAAGTGCTCCCGACAATAGCGATCCCGAATTCCGGAATAGGACTTGTCATCCTGGATCCGGTCCTTACTGCTGCAAGCGTATTGGAAAGATTGATCTTCGGGTCTGTCGAAAAGAACATAGCACCTTCCACTTCCATGGAATAGAGTACATCCGGAATATCGAGGGAAGTTTCAACATCTTTGGTAAATTCTGGAGCAGTAGCCTTCAGCTTCTCGACTGCCTGTTCCCTTGTGATCTTGAACACTCCTTCCGGCGGCATTGTCATTGACGATGATGTGAATGCCCTTGCTGGAGGCTTCCTGCTTGGCCTCTCCTCCGGTGGGATAGATTTTGATGCTTTCATGATTAGTTTATGCCAGTAAGCATATTTAAATCCCGCAGAAAAATAAGGAAAAAAATTAGTCTGGCTTTGCCATAGCATATACTGCTTTCAGCGAGACGATGAATGCTGCAGGAGAGACAAATGCGACAAGCATTGATGTGAATCCTGTTACCACTTCAGTGAGGACCACTCCGAAATCGCCGAAGAGGCCCAACGTCACGCCGAGCATTGCATTCCATGATGTTGCAGCAATAAGCAATGCGATTGTTGCAATCAGGAATCCGTTAACTTCCTTTTCAGTTATGTTGACAAGACCAACAACGACACCAAAGACAAACAGCAGACCAAGCAATATTGGCACTACGTCTGCTGGAACAAAGCTTGCCAGCACTCCCAAAACGACGGAAAGGATTATTCCGCCCAAGAAGGCATATTCTCCATAATTCACTTTTTTAGCCATGTAGCTATCACCTTGGATGGTAGAATTTTTTTATCATTTATAAATTTTTGCCTTATTAGGTCCGTCAATTGACTTAAATTCAGCGTCTTTTGCCTGAATCTGGGAAACTAATAAATATTCCAAGCGGTTTAATCCCGCTGTGATTATCAAAACTTCAAACCTGGTTAGAGAGTATGATGGCCTTCGGGCCGTCGACAGCGTATCCTTAGAAGTGAAAAAAGGAGAGGTGTTCGGGCTCCTTGGCCCAAATGGTGCTGGAAAGACGACCCTCATATCAATGCTTGTGACACTCAGGAAGCCGACTTCCGGCCATGCAACAATTAACGGATTCGACATATCGAAAAACCCGGAGGGGGTGAGAAAAAGCATCGGCATCGTGTTCCAGGATCCTTCGATCGACGAGGAGCTCACCGCATATGAGAATCTCGAGCTGCATGCATCCCTCTACGGCGTTCGGGATTCGATGAAGGAGAGGATCGCAGAGGTCATTGAACTCGTAGGGCTCAGCGAGAAGATGCACTCCATCGTAAAGACTTTTTCAGGAGGTATGCGCAGGAGACTTGAAATTGCAAGGGGACTGCTTCACAGGCCGGTGGTACTGTTTCTGGACGAGCCGACAATAGGACTTGATCCACAGACAAGATCGGCAATCTGGGAATATATCAAGAAACTGAAAAAGGGATACAACATGACAATTGTCCTCACTACGCATTACATGGAAGAAGCAGACGGGGTCTGTGACAGGGTGGCGATAATTGATCACGGGAAGATCATTGCGCTTGATTCCCCTTCGGCCCTCAAGGACTCGCTTGGCGGGGACAGCATAATAATCGAGACCTCTTCTACAGAGGAACTTTCCGAAAAACTGGAAAAAATAGGGATGGACCGGTACACGGTTCATGACCACAAGATCACCCTTTATGTCGAGGCCGGAGAGAAAAAGATTCCTGGGATAATCAGCGCTGCAAATGAATCTGCAATCGAGATCAAATCTATAAAGCTCCACAAGCCCACCCTTGATGACGTGTTCCTGCATTTTACCGGAAAGACGATAAGGGAGGAGAATGCCTCCGCAAAGGATTCGATGAGGAGGAGATTAAGATGAATTTCGAGGTAATTTTCGCACTGTGGAAAAGGGAAGTGATAAGGTTCTTCCGCGCAAAGAGCAGGATAGTTGGATCACTTGGTTTCCCGTTTTTCTTCCTCGCAGTTCTAGGAACAGGGCTTGACAGCGTGATGTCTATTCCGGGAACTAACTACATAGATTTCCTCACGCCCGGGATACTTTCGATGGTCGTGATGTTCGGCTCTGTATTTTCAGGAGTGATAGTGATAATGGATAGGCAGTTCGGCTTTTTGAAGGAGACTCTGGCTGCACCCGTTTCGAGGACAACGATAATTATCGGGAAGTCATTGGGGGGAGCAACTACTGCCGTCTTCCAGGGATTGCTCATGATGGTTGTTGCAATGGTTCTTGGGGCAAACATTTCACTTGCTGCAATTGTCCCGCTCTTTTTGCTGATGTTCCTTGTTTCATTTGCATTCGTATCTGTCGGAACAGCGATCGCATCGCTCATGGAGGACATGCACGGATTCCAGCTGATCATGAATTTCCTTGTGATGCCTATGTTCTTCCTTTCAGGTGCGCTCTTTCCGCTTGATTCTGCTCCGGACATAATAAGGTACGTTTCCTATATCGATCCGCTGACCTATGCAGTCGATGCCTTCAGGTTCTTCCTCTACGGCAATCCGCACATGCCCATAGCGATCTCGGCAGGGGTTCTTGTTTTCTTTGCAGCTGCATCAACCATACTTGCAGCATACCTTTTCGGAAGGATCGAGGAATAGTATATGTGCCAGTAGAATGTTTCTGGTCATTGGAATTTTAGATTTCCTGAAGATTAGCATCACGCCCTATCTGGTTTTGTCCGTGTCCTTTTTCTGCCTGCTACAAAGATTACCAGTCCGATAGCGACAACCGCAAGCTCCATCAGCCAGAGTTCAGGATCAAAACTAAGGAGCAGCAATACAGATGAAATTATGCCGAGCCATGCAAGAACAGGAGTGCCTGCAACTCTCGGGCTTCTGAATTCACCCTTCATCTTACCTGCAAGCGCAATGAGGGCAGCATTGACCGCTATGTATGCGATGAAGACGCCGAGATCCGTCAGCTGAGCTATCAGTTTGATGTCCCCGGACATCGCGATCACGGATGCGACAACCGCTATCAGAAAAATCGAATACATTGGAGTTCCGTGCCCATCAGTTGCAGAAAAGATTTTCGGGCTCGATCCGCTTGCCGACATTCCGTACATGATTCTTGAAGCGGCTATCAGGAATATCAGGACCGTATTCCCTGTTGCAAACAAAGCTATCACAGAAAGGAGTGACGCATATTCCCCGAGCCCCCTTGTCACGACAAGGGTCAGCGGCGAATTGGATTCTGATAGTGCCTGCGCCCCGACTTCACCTACTGCGGCAACGGAAACCATGATATAGAGCAGTGTTGATATGAGAAGCGATAGTATCAGGGCGATGGGAACATTTTTCCTGCTGTCCTTCACTTCCTCGGCAAGGTTTGCAACATTCTCGAAGCCTATGTAGGCAAAGAATATAACTCCTATTGCTGCTATTACCCCTTCAAATCCCCCGGAAGGAAGCATGAACATGTCCGCAGGCGCCTCCGGAGGGAACATGAGCCATACGAAGACTACGATGAGAAGGCCTCCTGTTTCCATTATCGAGGCGAAATTGTTGAAGTTAGCAGAAATCCTGATGCCGATGTAGTTCAGGGCGCTCATAGCCAGGATTAACGCCACTGCAACCGATATGATATCCCCTCCGAAAAGGTCCACGAAGTATCCGGCAAAACCCAGTGACACGGTGGATGCCGCTATAACGGTCCCGGCAACAAGGATCCATCCTATTATGAATGAAAATGCCTCGAAGTTGAATGCCTTCTTCGTGTAGTGGTATTCGGCTGCAGCTTTAGGGAACATGCTCGAGAGTTCCGCATAGCTTAATCCGGTAAAGATTGCTACTATTGCGGATACTAGGAATGCAAGCCATAGCATGTTTCCTGCAAGGCCCGCTCCGACACCAATGAGCGCATAGATTCCAGCACCGAGGATTATTCCTATTCCGTACAATGTAGTGGAGAACAAGCCGAGTTCGCGCTTCAGTGCCATGAGAAGTAACGCCAGGATATATTTTTATTCCTGTTCTAAAAAAATGGGCCCGCGCGGGATCGAACCGCGAATCTCCCGCGTGTGAGGCGGACGTCTTAACCAGAATCGCCATCAATTTAGGTAGCTGGTTTTTGCCAAGCTTTTTCCCAAAAAGCGGATTCGACTACGGGCCCAGAATCAAGAAAATGTGAAAATGAAATTAAAAAATTATCTTTTTCTTCTCATGAGGTAGACTCCCACCATCGCAACTATGATTACGAACAGGGCGACGAAGGCGATTATCTCTCCTCCGGAACTTCCCTGTGTCAGGTTGTCGTCATCTGTTCCCCTGTCCGGGCTTAACACGTTCGCCCTCGTAGTAAGGAGAATCTCTCCGCCCTGCTGGTCGTAAAGGATCACCTGGTACTGCCCGCTTATTGCAGGAAGGAACCTGAACAGTCCGTCGCTTGCTGATCCTTGCGAAACTATGTTTCCTTCCTCGTCTCGGATTTCCACATAACCGGAGTTGTCACCGCGGTCAGCATGGCCGACGCAGTCTGTACCTACAACGCATTCATCAACAGAAAGCGTTGGTATTACGCAGCTGTGGTCAAGGCAGATGGAGTTCCCTCTGCATCCATCGCATGAGGGATTTCCTTCATCGCATTCGTAAGTCTCGACAAGCTGGTGGTCCTCAATCAGGCCGCATCCGAGTTCCTCGCATGAATTGCCTGAACAGAACTGGTTTTCCCCGCAGTCTGAATCAGCCGTGCATTCTACTTCAACGCATTCTCCGTTTCGGAGTACCTCGTTGTCAGTACATTCTTCCGGTGGCTCAGTAGGAGTCTCGCATGATGCTCCATTCCAGGTTTCTCCTGGATCGCAGCGATCGACGCAGGCCTCACCCTCAAGTACCTGATCTGCCTCGCACTCAATTACGCATGCGGAACAGTCAATTGTCACTGTCTTGCTTGCATCCATGAAGCTTGCAGTATATTCCGCGTCACAGGATACTGGTATTGATACCTCACCGCCGTCTGTCCATCCGGAAAATCCGTCTACATCGACAATGCCGTCGACAGGACTTCCGTCTTCAAAGATCTTCACTGTCAGGTGGGTGCAGTTTGCGGATGTGGTTATCGAATAATCGGCTCCTCCGCCTGAGGTTGAACCTCCGCCGGAATCGTCATTCACCCTGTTGATGTCCCTCTCTATTCCCGAATCCGTGTTTCCGAGGGCATCGGAACAGAAGACGTTCCACGTGTTGGTTCCAAGGCCGATTGCAGACTGCAGGATCGTCTCGGTGCCATTCTGCACTGAGGAATTCGAAACAGTCGCATTCCCGTTAATGAAGAGGCTGCAGTTGATGTTTGAATATTCCTCCACTGCTGAGAACCTGAAATTGTACGGTGTGATTGGAGTGCTTATGCCGTCCGGTGGCGCAATAAGGGTCACTGCCGGAGCAACATCATCGAATATGAGGCTCGAGTTGGAATTTCCGGTATTCCCGGGATCATCCTGGCAGTAGACTTCGATGTCGTGGGGTCCGTATGAGAATCCCATCACGTAGTCTGTCACAGTGTTGTTTGCGATGCTGAAATTGCTGAACGAGCTTCCGTCAAGGATCATCTCGCAGTCAAGTGTTGCATCGAATGCATCAGTGACATTTAGCTGTATTGTATCATTGTTGGTATAGTTCGAGTGTATGATGTTTATCGCCGGAGGCGTGACATCATAGAGTATGGTCGAATTCGCATAGCCGTGCTGGAACAGCTCGTCGCGGCAGTCCACGTCTATCGTATGCGGGCCTTCCGACATTGTCACTGGATAGTTGGTTGGCGAATTGTTTGCTATAGTGAAGTTCATGTTGTAAACTGAATCAAGATCCAGTTCACAGTACATCAATGGGTCGAAGTCGTCAACGGCAGTGACCTCGATGAGGTTGCTGTTCGTGTAGTACGGGTTGTTGACTGAAACGACGGGGGCCGTGAAATCAACGCGCTCGAATACTGCAACGTATGTCACAGCAGGCCTGAGTCCGGATGCCTGTATGAAGTTCTCTACGAAATTGTGGTAGGTGCTCGGTACATACCAGCTGCCGTTGTACAGGTAAATGAACATGTTTGTCTCATTGTGACCGACAAGATCCGCATCCGTGTAGTATATCCTGAAAGTAGACTGGTTGTACTTGAGAGAAAGGTGGACCGCTTTGTTCTCGAAGAGTGCCATTCCCGGGAAAGGTACGCTTGGAACGCTTCCTATGTTTATTATGTCTATCGGCGTCCCGTTGTGGTAGAATCCTACTCCGACGTTCCAGGATCCGTTTACATAAGTATCATTGTCTACTTCAAGATATCCGTTCGGAAGGTATGCAATGGACTGGGAATCAATGAGGGTATTTTGCTGGAAGAGTTCCATGTCGGTTGATCCTGAAATGAGTGAGACGTTTGTGAATGAATTGTTTGCAAAAAATCCATTGTCGGAATATGTGGATCTGACGGCCCCGTTGATGAACGTGTTTCCGATTACATTAAGTCCGTCCGAGTTAGACGAATCGAGCGAGAAGTCGTCTGATACGGTGACATAATTGGATATGAGGCTCGTATTTACTGTATAAGGACAATGGAATCCGGTAATCGCACCGCTTACGGGCGATGGGATATCAATAGAGACAGTGTTGTTTTCAGCAAGGCTGTTCGTAACCTGATACATATCGATTCCGTTCTTGTACTGGTTGACTATGCAGTTCCTGATGGTTACATTGTCCTGAATGGTCGGGACGATTCCGTAAGCATTGGCACCAGTCACATTGTCGTCCGTCAGTGAAAACCCGTGGCAGTCAAGTTCGACATCGTCTGAATTGATGACCATGCACGCATCATCGCTGCCGAATACGGTGTTGGGCTTTCCAACGACATTATTTATAAGGTCGTAGACCCCCGGGGCGTTTATGACAGTACAGTCATTCACATCAATAGCAATAGCTGCTCCCGCTAACAGAATTAGCGCAAATACAAGAATGAATCTCATAACCAAGAAATTGACAGCAATCTTTAAATAGAATAGCCCCGACCGGATTCGAACCGGTGTCGCAGGATCCAAAGTCCCGCATCCTTGACCAATGTCCGCGCTTTTTGGATGGAGCGTTTTTGCCAAGCTTTTTCCCAAAAAGCGGACTAGACGACGGGGCTAAAAAAAAGATTATTCTAGGCTTCCTAGCAGTACGCCTTCCCTTTCAAGGACTTCGACTTTGCTCTCGCCGTGCTGGCTGCCGAATGCCTCCTCAAATGAGCTGTCTGTCATGCCGCAGAACTGGATTATTGCCTCCTCTCCTCCGGGATGCCTCGGTATCCAGCCGGTTACATCATAGACCTTGCCCTCGAACACGATCCAGCAATTGAACTTTTCATTGTGCATAGAAACTTCTACTGCAGGTATTGCCGGAATCAGCGGGTCTTGCTGGAAAGAATCATTCACTGGACCTTCCATTGTGTCTCCGGGTTCTTCCATTGAGTCTCCGGTCTCTTCCATTGTGTCTCCGGGTTCTTCGACTGTTTCCTCCATTGAATCTCCGGTTTCTTCCATGGTTTCGTTCATCTGGTCTCCGGTTTCTTCCATAGAATCTCCGGGTTCTTCCATTGAGTCTCCGGTCTCTTCCATGGTTTCATTCATGGTATCTCCTGTTTCTTCCATTGTATCATTCAGGTTGTCCCCTGATTTGTCCATGCTGTCCCCGCTCGCGGTACAACCGAGAACAAGTAGCATGAGCCCTAACAAAATTGCCATCTTCATATATTCACATCTCAATACTGCCTTGCCGCGTAAAGATATATATTGGCATCCTTTGCGCACGCAATGCACTTTTCCTTTGGTTTGATCTCGGATCCGAAAAGGGATCCGCGAATGTTTGCCTGGCAGTTCTCCTTGACCGCTTCTGCGCAGGATTTTCCATCATTCTCCTCGCTGCAGAACGGAATCCTTATGAAACCGCCTTTCTCCAGTTTCTTGTTCAGTTCGTCCATCGATACTGCAGAATCATTGATCTCTGCAAACCACTGGTCCGCTTTCTGCTTGAGGTTCTTGCGAATCGATTCCGACAGGTCTTCAATGACAGTTGCAAGTTCATCCGGCTTGACATGCATCTTCTCAAGGGTGTCGCGCCGAACGACTGTAAGCGATCCGTTCTCGATGTCCCTCATTCCGATCTCGATCCTCAGTGGCACCCCGAGCATCTCCCATTCATTGAACTTGAATCCGGGAGACTTGTTCGAATCATCAAGCCGCACTGAATACATATTAAGCTTTTCCAGAATCCCTTTCGAATAATCGAGGACCTTTTCTTTGGTATCGTCCTTGAAGATTGGAACGATCACGATCTGGACCGGAGCCAACCTGAATGGAAGTACGAGGCCCCGGTCGTCGCCGTGGGTCGCAATGAGAGCTGCATAGATCCTTGAAATCGCAGGGCCGTAGCAGGTCTGCCAGACGAATTTTTCCTTCTCGTCATCGTCCATGAATTTGACATCGAACGCCTTGGAGAAGTTCTGCCCCAGCATATGCGTGGATGGCAGCTGCAGCGCCTTGCCGTCAGGAAGCAGGGTGTCCGCTGCAAATGTATTAACCGCCCCTGGAAACTTGTCCCACTGCGGCCTCTTGAAGAAGAAGAACGGGATGCAGTATTCGTTGTGGATTATGTTGTCTGCCATCACCATGTCCTGCCGGACCTGGTTCATAGCCTGCTCTTCTGTTGCAAAGCAGTTGTGCGCTTCAAGCCAGTAGAATTCCCTTGACCGGATAAACGGCTTGGTAGCCTTTGTCTCGTATCGCCATACCTGGGCGCGCTGGTAGAGTTTAAGCGGAAGATCGCTCTTTCCCTTTATCCAGAGCGAGTACATTGTATACATCGCAGTCTCGCTTGTGGGCCTCATTGCAAGCCTCTCTTCAAGCTTGTTGTTTCCCGCCTCGGTCACCCAGAAGCACTCAGGAACGAATCCTTCCACATGGTCGCTTTCCTTGGTGAAATAATGCTCCGGAATCACTGCCGGAAAAAGGGCTGGAACATGGGAGTTCCTCTCAAGTTCAGCCTCATACATGGAAAACATTCTGTTCATGGTCATCACCGCCCATGGCATGAAGACCACGAAGCCCTTTACGCCATATCTCAGGTCGCAGAGCTTTGCCTCCTTTGTAATAGTATTATACCAGTTTGAAAAATCCGATTTGTCAAGTTTCATCAATATTCTCCAGGTTAAATCAACTGGGAATTGTTTATAAGTTTTATTAACCCTTTTGCTTATATTTACTACGACATGAAAACGGGAGAGGTAGTAAGGGGGCTCATTACGAAGAATCAATTCGATGCAGGCGACGGGAGGAACTTCAGCAGGCTTCCTGTTCACGAGAAAAGGAATGTCCTGCGATTGCTGCCGCTTTCCGAAAGCCTGGCATTGTTTTCGATATCCCCAAAAAGAAAAAAAATCGTGGACGAAGTCCATATGATAGCCGACAGGGAGCAGAGGTTTGCAGACAGCAGCGACGGCGAGCGGATCGCAAGATCGCTGAGGTTCACGGCTCTTGTTATGGGAGAGATTGAATATTTCCTTGATCCGAAATCAAGATCCGTTCTTGAGCGGAACGGCATTGATCCAGAGCAAGTCGCAAAGGAATACATTGAAAACAGCGAAAAGGCAAGATCCATAGTCCTCAAGGAGCTGCAGTGCGATTTCGGCACGAACGATGAATTCTTCGGAATGCTCGGAACAGGAAGGCTCCTGAATGAACTTAACAGCATCAGGAGAGGAAAGATCGTCTCGATCAGATACCTCGAGGGGGTGCTGGGAGCATTCAGGCTGAGGATGCCGGACGCATCATATTATGCTAAATCGAGCGATCCCCGTCCGGAGATTCCGGCTGTTGAATACCTGGGTTTCGTCGGCATCCCCACTGCGGCAATACATGCCGGAGGAGAGGGGCACCCTTACAGGTACAGGAATTCAGGCGGGCTTCTCCAGAGATACCAGATACAGGAGGACATGCGGGCATATGAGAACGGCGAACTGGGCAGGCTACTTGCGGCAAACGAGCTCCACACGCTTGCAAACCAGAGCGATGAATACAGAGAGCAGAGGATCAGGCTTCTCGAAGCGTTTTCCGACATGAAAAAATTCTTCCGGGAGCTCGGATCGACATACTGTGCGCTTGCCATGGGCGGATTCTTCGACAGGCATACCAACAACATGTGGCTGATGGAATTCGAGAATGGATTCAGGTTCGGATCAGCGGACCTCGACACGTTCTGCTGCTACCAGGCAGAGTTCGATGAATCAGGCATGTCTCTTTCAAACCATCTCTCGAAATTAAGCCACGAGATATACGAGACTTTCGTCAGGCTTACGCTGCAGATAAACAGGTACAGGCTGAATTGCGGGGACGAAAAGCTGATGAGCGTTCATGATGTAATTGAAGTCGCATACGGATTCGAGAGCGGCCCGTTTATCAGGGGAGTCGCAGAGATGGCAGGACGGGCCGCTGAGATCGGGGAAAAAATGGAAGAGCTGGTAACAAGGAACGACGGAATCCCAATAGGGGTGGCGCAGGCGATGGGCGCATCCTGGATCAGCATCAACAGGGATTTCAACGGGGAGCCCGGAATAGCTGAATTCCCGGACAGCAGGCTGAGACTCCATGCAAGAAGCTGGAAGGCGACCGACTATGCCATAGCAGAAGGGGAACCGGCAAGACACAACCTAGAGGAGGAAAGAACATACAATCTCATTGAGGATCCTCAGGGAGATATCGAGATGAACGGCTCCCGGTTCATCGATATCGGGGATGATGCCCTCGGGCCGATGGCGCTAACAGCAAGGATTAGCAACGGAAAGCTGGTAACAAGACGGAACATAGAGCACATACCAAGGAGGAAAACGCTCTATCTTGTCGATTCCAAGAAAGCAGCGGACTACGGCGAAAATCCTTCCGTCAAGCTGGGATTGAATGAATACATAATATTCGAAAATGCCGTACCGCAGGAACTTGCGGATGATTCTGCCAGGATTGTCAAGACCGACGGAGCAATTTACGGCGATCTTGAGAAACTCGGTTTTGCAGAGACCATTCCGGTAGGTGCACTTGAAGTGATCGGGAGGATAGCCGCATCAAGGAAGCTCTACTGGATAAAATTCTTCAACGAGATCAGGACGAGGATGCTTGCGCAGGAGGACCGGGCACTCCAATTCGCGCTTGAGGAAGGTCGTGGAAGTGCAACATACAATTCATTCCTGCTGATGAGGATTCCTGACCACAATGACACTGATCAGCTGATGGATCCGGAAAAGGAATTCCGGGGATCGAGATCGCACGTATTCAATCTCAGGGATCCAGAATTAGTTGCTCTCCTTCCTGAAAGATACAGGCTATAGCCTTTCATCGAATACTTTTGCAGGCTTCATTTCGTAGATGAGTCCGTTGTCGAAGACGACCGGGTTTGATTTTGAAGCAGCTTCATTGCAGATTCTAACTGCTTCCTTGAGGGTTTCCCAAACCCTTGTCTTGAAATCCAGCTTTATCACATATCCTTTCTCCATGTTCATGAAGACCAGATGGTTTGCCGTCGGGCCTGAACTTACGGATATGCCGAATCTTGATTTGGGAAGCTCTGTGTTTCCAATGCGGAGATTGAGCGAGAATTCCTCGAGGCCGCTTGGATGGTCTGAAAAAGAAAGCATTCCCCTTGCCTTGTGGACGAAAAGTTTTTTTTCGATTCCAAGGGATTCCTTGACGGAATCGCTCCAGTCCGAGCCGATTTGTGAAAGTGCCTCATAAACCTGTTCAGGAGAGAATGAGGGCGTCTTCTTTTCGACGATAGGCCTCAGAGTGGGCCTTCTCGAAGTAGGTCCTTCCGGTCTTTCAGATCTTAACGCGCTTCCCACCATAATTATCTTCTGCCTGAAAGTCTTTTTAAAGAGACTAGAGTATAGGCTCAAGCGACTTTAGTATGGAGATGATCCCTTCAAGGGGTTCATGGCAGGCAAGTACCACTGCAAGCAGTACGATGGACATGATGAGCGATACTGCGATGTTCCCGTTCTCAAGCTCTTGGAGTTCCTCTACATCAGGAGTTATCCTGTCGATCACGTGGATGGTGAGGTAGACGATGACAATGGATAGGAGGAGCTGGATTATGTAGTTGAACAATGCGAAGAAAAGCACCAGGAGGGTGAGGTGGATCGGAAGCGATTGCTGGACGAAGAAAACGAAATCCGATATCCTTTCCTGCATCAGCAGGAAGAGCGATGCCATCACGGATGAATAGAACAGGCCGATAGCAGCATTTCCCTTCTTGAGAAGATCCCACTCGTCGATTCCGGGGGTGAGCCGGTCGAGAAGCATGATGCCTGAATAAAGCGCTCCTGCCGAGAGCACGATTGCTGAAAGGATCTTCAGAGCGCCAAAAAAGAACCCTAATAATATCTCCTGCATAAAAAAAATTCAGATAGAAGTATTATATAGGTAGCGCAGATGTTTCTTGAAAAATGCGAAGAAGGCAGGAGGATGGCATTCAGCATGAATGATCCCCTGATTGTTCACCATTATGACGCAGACGGCCTGAGTTCCGGAGCGATAGTATACGGCTCGTTCCAGAAGGAAGGGAGGAAATGCAGGAGAAAGTGCATAAAGAAGCTTGATGATTCTGCAATAGAGGATCTGAAAAACGAGAAGGAGATAATATTTGTCGATCTTGGCGGAGGGAACAAGCGCGTAAACGAACTTGGAGACGTCCTTGTAATCGACCACCACCAGACGGAAGGGATTGAAAAAAACCAGGTGAATCCCCTCCTGTTCGGGATAGACGGCGGATCGGAACTCAGTTCATCAGGAACGGCGTACTGCATATTCCGGAACTTTTCGGATCTTGCAATAGTCGGTGCAGTCGGCGACATGCAGCAGCCACTCTGCGGAATGAACAGGAATGTCCTTGATGAGGGAGTGAAGAAAGGGGAGATAATAGTTGAAAACGACCTGAGATTCTACGGAAGGTACTGCAGGAGCATGAAGAATTTCCTCACTTTTTCCGATCCATACATACCAGGGTTGTCCTACAGGGAAGACCGGGTGGAGAGCCTTCTGGATGATCTTGGAATTGATCCTGAATCAAGATACAGCGAGCTTGATCCGGAAAAAAAGAAGAAGCTTGTAAGTTCGCTGGCAGTTATGACCAGGAAGGAACTTATGGGGGAAAGCTACATATTCCCGAAAAGGAAGATGAACGAGACATACGAGGCAAACGAGTTCAGCACTCTTCTCAATGCCTGCGGAAGGCATGATAGGGCGGATGTGGGATTCAGGGTGGCACTTGGGGATGATGATGCGTATGCAGAGGCGGCAGAACTTCTCAGACACCACAGGAAGATGATCCGGTCCGGAATAGAATTCGCATCAAGAAACATCCAGGACCTGGGGCCGTTCTGCATAGTGGATGCCAGGGGAAAAATAGACGAGAGCATTATTGGGATAGTTTGCGGGATGGTGATGCGCAAGAAGCCGGTCCTGGGATTTGCATCATCTGGAAATATGATAAAGATCTCCGGAAGGGGAAAGGGGGTGAATCTTGGAAAGCTGATGCGTGATGCGTGCGAAAAGATCGGGGGTGTCGGCGGGGGGCACAAGGTCGCAGCAGGAGCAAGCATCCCGGGGGAAAAGATCAACGAGTTCCTGCTCATAGCAAATGAATATATAAAGAATGAACATGAATTAGAATCATGAAAAGGATGGAAGTTGAAAGTATCGCTTTGGATAAGGGGATGCCGAAAAAGATGCTTCCAATGCTGGAGATTCCTGACGGACTGGAGAAGGAAGAAAAGGGCAGCGCTGTTTATTTTGTAAAGAGGTCCGGCAAAGAGACTGAAGATCCATATATTAGCCTGACAGGAGGAAAAGAGAACCTTGGATGGGCAGACTATCTGCTCGGATTCGTTGAATACCATGGAACGCTCCATGTAGTGATGATCGACAAGGGCAGGAAGATTGCCATTGAAACGCAGGTTGCAAACAGCATGGACAATGCTGTTGAATGGGAGAATCTCGAGCGGTCGATCAGCATCTCGCTAAAGGCTTTGGATGATCCATCAGTGGATCATGTCGAATTCACTTTCAATCATGCGGAAAGAATTTTCAATGGGGATGAAAGATCATGGCAATGAAGAAAAAGGCGGCGAAGGAAAAGAAGGTAAAGATTGAGACTCCGATAGACATTTCACGGGATGAATGCCTGAAGATGCTAAAAGATGCAGGAGTGGAATTCGATCCGGTGGCACTGCAGTTCATGAGGCTTCCTGCGACAATGACTAAAGGAGTCAATGAGAAACTGGAATTCTATGACAACCTGAGCCTCCAGCCTGAACCTTACAAGAAGGAGGATTCGCCTTTCGAAGCCAAGGAAATTCCTGCATGGATACAGCGCAGGTATATCGGCATCAGGAAGAAGGGGAAGGAAACGACCATAGTTTTTATCGATGCCCAGAGACGCACTTTTGCAAAGGATACTGACGTGAAGAAATTGTTCGGCCAGATCCATGAAAGTTACATGAATCCTGGCGGATGAAATATAATTTTTACATCTTTAGGCAAGCTTAATAATTTATTTATCGGACTTATTCCCATGGGGAAAAAGCGCAAATACACTGTTACTGATATCATAAGGCTCGAGATCGAGAGTATGGAAAAGGCTAACAGGGCTCTTTCTGCAATAGAGAATGCGCTTGCAGTCTGGAAGGCCGAGGGAGAAGCAGCCCCTGAATACGGACCTGAAATTAAGAAGCTTGAGCATTTGCACAATGTAATTTCCAATTGGCAGAAGAATATGCTCATTAACAAGAAGGAAAGCATTGAAAAAAGAGTCGCCAGGCTGAGGGAGTTCAGCGACATCTTTTACGCTTATTCGAAGTGGTAGCATGGCCCAGAAACAAATGAGAACGCCGCCCGAGCAGGAAAATCCGGTGCAGGCAATCAATGATGTGAAGAGGGTTCTAAGCGAGTTTGCCCAGCCACAGAACCGGCAGAGCGGATCGCAAAGGGTGGAGGCCGCAATAAATGAGGCGCTTCAGAAGGCAGGAGACGCAGTTCGTACCGGAAGAAGGATAGATTCGCTCCTTGGCGTAGACAGGCATGAAGAAGAGGAGGAACAGGAGCAGACCGGAACAGAACTGAACGATGAGATCAACAGGCTGGACGGGATACTCGAACAGCTGGAATCAAGAGAACTCGGGGGAGCGCAGGAAACGGTGCGGGAGATAAGGGAAGATCTCGGCCGGGCCAGACAAATGCTTGAAAACGGTGACGAAAGGGGAGCCCGGCGGGCGTTGGTTGCGTTGAATCCGCAACTGACGAATCTTTATGAAGTAGTATCATGTGTTCGCAATGCGACTTCGGCGGGGCTTCCGCAGGAGATGGTGAATGCTGCAGGTTCAACCCTTGGAATGATCAGGAACGGTGAGCTGGAGCGCGCGAACCTCGTAATGGAAGGGATTAACCGGATTGCTGAGAACCGGGATCTCTACGAAACGCCTGCCGGTGCTGATGCAGGCCAGGCGATTGCAAGCGTAACCATGAACCTTGCAAACACGGAGAATACATTCAACCCATCGCAGATTGAAGAGGCCAGTGCAATGATGCATGAGGCTGAAAGGCAGACACAGCAGCTTTCCGAACAAAGAAGGGAGATGGTATTCCAGGCGCTCAACTACCAGGCGGAGAGATTCGGTTCAGACCTGACAAGACTAAGTTCAAACCTCCGGGCGCCGGTAAGGGAAGTAATGAGTTCCATTTCCGAACTGCAGGCAAGAATTCGTGCTGGAGGCCATGTTTCTGATTCTGAAATAAGGGTTCTTGCAATGCGGGTCCTTGCAGTAGAATCAATGATGGATGATCTTGACAACGAGGGCAACACCCCGCTTGGAAGGGGGCTTTCGCAAGTATACCAGAGAGCGATGTCTGCACTGGAGCGGGGAGACATGAATCAGTACAACATGCTCATGTTTGTCATCAGGCAGATAAGGCGGGAGGCAGGTAACAATCCATCTTATGCTGCATCGCTCCTTCGGGCCGTCCAGAGACTTTCTGACGGACAGGGGATGGACGATCTCATATCAGTTATGTCAAGAGAGATGTCGACAAGGATCGGGCTTTATGACCAGGAAGAAGCACAGCAGCTATCCCGGGAACTGAGGGAAAATCCGGGCGGATCAAGCCTGGAACTTTTAGAGAGGGCTGATGCGGCGCACCAGGTTTTTCGGGACATGAACGAGGTTCCGATCAACAGCGAAAGGCGGGAAGAGTCGATGTCCACATACCAGAGAGCTTTGGATGCCGCCATGGATAACAACGAGGAGCTTTCGAACATTTACAGGACGCTAGCAGGAAGGCTCGCACAATCATCCGGAGAGCTTGGCGAATCCGTTAGCGGAATGGCGAGGCGGGTTCAGCAAGGAGAACAGATGGCAGCAATGCACCGGCTGATCAACGGCCAGGATCAGTTGAGCCCGCAGCAGGCTGCGAGGCAGGTACTTGGAGGAGAGGCTGCTGATGAACAGGTAAATGCTCTTGCAGGCCAGTATGAATCACTTGGAGAGAATGAGCAGAGCAGGGGGCTTGCAATACTGAATATTTCAAGGGAAGCAGAGACTTTCCAGCAGCTGCTTGAAAGCAGGGACTCGGTAGAACAGCTAAGAAGCAGATCACGAGGGCCGCAGAGGCAGATTTACCAGAATACCCTTGATTCAGTCGATTCTGTTCTCGGTCAGCTTTCACGGGGAGAGGAGATCAGTTCCGAAACTGCACTGAGGCTGCAATCGCAGATAATCATGGTCTCATCGGAACGCCCGGGACAGATCGGGCAGATACTCGCAATCAGCACCAATGACCCGCAGGAGCGGCAGGAAATGCTCCGGATGGGAAATGGAATCGAGAACATG
The DNA here is from genome assembly GCA_050303335.1 of Candidatus Micrarchaeia archaeon. GTDB lineage: Archaea > Micrarchaeota > Micrarchaeia > Anstonellales > Bilamarchaeaceae > Bilamarchaeum. The sequence continues at coordinate 35,136 of JBNLBN010000009.1, forward strand.
GGAACAGTGTTACGCGGCCTGGATGGAGAGACCAGGGACAATGCAGTCCACATATATGAACAAGGGATGGTTGCAATCCAGGAAGGCAGGATGGACGACGCGCTCACATTCTTCAATTTCGCGCAGGCATATGCACGTGCAAGAACAGCAGGCGACAGGAATAACATCAGGGAGCTTGCAACAAGATTCGAGAATTCGTTTTTGACTCCTGAGGCAAGAGCAGCTCTTCCGGAGGGCCAGCAGCCGATCACCGCTGATGCTGCACAATGGCTTTCCCGCACATATTTCGACAGGGTGGCAATGATAAGGGAATTACCCGACCAGGCATCCGGACGAAGATATGCACAGTATTCGGACCTTGCGATCCAGGCATACCGGAACGGTGATACCGAAGGCGCGAATGCCCTTCGAAATACTGCTGACCTGTATGGGCGGGCTGCAAGGGTCGGTGGAAGCAGCGAAGAGGTCCGTGCAGTGACCGGAATGCACCAGGGGAACGAAGAGCAGGGCATACCATCTTATGAAAGACTGCGTGACGGAATTGCAAATGGCGAAAGCGTTGCCCACATCCTTGGAGCTACCGAGGAAGCTCAGGAAGGACCGGCACTTGAAAGATACAGCCTGAACATGCTTGAATTGCAGGTTGGCGTGGATGTTGCAGAACACCGCTCAAGGGGAAGGGAAGTGAACACTCCCAGATCCAGAGAAAGATACCAGGCTGAAACTGCAAGAATCGACCGGCTCATTGCCCAGGCAAGGAGCGAGAATGACGATGCAGAAGTGCAGCGGCTCCAGGAGTACCGCCAGATAATAGACCTGAACAGAACTTCAGAGAGGCTTGAACAATCTGATACTGATTTCAATGCCGGAATTGACATGATCAGGCAGGCGATCGAAGAGCGCAGGCAGGCTCTCGAGGCTACTGAACCGGATGCGCAGCAAAGGCTCCGACAGCAGGCCGCTGAACATGCCGGCAGGGGAACTGAACTGACACAGGTTGCAGCCGGACTGCAGGAAAGCACCCTTCTTCTTCACAGGAGTATCAGGCAGCTGTACACCAGGGGGAGGGACAGCGGAAGGATTGAATTGGACCGGGCCGCTTCGATATATGCGCAGCTCGGGGAGGGAATGCGGACTGCAGAAGGACCGCTTTCCCAGGAAGCCCAAAGGCAGCAACATGTTCTCCTTCGGAATGCCGGCACATATTTTGGAAGAGGATACGGCATAGTCCAGCAGCAGCTTGGGATACAGCGGACTGCATGGGGATACATCAGGCGGGCTGACCAGCTTACTGAAGAGAACGAGGCTAATGCAGTAGCATTTGCAGATGTATCAAGGCCTTTGCCGCCGGATATCCAGGGACCTCCTCCGCCGGCATATGACCAGGATGGCATCCAGGAGGAGATTGACCGCGGAAGAAGCGCTGCAAGATCAGAGAATTTCGGATCGGCAAGCCGCCACCTTGGAGCTTCCAGGGTGATGATGGACGGCAATGTCCGGATCGCGAGGATTTCGCAAAGGCATTACCGGCTGATTGAAGGTGCAAGCGAAGCAGAACAATCAGGAGGGATGGAATATTTCCGGACGCAGGAACTTCTTGGATGGGCGGATGATATTGTTGAAGCAGGAAGGACTGGCCGCACCCAGTACATACAAACCGAGATCGGGGCGCTTGATGATACCATATCCATGGATGGAAGAAGGCAGGAGCTTCACAACGGAGTAACACGGGAAAGAAGGATACAGAGATCTTCGGAGGCTGCTGCAAGAAGGCATGATGGGGCTATCGATACGCAGTATTTCAACGAGGAAACCACCGTTTATGCACAGACGCTGGAACAGGACGGTGACCAGCGTGCTTACATACAGCTCAGGTCTGACAACAGGGCTGAAGAAACCAGGTATGAAGAGGATATATTAGGCCAGGGAAGAGCACTCAATGCAGATGAGAGGCGCCAGCTCGAAAGCATGAGGCAGAGGCACAGGCAGGCCGAACAGGGATTCCTGGATTCTCATGAAACCGGAAGGCCTGCTGATCTTGCAAGGCTTCGGGCATTCCAACAGAACCAGGCGGCATTGAGGCCCGGATTCAACAACCTTGCTGAGGATGCGAGGGGCCAGGCAACCCAGGCGTCTGATCGCGCGCAGGCGCTGGCAAGGGCAAGGGACTCGATAGAGAATCCTGAGGATGTGACAGAGAATAATCCTTATCTTGGTACTTACCTTATAGAGGCGATGGGGGAGCTGCAGCGTGCAAGGGAAAGAAGAAGGGCTACAGGAAACACGGAAATTGCAGATATGGTGGACTATCCGGTGGACTTCAACTGGATGAGGGAGCAGTACAACGAGCTGAACAGCATAAACGAAAGGACTGGACAGCTTACAGAACAGATCAATTCAACACGCGATGCTGATGAACGGACCCGGCTGATCGGCCAGAGGTCTGAATTGATAAGAAGAGGAGCGGAAGTGAATTCCAGGGTGATCGATTATTTCAGGCAAAGACCCGACAGGATGGAACTTTCGACAACACACTTGAATTCAAGGATCAATGAAGTGACCGGGGAACCGTTCATATCAGAGGCGCTCATGCTTGGATTAAATTCCGAATCAGCATCTATTTATGGTTTAAGAAGGTTTCAGGAGCATTCAAGAGGATGGAATTTCGCTGAATTGAGCGCTGACAGGTTCATGGAGGTTACAAGCGCAACCGATGCTCACAGGAGGGCCTCTCCGCATGGAATCGGAGAAAGGCTTGGGCGGCGGAGCCTTGATTACAATTCCGGAAGGTTCCTCCAGATATTCAATTATGCAAGCAGAAGTCCGGAGAGGATAGGAGATGATATCAGAACAGGCAGGACAGTCCGGCTTGGTGCGATAGAAGGCGATGATGGAAGAGGAATCGTGATCCGGCAAGGGGATGATATTTATGAGGACAGGATACTCAGGACCGGCGGAACGAGCGGCCAGCTTGTCGATCTCTGGAGGGATGCAACAAGAGGAACGTTCGATGCAATGATTACAATGCAGCAGGGGCTCGGCGAAGAAGCAGAGGCCACAACGGCTGAAGCAAGGGCATTCAGGGATCAGAACCCATATGCCTGGAGACTGATGACACTTCACCACCCAACTGCAGTTTCTGTTACCGAAGCTGATACGTTCACAACTTTTGCAGCGCTTGGATTCGAGGTTGATCCAAGGACGGGAGAAACGCTTAACGAACTCAACCTGACAAGGGAGGAACAGGAAGTGCTGATGAGGGCGTCCGGAAGCGTTGCACAGGCAAGGAGCCAGGTGTTGAACATAGTATCCGGACTCACTTCCTTTGCAAGCACTGATGATGGAAGAGAGGCGATGCGGGCACTGGAGACTCAGATGGCAACAGTACGAAGGGAAATCGGTCCGATAATAGAAAGGGCAGGGCAAAGGAGGACTCTGGGCGAAAATCCGACAAACCCTGAAGAACTTGCCCGCATCACGAGCAGGATAAATACTGCAAACGAGACTGCCATGTCAAGTGTGGAAACGCACATGGAAGAGGGGAGATCCGATGATCGGGTTGTGATGTATGTCACTACCGGAGCAAAGATTGTCGGCTACGGCATAATGGCGGCAACAGGATACGGGCTGCCTGCTGCCGCTGTCGGAATGGTGGAAGCATTCGCATCTGCCGAAGAGCAGAGGATATCTCTTGGCGGCGTTGACCAGATGACAGGCTGGGAACAGACAACATATTACGGAAGCCAGGCACTTGGAGTTGCAGGAGTATTTGCCGCTGGAGGCTCTTCAGTATTGCGTGTTGTCGGCCCTGAGGCGGTCGCTGCTTCAAGGGGGCTTCAGGCACTAAGGCTTGCAACGACAGCTACTGGATACGGGATGATGGTCGGCGGTCTCGGAATAGGAGTTGCAGAAATCGCTAACATGGCCATCTACGGCGGTGACAACGTAAGCGCAGGAGACTACATATTCGCAGGATTCAATGCTGCGCAGCCCTTCCTCCAGATGGGAGGAATGCGGATAATGTCGAGGAATCCTTCATTGATGCATGGCAACAGCTTCCGGGCAATAGCATACCGCGGATTCATGGCGGCAATGTTCGGGGCATCAAGAAGGGAGATGATAATTGAGCACAATTTCGAGGCAAGATACCAGACCGAGCGCGCAAGAATTTCAAGGGGGCAGGGACTTCCTCCGGCAAGGGCAAGAGCGCAGATACGTGCAGACACGAATGCACTTCGCAGTGTTGAAAGCACCATTGGAAGGGAGCTTGCTCCGCATGAGCGGATGGAGATCTACTCGCGCTACCGGGACCAGGACGGAAGGGCGACAGCAATAGATTCAGACCGCGTTGCAGAACAGATTGCAGCATTCGAAAGGCATGTGGACGGAGAAGTCGGCGCTCTTTCAACAGAAAGCCAGCAGAGGCTTGCAGGAATTGAACAGAGAATCGAAAGGCCCCTCGAACCCGGGGAAACGCTTGCAATAATTGACCATTTCGGAGACAATATTCCTGAAGTAGGAAGGGTTGTACACTTCCTTGAAAGCGAGAGGGCATCTGCAGCAGCTTCAGGAAGACAGCCGTTCCGGACGTTCTCTGATTACCAGGAAGCCCAGCCAGAAGCGCCATCTAATGTGGTTCCGATACGGCCAGGCGAAACACAGACAGAAGAGATTCCAATGGAGCAAAGATACCAAATGATCGATGAGCTCAACCTTACGAATGCGCAGGATCTTGCCGAGTTTGCAAGGGAACTTGTTTTGCATCAGCGCGGCATCAGGCCGAACGAAGATGTTGCAAGGCAATTCAATATGCTGCCCGAAGCGGTACAGCAATCATTGAGCAGGCTGACAGGAGACGGGAGATTCGTTATGAATTCCCAGGGCACTGATTCAAGATTCAGAGCCTACCGGACCAACAGGAGGACAGGTGGAGCAGCAATTATTGAAACAGTCCGTGCAGAGATTCAGGGGAACAGACCGGTACCTCCGATTGCACAGGCACAGGAAGTCCCAATTGCTGTTGGTGAAACGCCAAGGCCAGTACAAACCGAAGGACAGGTAATCCAATTGCGGCCCGGACAGGCAGTTGGATTGGCACATGGGGAGCAGCCTGTTGCAATGACAGGAAGCGACCAGCCGTCCCCTGCAAGAGTGGATGTCCTTGTCCGGGAGGCCACAGGACATGTTGATACAACGTCCCCGCACCATGCTGATGCGCAAAGGATCAGGAATAGCGGAAGACCACCGGAGGAGGTTGCACGGGAGATACTTACCGAGCGCATCAACATTACATCTGATGATGTGAGGCAGGCTGCCGACGACTGGCTATCAGGCGACCCAGCAAGGATGCAGAGGGCTCAGGAGCGGATCGGTGAATGGATGCAGGAGCCTGACGGCATGGCGAGATATGAGGCGCTCCATTACATGACGAGTCCTGGAAGCGAATACATCGGTGCAGACAGTGCAGGAAGGACGAGAATAGCAAGGTCTCTGGGCCAGAATATCGTCGAGGAATCCGGGGGGATGAGAGACAGCATTTCACCGCAGAGGGCAGATGCTATCAGGCAGATAGCAATTGCCCAGGTGAGCGGGAACACTGCGCCGTTCGAGCAGGCCGCGCCGACTTTTACAGCACAGGAAGCAAGATTATTTTCAAGAACCGTTGACGTAATGACCAGGGGGCCCCAGGAAATCCATAGGATTTCCGGAATCATGCAGCACGGAGCTTCAAATCCGCAGGAGCAGCAGATAGTTGACAGGGTCAACCAGGTCATGGCTCGAAGAAACATGTCGCAGCAGGATGCAATTGCATTCGTAGCAGATGAGATTGTAAGACCGCACACTGTTACACTTCAACAGTCCAGATACACTAACTATTATGGCGGGCAGGAGAGATCCACCTGGGGATATCCGGCTGATTTCCAAACCAGGGACAGGGCTCCGGCATTCCCGCAAAGGCAAGTTCCTGAAGGCCCTAACCCATTACGAACTGCGCAAAGGGCAAGAATACTTGGGAGACTGGACAGGATCCCAGGAAGGCCCCTAGAGGACATGGTAAGATCGTCATGCGCAGTATATGAAGTGGAGGTAATGCAGAACGGCGTTCCAAGAAGGATCGTTGCAAAGGTTTTCCTTGATCCGGATAACGGGAATTTCGAGCAGAATTTCGGAATGGCCCGAAACGAGGTTCGGAATCTTGAGATACTCTCGCAGATAAGGGTGAGGCTTCCTGACGGAAGGGAAGTGCCTCTTGGACCTGAAACTTTCGGATTCGTTGATGTCGAAGGAAATCCTGCAATAGGAATGGAAAGGATCCACGGCCGTGCCATTGACGAGATGAGCGTTGCAGAAATTCGGCAGTTCGTTACTGATGATACCATGGCCCAGCTCCGGGCTATGCATGATGGAATGATCCGGGCAGGTTATGATATTGGAGATTTCCAGTTTGCCGTTCTTACTCAGGACCAGGTAGTTAATGGAGTCCAGAGAAGGGCAGGGGATGTTGTTTTCTGGGATGCCGGAGCGCTTACTCCGCTATCGGGAGATCCGGTGTTTTCAACACGCGAAGTGGTAGTGCTTGAAGAGCGCGGGGCGGATTCAAGGCTGCTAAATGACGCTCTTACCGCACAGCCAAGGGACGATGGAACTGTCAGGCCGCTTGTTGACAATCCACACATCAATACTTACAATGAGATGATGCGCGAGATGCTTGTCCAGCGGGCAGTGGACGGAGGCTCTCCACGGCCCCAGGCAGAGCAGCGGTTTTCCGGCTTGAATACTGAAAATCTCACCAGGGAATATCTTGGAATGAGCGGGAATGATGGAACATTCACGAGACAGGAAAGAAGACAGCATCTTAGGAATTATCTTGACAGCCTCCCTCCTGCACAGAGGACCAGGTATGAACAGAGCATCAGGATAATAGAGCAGCAATCAGGCGCACAGCTTCTTCCGAGCGCGAGTCCAGGTGGCGGGGGACCGGCAGGGGGCCCTCCATCCGGTGGTGGACCGCCACCCACAATCCAGCAGTCGCCAACATCCATTGCAGGACAAATTGTGAGCGGGGCGGACGTGACAGTACCGACTGCAATGAGGCAGGATGTAGGAATCCAGGTTGCAGAGCAGCTTGGCCTGCGGAACGGGCAAGAGCTTGCAGGATTTGCAAGGGACGTTGTTCTCCACCAGCGCGGGATCAGGCCTAACGAGCAGGTGATGAGGCAG
>JBNLBN010000010.1:0-20091 GCA_050303335.1 Candidatus Micrarchaeia archaeon
CATTGCCCTTCTCTTTTCTACGAGATCGTCGATATCCCCTTCCAGGGAGTTCTCATCCAGAAGCTTCCTGAAGATCTTCCTTGAACCTGTTCCTGCGAATTCCTGGTACCACCGCTCCTCCGGAACAGAAATGTTGAGAAGGTCCTCGAATGTCTTCTTGTGTATTCCTTCGGATCTTACTATGACACCATCAAAATCAAAAATCACGGCGGAAATCATGGAATTAAAGCGATGGGAAATGTTTATATTATGAAGCAAAGTAGAACTGATCATGAAATACATAATTCTGACTATGCTGTTCATGTCCGTCATGTTCAGCGGATGCATATTCGGGGAAGAGCAGGTTGTCGAGAACGAGACCGTAGCGCCACCTCCGCCACCCCCTCCAAAGGTGCCGACATTCGCAATAACAGGCCCGCTGGATGGAGAGGTGATGATAATCCCTGAAGAAGGAGGGGAAGCATCGCTCATACTAAGCAGCCAGGACCTTGTCCTGAAGCCTCCAGGGGGAGCAAAGAAGGTTGGCGAGGGCCATTACAGGATAACTATCAACGGGGAAAGCACTGAGTTTGCAGGAAGGATATACAACTTCGAAATTGACCAGGGCGAATATAACGTTGAGGTGGAACTGATGCACAATGATAGGACTGCCTACTTCCCGAGCATAAGGAGGTCGGTAAGCTTCTCCGTCCAGTACGCAGAGCCCGAGGTATATGTACCGCAGGAATATAAGGTCGCGATAAACGACTTCTCGTACGACCCGGCTGAACTCACTGTCATGGTAAGCGACACTGTAACGTTCGAAAACAAGGGCGCATATCCGAGGTCTGCAACCTGTTTCGTGAACGGCAAGCAGGTCTTCGATACCGGAGTATTGGCTCCAAAAGCAAGCAAGACAATAACTGCAAACGCGCCTTTTGAATGCGAATATTACTCGACAACACACAGGGCAATGACCGGAACGCTTGTTTCCGAAAGCAACGGTATGGAAGTCGCAAAGACTTCCTCTGCCAAGGATTGTGGAACAGATCTCGACTGCTTCATTGGAGCAGCCGGAAGCTGTGAAACTTCCGAGATAGTTTATACTGCCGATGCGGTTTTCCAGAAGACGACCAGTACAATGAAGATAACCGGAAAAGATGGATCCAAATGCAAGTTCTACATAAAAATGGACAATATTGAAAATGCATTCGAGGTCTCTGCAGAAGAACAGGCTGCTTATGATGCCAGGATCGGGACGGAAGGAACCTGCAACTATGAAAGATCTGACCTTCAGGATATGCTGGAAAGATGGAAATCGGGTCAGTTCGCAACTTCAGACTGGCAAGGCCAGGAATGTACTGGAACTTATTTCAGTTAGACTAATTTTGTTTGTTTCAGGTCCTCTATCGTCTTCCAGCGCTGGCGGATGAAGGGGACCAGTTTCTTCATTTTTTCCTTGTCCCTCAATGCTTCAATTGTCTTCTGGTCGGACGGATATCCCGATCCGAAATCAAAGGTTGCCGCCTGAATCTCCTGTATTTTCTTGTCCCTCATGATCTTTGCGCAGATGGAAGCTGCTGCGACTATAGGATAGTGGTCGTCTGCTTTATGTTCGGCCTCGAACTTTGTCACTCCGAACTTGGCCATACGTTCCCTGAATGTCCAGGAATAGCGGTCCGGCATGTCGATCATAATGTCCCCTTCCTTCAGGTCCTTTATCAGTTCTGCCATGACGCTTGCCTCGATGTCGTTGAGCGAGAGGTCTTTCATCAGCCTGTTCAGGTCGGCAGCGCTTACTTCTACCCACCTGAATGTGACAAATTTCTTCAGTTTCTGGTAGGTATCCTCCCTCTGCTTTGGAGTAAGTTTCTTCGAATCCCTTGGATTTATATCCTTGAGATGCTTTTCATCCTCGCGCCTGCAGAATGCGATACATACGACAAGAGGGCCTATTACGGGTCCCCGGCCGGCCTCGTCTATCCCGGCCATGATATTTGACATAAATAGAATATGATAAAAGTGTATAAAAAAATTAGTAGGTCATGTTCCTCTTTTCAACGATTATGAAGTCCCCGCAGGCAAGCACGCTTTCATAGGGGATGTGGACCATTCCGTCATCCTTCCTCATCTTGTTTGCGAGGTCGGAATCCGGATTCGGCTCTACTACCATGCTTTCGATCCTTCCTGTAACTTCATTAACAGATATATCAACGAGTCTACCGAAGTCTTCTCCTTCGTTAGTTACTAACTTCTTTCCTGAGAGTTGTCGCGCTATAAGATACTTGGCCATTTGATCACCACGAATAATGGAGAGAATTTGCAGTCTAAGTTTATAAACATATCTTCGTCTAAGACTTGAAATCAAGGGTGTGGAGCCTTCCGTATTTGAGTTCCAGGACAGGAACGAGCGCAGGAGTTGGAACATGGCCCTGCTTGACCTGGAAATCGGTACGGTCCTGGAACGTCCCGGAATTGATAACCAGTGTGCCCCGGTACTGGGTGTATCCGTTCTTGTGGACATGGCCCGAATGGAGTACATCCGGAGGCTCCTCCACGACCATGTAGTCGATGTTTTCCGGGATTATTAGGTTTCCGCCGTATATGGGGGAAAGATGCCTCCTCTTGAGGAATTCAGTCATCACCGTCTCTGGCTGGTTGTATGAGAGATTCGGCACAGACGCAATAATCGAATCCATCGAGGTGCCATGGTACATGAGATGACGGATCCCCTCGACAGAGAAGCTGCAGGGGTTTCCGACCCTGTGGATATCGCTCCTGATAAGGTCCTTTCCCATTGCAGGCTGGGGTTCTCCCCTTCTTACCGCATCGTGGTTGCCAGGTCCTGCGATAACCTCTATATGGTCAGGCAGGCCCTCTACAAAATCGTCGAACATCTCATACTGTTTGTAGATGTCCTTGACAAGCAGCTCTTTCTCCTGGTTGGGATACACTCCGATACCGTCGACAACATCCCCTGCAATGTGGAGGTATTTCACCTTTGATGCAATCTGTTTCGCCTCCCCCTTACCGTGGAGCCAGTCTGAAAATAGCTCGAGGTACTTTGCAAGGAAATTGTTCGAGCCGAAATGGATGTCTGAAAGATAGGCGACTGCAAGGTCGTTTTCAGATCTCTTCTTCTCCCGGATGACAGGGAGATCGGGCCATTCAATGTCTTCTGCGATCATGAAGGGCTCCAGGAGCTTTCCTGATATTGCAACGACATCGTCCTTGATGATGCGCCTTGCCTTGTCCATCACCTTCTCGTTGTATTTCGAGTCAGATATTACAACCTTGAATTGGCCTGTAAGATCCTCAACTTCGAGGAGCAGGTTGCCCTTCTTTGTCTCCCGGATCTCGCTTATTAGAACAATTATCCTAGCCTTCTCGTCCTTGTGGCGTGCTACGTCGCAAAGGTCGATGTTGTCTCCGGATCCGGTCCTTCGCAGCATCCTTGCAAGGCGTTCATATCGGTTCTTGAAGAAGCTTACAAAATTGTCAACGCCGCCCTTTGTTCTTGATTTTCCTGTGACATCCAGCTTGTGGTCGAATTTTATGTCAGCTGAATGTTCCCTTGCCTCAGGATGAAAATAAGAGGGCCTGGTGACTTCCACCTTCCTGATAAATGGTACAATATCCTCTTTTGTTATGAATGGTTTCTTCAGTTCGAGTATCTTCTGGAGCAGGTCAGCCGAGGTGTTTCCTGATAATGCTTCCTCTGCATCGACCGAAAGTCTGATTCCCCTGTTTGTCAGTTCACCAATCATTTTACAGACTCTAGAGCACTGATTATTGCCCATATCTGGGTCCTTGCGTGAGGAGGCATATTTATGTCTTCAGTAATCGATTCGATTAGATATATTGCCGCACTGACCTTGACGTTCTTCTCCTCGTCACTGTCAATCCTTGTCCGCGCCTCGGAGAGTGCCTTTCTGATGTTTTTTGGAACTGTGTTATCATTAACAAGATTTTCCAACATGTCGCTGATTTCTTCAAGATTCATCATATCACCTAAAGGAATAGAATGAATGGAATTAGCTCAATAGTTAATATAAAGATGTAGTTTTGGTGGAAAATGATCGAATCTGTTTGAAGATATAATATTTATATATTTTTGCTGTCCATTACCCTGTAATGGCAGCAGTCCCCAAGACGGAAACGCCCACTGTTAGGCCTGGGCGTCCAAAAACAATAAGGAAGTCCCTAATCAGGGCCAGGATTAGCAAGGAACCAATGACTTCCACTGTTCTTGAGGGCTCCATTCCTGTTCCCAGTAACGACCTTGAAGTCCCAAGAAAGCCAAGCATGCCCTCAGGTTCATACAGGTTCAGGGAACTTCTGGACCAAAAAATGGGCGAATTGAAAAAAGAGCTCAAAAAGGAGAGAAGGATCGTTCATAGTGATTCGACTGTAATTACTATTGTGACCCATAAACTGCGAAAGTACGATGATCCAAAATCAAGGATAGTAAGCGAGGCGCTGGATTTGTATAACAGTGCAAAAAAACTTGCCGCACTCGATGATGCTAGGCCGTCTGAACAGCGCGACATGATTTTCAGGATCGAAAAGGCCATGATAGCGGTCAGGAACCTGGGCGGCATCTGGAACGTCAAGCTCCCGATTACAAAGGTCCTCTATGGAAGGATCCGAAACGGAGATACAACTACAAAAATCGAGTCTTTGATAGAGCTTCAGAGGATATCCAAGGAACATGAGGACCTTGATATCAGGAATGAGGCACAAGCAATAGTTCAACAGACGCTGGTAAGGGAACCTGGGCTCAGAATCTGGGTAATTTGATTCGGGCCCGGGGGGATTTGAACCCCCGGCCTACAGCTGTCTTCTTATCTAATTAGAAGGCTGCCGCTCTATCCAAGCTACTCAACGATTTGGACAGTACGTTTTTGTGAAACTTTTTTCCAAAAAGTTTCTGAGCTACGGGCCCTTAAAAAAATAAAAACTAATATTCTTCTTGGTCGTTTTCCCATTCATCGTCTTCGGCTTCAGGATCTTCGAAATCCTCATCCTCTTCCTCGTCGATCATGGTCACTCGTCCTCTTCCTCTTCCCATTCTTCCTCTTCTGCATCCTCATCTTCCCAGTCTTCTTCTTCATCAAACATAAAACCACCATTATTCTTCTGACCAGTCTTCATCTTCGAAGTCGTCATCATCAAAGTCCTCTTCTTCGTCCATGAAAAACATTATCCGGTATAGCTTGGAAAGTATTTAAAATCCTTCTTAGGGTTTTCATAGGTCATGGACATCCTGAAGATAAACTGGGAAACGACGATAGAATATTGCGAAAGGCTTGCTGGGATGATCGATTTCGAGCCTGATGTAATTGTAGGGATTTCAAGGGGAGGACTGGTTCCTGCAAGGATACTCAGCGACATACTTGGAAAGAGAGTGCTGATACTGGGGATGGAATTCTACAAAGGGATCAATGAACGCAAAGACAGGCCGGCAATCACGCAGGAGCTTCCGAAACTTGAGGGCTTGAAGATACTGCTCGTTGATGATGTCAGCGACTCAGGAAAAAGCCTCGTCACTGCAATGGAACTCCTAAAGGGAAACAAAGTAAAGACTGCGACACTCCATTACAAGCCCCACTCCAGCTACAAGCCGGACTATTTCGTTGAGACCAGTAATTCCTGGATAGTGTATCCGTGGGAGGTTCATGAGGCCGAAAGAAAGGCTACTTGAGCCTGATTGCCTCAAGATCGGCAAGCGCCCTTGAATCCTTTCTCATCATCGATCCGATCGACCTGGCGAATTCGTCGGTCTTGTTCCAGTCGCCGTGCATCGTGAACACGTGTTCGGGCGACGGCCTGAGGTTCTTAAGATACGCCATGAGCTGCGCCCTGTCGCTGTGGCCGGAGAATCCTTCCGCGGTTTCAACCCGCATGTTGATCTTAAGGCCCTTCATCTTTCCATCATCACCGAGCATCGGGACTTCTTTCTGTCCCCTCTGTATCTTGCTTCCGAGGGAAAGCGCACTCTGGTAACCGCAGAAGACAAGCGTGTTTTTCTCGTCATCTGCAAGAAGCTTGAGGTATTCGTAGGACGGACCTCCGGTAAGCATACCGGAAGGAGCTATGATTATGGCTGACTCGTCGATCTCGACAAGGTCGTTCTTGTTCGTTCCTTTCGCGACCTTTAATATGGGCGATTCGAACGGACTCCTGTCCGAGAGTATCCTTCTCTGCAGCTGTTCCCTGAGGTATTCAGGGTATGCGGTGTGTATGGCTGATGCCTCGAGGACCATTCCGTCGATATATACGGGCATGTTGAAATCCGGATCCCTCCTGGCATATTCTTCGATTACAAGCATCAGTTCCTGGGATCTTCCGACAGCAAAGGCCGGTATCAGGACCTTTCCCCTCTTTTCGGAGGTCTCCTTGATGATCCTCATGAGCCTCTTTTCCGACTCGAACCTGTTTACGGAAATGTCGTTCCTTCCTCCGTAAGTAGATTCAATGAAAAGCGTCTCGAGCCTCGGGAATCTCGTATTTGCAGGATCGAAAAGCCTCGTGAATCCGAACTTGATATCCGCAGAATAGACAAGATTATGCGCCCCTTCCCCGATATGCAGATGGACCGATGAACTTCCGAGAATGTGCCCTGCATTGTAGAGGGTCATCTTGATTTCAGGCGTGATGTCCACGACCTCTTCATAGTCGACCGTAATCACGTTTCGCAGTTCCTTTTGTATGTCCTTCTTCTTGTAGGGAGCATCGACGTTGAAGACCTTGTTGCAGAGATTAAGGTAATCCTGCTGAAGAAGAGTCATGAAATCCCTGGTAGGAGGGGTGCAGTATACAGGCCCTTCATACCCGTAAGCAAAAAGGAACGGGAGGAATCCCATGTGGTCCATGTGTCCGTGGCTGATTACCACGGCATCGATATCCTCGAGCGAGAATCCGGTCATGTTGAGGTATGGATATGCTTTGGTAGGATCCGATGTTGCCGGATTGACACCTACATCGATAAGCACCTTGCTGTTGGGAGTCTGGACAAGCAGGCATGAACGCCCCACTTCCCTGAACCCACCGAGTGCCATAACCCTTATCCAGTCGCTTGATGGAGGGCTCTGGCAGATCTTCTTTCCGATATTTACAAGGAATTTTTTCCTGTCGGCAGCTTCAACAACAGCGCTCTTCCTGAGGCCTTCAAGCGTGGCTGAAGGCATAGTGGGCGACCTCAGGGTGACCGGGGCCCATGATGTCTGGAGCATGATCTCCTTGAGGATTGATCCGCCCTTTCCTATCACAAGGCCTGGCTTGATTGCCTCGATTCGCACTTCGCACATGTCAGGAACAAACGTAATCTTCTTGATCTCCGCTTCATGCGGAACGAGTTCCCGGATCGTCTTCTCTGCCCGATCTACAGGCGTGAGCTCTGTTGGGTCGACACGGATCGTCACTTTCTTTTTCAAGGCGCCGGCCAGTTCCTTTATCAGCCGGTCGTTCTCATAGAATGCCCTGATATTCTTTATGTATATGACTGTCGAAAGTCCTTCAGGCTCTACCTTTGTGACTTCACAGTTCTTTGGCATAATGTCGTTTATCTTCTTAACAATATCCTTTAAATGCAATAAAACACCTCTCCGAATAAGAAATAAAAATTATTTCAGTATTTTGTGGACGAATTCCTTGGATTTTCTTTCGAATCCGTCCTTGGTTACAACAACAAGATCAACGCGCTCTCCGCTTGCAGCATCCCTTTTCATCGCAGCGCTTACTGCCTTTGCCGCAACGGAAAGGTTGGTTTTCGTGTCCCTGTTTTCTTCATAAAGCTCTTCAAGGACACCATATGCTATTGGAGATCCGCTTCCTGTCGATGTAAGTTTTTCCTCGGTGATGCCACCGAGCATGTCAACGGAAAACAATCTTGGCTTGTCATCCACGCCGCCAATCAGCAGCTGGACAAAGAATGGGAAGAACTTGTGCTGGGCAAGTATGTTTCCAAGCAGCGTAGCTGCCGCTTCGACGCCCATCTGCTTCTCATGCTTCAGTTCATACAATTTTATCTCGGCCTTCATCCATCGGACCAAGGTCTGTGCATCACCGACGCTTCCTGCAATTGTCATTGCAATGCGGTCGTCAATTGCATAAATCTTGTCGATATCCTTGCTTGCTATCAAATAGCCCATCGTTGCTCTTCTGTCACTTGCAAGAACAACTCCATCCTTGCAAACGAGGCCGACCGTTGTCGTTCCCGTTTGAACACCTTGAGATTGCTTCACGCTATCCATAATACCATCTTGGGAGAATTAATGGTTTAACTTCGCCACTAATCTTTATAAATTAATCTAAAACGAGATAACTTATGTATAATGTTATTGTTGATGGAAATAAATATAAACTTATCTTTTGTCCGTGAGCCTAGACAACAGGGTCACGATTGCGATGAATGCCACGCTGAAGGCCGCTATGATCGACCAGTCTGCAATTCCTATCGGGACTACATTGAACCAGGATGCTGCCTCGGTATATAGAACTATAAGCTGGAGGGCAAGGGTGAAAAGCACTGCCAGATGCAGCCACTTGTTTGAGAAGAACGGTGTATTGTACCTCCACCGGACCAGGTATACGCTGATGCTTTCGAATATAACGAAACCCGTAAAGAACATTGTCTGCGCCATCACCAGGGTGTCATTGATGAAATAAAACGCATAGAGCAGAATGACGATGATTGTTTCCGTGATCCCCATTATCGTAATGAATTTCATCACTTCCCCGCTCAGGATCCGCTCCTTTTTCGGCCGCGGCTTCATCTTCATGATGTCCGGGCTTGCAGGATCGGCGCCGAGTGCAAGTGCAGGAAGGCCATCTGTTAGCAGGTTGATCCAAAGAAGCTGGATGGCAATCTTGGATGAGAGGCCCAACGGAGAGATAGTCGCTGCAAAAACAGCAAGGACTTCGGATGTGTTAGCTCCGATGAGAAGGGTGACGAATTTCCGCACATTGGTAAAACTTGCCCTTCCTTCTGAAATCGAGTTCCTGATGGTTATGAAATTGTCATCAAGGAGGATCATGTCGCTTGCCTGCTTTGAGACTTCCGTGCCCCTTATTCCCATCGCGATGCCTACATCAGAATTCTTGATGGCCGCTGCGTCATTCACTCCGTCGCCTGTCATGCATACGATGTGCCCATTGCTTTGGAGGGCCTTGAGAAGCATCACCTTGTGCTTCGGGCTCGTGCGCGCATAGATTTCCGAAGCTTCCACCACTTTAGAAAGCTCCTTTTCCGACATCTGGTCCAGTTCCGACCCGGTCACCACCTTGTTGTTGAACCCAAGTTCATGTCCTATTGCTGCTGCCGTGAACTTGTTGTCACCGGTAATCATCAGCACTTTTATACCTGCAGACCTGCAGTCGCGGATGGCGCTTTTTACTCCCTTTCGCGGGGGATCTATCATCCCCATAAGGCCAAGGAAGACTGTCTCATCGCCCTCTTCATATGCAAAACCCAGAACCCTGAGGGCGGATTTGGCCATATCGACATTCATGCCGGATATTTCCGAGATTTCCTTATTGGTGAGCTTCTTGATGCCTGACTTCGTTTTGACCTTGTTGCACTTCTCGATTATGGATTCCGGGGCGCCCTTGAGATAAGTGATCTTTCCGTGTGTTGTGCTCATCATCTTGGTCTCCGATGAGAACGGCTCCTCGGCAGTCCTGGGATTCCTCAGCCTGATCTGTTCCGGATCGAGACCTGCCTTGTAGACCGGAAGGAGAAGTGCTATTTCAGTCGGGTCGCCCTTGAACCCCTCGTTTTCCTTTGCATCGTTGCAGAGTGCCGCGCATTTGAGGATCGTCTCAAGGTCATCTGACTTCCCTTCATCGGAAAGGAACTTCCCCTCCTTTGAGAGCCCTGAACCGGTGACATGGAAGGTGAATCCCGGGATATATATCCTTGTCACCGTCATGATGTTCTCAGTCAGAGTCCCTGTCTTGTCGGAACATATTATGTCTACGGACCCCAGATCCTGGACCGTTGAAAGCCTTCTTGTCAGTGCGTTCTCCTTGAGCATCCTGTTGGTAGCAATCGAAAGAGACAATGTAACTACGGCTGGAAGCCCTTCGGGAATCGCAGCAACTCCGAGTGCAACTGCGGCAAGGAAGATGTAGAGCAGGTCTCCGGTACGAAGGAGGAATTCCGTCGACACTATAATCAGCAGAACGAACAGGGTAATGAACATTATCTTTTTTCCGACATCCTCTATTTCCAGCTGGAACTGGGTGATTTTTGTCGGCGTTGTGGAGATCTCCTTTGCTATCTTTCCTACTTCCGATTCGAGTCCGGTCGCAACCACCACAGCAAATCCCCTGCCCCTGGTGATTACGGAATTCATGAATAGCATGTTCTTCTTTTCTGCAAGAGGGATCTGTTCCGGGAGAATCTCATCGTTCTTGAAGACAGGGATGCTCTCTCCAGTCAGTTGCGACTCATCGCAGTGGAGCGAATGTGCCTCTATTATCCTGGAATCAGCAGCGACCTTGTCGCCCTCATGGATCACAAGAAGATCACCTGGAACGACTTCTTCTGAAGGGATCTCCATCTCCTTGCCATGCCGGATTACTGTCGCTTTCGGGGCCGCCATCCGGGTCAGAGCCTCGATGGTCTTCTCTGCCTTGTACTCCTGGAAGAACCCGAATACCGCGTTCGCGATGACTATCGCAAAGATAAGAATGGAATCTATGTAGTCAGGATGTTCGTCAAGATAGGATATTACAAGCGAGACTATTGCGGCAAAAAGCAGCACAAGGACGAGCGCGTTCTTGAACTGGTCGATGAATATGGAAAGCGGCGAGATCTTCCTCTCGATGAACACGGAGTTCGGCCCATGCTCCATGAGCCGCTTTTCCACCTGTTTTTCAGTGAGGCCTTCCCTAGAAGTCTGGAACTTCCTGAATACCTCATCGCTCGTGAGTGCCTGGTATTCCATATCAACCTTTCTTGAACAAGTCCACCAAGGTAACCTGGAATGTCAGGGTCTCATTTGCAAGCCTGTGATTGCAGTCGAACGTTATGGACTCGTTGGTTTTATCTGAAACTTTGCAGAGCGTCATCTGGCTCGTCTGCGGGTGCGGGACGTAATAATAGTCTCCAAGCAGGTAGTTGTTTTCTATCACCGCAGTTGTTTCATTGGTTGATACTACCTTTTGCGGGAGTGCATTGTAGAGCATGAACTCGGTCCCTGGAACGAGCACGTAGAACAGCGTAATTGTATCGTTGGTGACATTCTGGATCACCACATCACCGGATGGCTGCTTGAAGGCGGTTCCCTCTTCTATGGTAATGTTCTGTTCAGCAAAGAGGTCCTCGATATCCGCCCGCGGAACTACTTCGAAGAAACTCCTGTTGTAATATCTCAGTATGGAGAATTTGTTGGTCGGATCGTATGGCCCGTAGCCCCTTGCCGGATCAACCTGGAATTTGACTGTTTCGTTCAATTCCATTCCAAGAGTGTTGATGATGAAGCCCTTGATAAGCCCGCTGTCGAATGAAGCTTCGTATTCCATGGGTTCGTATGTCCTCGTAATCGTGTATATGCCATTTTCCCTTGCAACTTCCTCGATATTCGTATCCTGCACCGTACCGTTGACCCAGAGGATATAGTTCACCCTCGCAATATCTCCCAGTTCAAGGATATCCGGAAGGCCTGAATTTATTAGAGGAGGGGTCGTGTTCATGACATCAGTGACGTTTGTACCGTTTACTGGAGTAATTACCGGAACTGTATCATTCCCTTTCACTTCCGGAGTCGAAACACATCCGGCCAAAACCAGCAGAATTGCAAGGATTACGTATTTCATATATATCAACCATAATTTGGGGTTACAGGGATTCGAACCCCGATATGCAGGTTACGGCCTCACATTGCCGCATAAGCGGCGGGATCTGGAGCCTGCCGTACTAACCTGGTTATACTATAACCCCATATTTAACCTAATTGTTTGTTTATTCCATCGTTGGCTTTTAAAAACCTGATCAAAAATTGCATTCTTCTAAACATTTAAATTTTGATTAAACTTAGTAATACACATGGAAGAGATAGCAAAGGAGAACAGGACGGTGCTTTGTTTCGGAATCGATCCTGATATTTCAAAACTGAACATCGATGTAGTCGACATTTCCGGCCATTACCAGGATATGGTGGACATGCTTCTGGACGAGAAAGAGATTTCAGCAATCAAGCCTAACTATGCATTTTTTGCCCAATATGGTTTCGAGGGCCTGTACAATCTCGAAAACATTATCCAGCATTACAGGGGAAAGATACCTGTAATCCTCGATGCAAAACGCGGGGACATCGGAAAGACCGGACTGGCATATGCAAAAGAAGTGTATGACTTCTGGCAGGCAGATGCAGTCACATTGCATCCTTATATGGGGCATGATTCCGTCGAACCATTCCTCAGGGAGGGCAAAATTGCCTATATCCAGTGCAGGAATTCCAATCCTGGGGCAAAGGATTTCCAGGAACTTGCTTGCGGGGATGAGCTCCTTTATGAAAAAGTAGCCAGGAAGGCAGTTGAATGGAAATGCGGAATCGTAGTCGGTGCTACAAGCGACGCAATAAAAAGAATCGTAAAAATAACTGAAAACAGGGTACCGATGCTGATTCCCGGAATAGGAGCCCAGGGAGGGGACCTTGAGATGGTGATGGAAGCGATAAAACCGAACCCTTACATCCACAGGATAAATGCATCTTCCTCGATTGCCTTCGCCAAAGATCCACTGGCAGAGGCACGGAAACTGAATGCCGTAATCAGGAAGTACCTGTAAAATCAAGCGCTGCCAGGGCGCTTTCGATGATGCTCCAATTTATCAGTATAACATAGACCAGCAGCAGGAACAGCAGGAGATAGATTATCCTGACGGGCTTTTTTGTAAGGTACTTGAAAATATGCTTTCCCGGCTTTGCAACCATTGCAGTGAGAATTTTCGAAAAAGCCCGGATTATGAAATCAAGCAGCTTAAGGAAAAACTTGAAGCTGTCTTTCTTTTTTTCAGGCTGCGCCCTTATTTCCGTCTTTTTTGGTATGTATGTCTTTTTCCTGGAATATTTCTCCATCAGCTTCGGATCCGTAGCCTCTGCAAGTACCTGGTCCTCGACCACTTCCATGGTCGTTGCAGGTGCAAAGATTGATACTTTCCTCGGTTCGGTCTGGTTTCCTGATTCATTAAGCGTCGATATGATGGCGTTTCCCGGTGAGAGCATCTTTAGCTCCTCCATCACATCGACATCCGATTCAGGAAATGATGATGCGAGGGCCCGGAGCCTCTTTATGCCCTTTTGCGTGAAGACCTTCTGTGAAAAGATTAGTTTCGTTGAAAGCTGGCTGAGGATATCATCCGGGAGGTCTGTTACATCCTGGGTTACGAAGAAAACCGAGACGCCCTTGGACCTTATCTGTTTCAGGATGGTGACCATGAGATCCACCAAAGACTTGTTGGAATCCTTGAAGAGGTAATGCGCCTCATCGAAAAATATCACGAATTCGGGGAAGTCGACATCCCCCTTTTCTGGAAGGTTGTCGAAAAGCTTCTGGAGAAGGAATGCAGGGGCAATGGATGCGAGCATGTTCTTCCTCGAATCGCTCAGGTTAAGAACGTTCATTCCGGTTACATCCTTGATCTTCAGCTCAGGTTTTCCAAAGAGGGAATCGAGGCCGGATTCCTGCATGGCAAGTATCTTCCTCTCGATTACGGAAATGCTCGACTTGCTTATTCCCCTTGCCTTCTTTTCAAGCATGGTCTCAAGGATGGCAAGGAGATCGTCAAGAGAATCGAGCGGCATTTCGTTTTTCCTTGAATATGAGAATGCGAGTGAAAGGTGGCTTTCCTGCGTGGGATTGAGCGATAGCAGCTTCGAGATCAGCACCGACCCTGCCGTGCTCAAAGAAAAACGCAGCGGGATGAACCGCTCGCTAAGGCTCCAGTAATTCGTTTCTATTCCGTGGGGCTGATATGGCGCCTTTGTATTCCTATCACTGGCCGCTCCTTTCATGCAGAATCCGGACGCATCGCCCTTGATATCGGAAACGAATACATTTGCCCCCTTGTCTGCAAGCTGCTCTGCCATAACCTGCATCGCCCGGGATTTTCCGGAGCCTGTGCTGCCTGCGATAAGACCATGTCTCGTGAGATACTTGGGCTCTATTGAAACTAATTCTCCTTCACTTACTCCGATTGCAACCATCAGATAGAAATGGAAAATGATTTTTTAATACTTATAGGGGATTGTTTGGCATGCATGAACTCGATTCGCACAAGGGGGAGAACGGAAAGCTCATGATAATCGCAGGTTCGAAGAGATACCACGGAGCTGCGCTCCTTGCGATACTTGGTGCGAGGCGGTTTGTTGACCTGGTGTATTTCCAGCCGGGGGAGAATGACAGCATGCTTATTGCTGCAGTGAAATCTATCCCGGAGGTGATTGTAGGGCCGGGTGATTGCGACTGCACCCTTTTTGGAAACGGGATATGGAAGTCAAAGATCAGGCCGCCTGGAGGAAGGCTCGTTATGGACGGCGACGGGCTAAGGAAAAAAATCCCAGAAGGAGCAGTAATTACCCCGCATGAAGGGGAGTTCCGGGCGCTGTTCGATATGGAAGGAAGTGTGGAAAACGTAAAGAAGGCGGCATCGGAACATAAGATAACGATCCTGAAGAAGGGAAGGGCAGACATTGTCAGCAACGGGGAAAAAACAGTGACTGTCAAAGGCGGAAATCCGGGGCTTACCAAGGGCGGAACGGGGGATGTACTTGCCGCCCTTGCAGCATCTTTTTACTGCAAGAGGGATGCAATGGATTCATGCATCCTTGCATCAAGGATAGTGAAGAAGGCAGGAGATATGCTTATGAAGGACCACGGTTACAATTACTGCGCAACGGATCTTGTTGACATGCTGCCAAGAGCATACATGAAGGTTGTAAAATGAAGATTAATGATTTCGATTTTGAAAAAAAGGATTTCAGGCACATGGGATTCCAGGGAACGAACATCGCGATTGCAGCAGAGATCCTGGATGACATGGAGGATTCAACCGTATTCCTAACATTCACTTCGAATATGGTAGCATCAGGGCTGCGCGGGATATTTGCAAAGCTCTGCAGGGAAAAGAAGGTAAGTGCGATCATCACGGCAGGAGGCAGCCTTGACCATGACCTAATAAGATGCAAAAAGGATTACCTTCTCGGGGACTTCGTGATGGATGATGCCTTGCTCCATGAGGAAGGCACAAACAGGATAGGAAACATACTCGTTCCGAACGAATGCTATGTATACCTTGAGGGATTCATGCAGGATATTTTTTCTGAAATGGACAACGTTGTTTCCCCCAGCGAGATCGCAAGGGAGATCGGTAAGAAGACTGATGAGAGCTCGTTCCTCTACTGGGCCAACAGGAATGATATCCCTGTCTTCTGTCCTGGCATAACCGATTCAGCAATAGGACTGCAGGCTCATTTTTACAAGCAGAAGAACAGGGAATTTTCGATCGATGTCACGAAGGACATGAATGATCTTTCGCAGATTTCGCTCAATGCAGAGAAGACTGGCGGGCTTATTCTTGGCGGGGGGATTTCAAAGCACCATGCTATTGGCGTTAACCTGCTTCGCGGAGGATTCGACAGCGCTGTTTATGTTACAACTGCAAGCCCGTGGGACGGGTCCCTTAGCGGCGCGAGGACCAACGAGGGGATATCATGGGGAAAGATTAAGGAGAAGGCAAGACATGTGACGGTTGACTGCGATGCTACGATAGCGTTGCCGATGATACTGGAGATGAGCAGATGGTGATATTCTTTTTGGCGCTGCTTTCTGGCGCCCTCGTAAAGATAGTGGACTGGCTCGAGGATGACAGGAAAAGCAGGCACATATCAAAATACGGATTCGCGATACTCTACGGTGCGATAATCGGATACCTGATCGCGAACGCATCCTTTTCCACGCTGTTTCTTGCAGCCCTGATCGCCCAGATACTCAGCAAGAAGATAGATACCCTCTCCCACAGGATCGGCTTCCTCAGCGCAGTATTGATTGCATTCTTCTACCAGCTTCCTGAGATAGACATCCTGTTTTTCGGGTATTTCCTGCTCATGGCATTCCTTGATGAGATTGATTACGTCGGGAAACTTAGGTTCCTCAATGAATATCGGCCATTCCTGAAGATCGCCGGGATCCCTTTCATCTTCATCGGAAGGTTCGACTACCTGTTCGGAATCCTGCTCTTCGACCTTGGATACGAGATCGTCAAAACCATTTCAAATAAAAACAAGTTTTGAGAATACCCATAATGGATTTTGCCTTGAAATACCCTTTTTCCGAAAGAGCAAAACAGAGGATAGCAGATGTTGAACTGAATGACAGGATAATAAGGATGGGTATTGAAAGGGTCAAGAAAGCCCTCTCCGGGGACAGGGCGGGAAGGGTCGTCTATGACGAATCCGAGATAAAGGAGGAAATCGCTTCATTTGCAGCAGCAAGGATAATGCTTGGTGCCCTGTCAAACCAGTTCATAACCAACAGGTTCGCGGTAAACGAATCGAAGAAGGTAAGCAAGTACCTCAACAGCGAGGATGACAGCACTATCAGGGAGATTGCAGGGCATTTCGGCATAGAATTTGGCGATAATTCCATTGATATCCCCACATACCTGAAATACTGTCCGAAGGACACCCCGTACAGGCTGATAAACAGAAGGATCAGGAATGGCACTGTCGAGGTGAATAAGAATGAACTGCTCAGGCTGATAGAGGAAGGCGTGAAAAAGCACATTGAAGACATCCCCAGGGTGAAGGACCCGCCCGAAGCGATAAAGAAAGCCGGGGAGGAACTGATTGCAGAACTCCCAAAGCACCAGACAAAGATCAAGGTGAAGGAAGGAGACCATCCGCCATGCATAATGAAGCTTTTCGAAAGCATAAAGAAGCACCAGAACCTTCCGCACACCGCCAGGTGGTACCTTGCAACATACCTGATAGCAATAGGGATGAATGAGGACCAGATAACCGAAATTTACTCCGGACTGCCGGATTTCAGCGAGAAGATAACACGCTACCAGGTGGCACACGCAATGAAGAAGGGATACAAGGTCCCATCCTGTTCCACCATCATGAGCTACGGGCTATGCTGTGCAGTGTGCAGGATCGGGAACCCGATAAAATGGCATGCAATAGACGAGGGGAGGAAAAAGGCGATAGCATGAACATCAAGGACATCTTTGCAGAATACTACAAGACTGCCGATATCCGCATCCCAGGAATAGAAAAAAGGGAGTTCGGTATCGGGAACAACAAGAAGATAGATGCGAGGCACCTGAACTTCGCAAACGTATCGGAATTCAGAAACTACCTATGCAGCAACACCCCGATGTTCGTATCGCACTCAACTGCATACTATGAATTTCCCGGTGCGACACCCATACAGAGAAAAAAATGGATGTATGCAGATATCGTATTCGACCTTGATATCCATGCGGAGGGAAAATACGGCGCATATTCACAGCTCGAGGGCATGAAGGACGACATCAGGAGGCTTGTAGAGGATTTCATAATCAATGATTTCGGAATTGACAGGGAGCACGTGACTATAGTGTTTTCCGGCAACAGGGGATACCATGTCCACGTAAGGGATCCGAAATACATCATGATCGGCGGGGAAGAGAGGAGGGAGCTTGTCGATTATGTTATGGGAACAGGTCTCAACTACCTCGACTTCTTCCCGAACAGGGAAAAGGGCGGGAAGCTGATCGGGCCGAGGCCTGATGAGGGAGGATACAGGGGGAGGTTTGCACGGAGCCTCATCAGGATCCTTGAGAATGAGCCGAACAGGATTTCAAGGGTATTTTCAAAGCCGGAAAAAAGGGACTTCTTCATCGAGGGGATCAAGGAGGGCAATTACAGCAAAACCACGCTGAAACTTGATGATCTCCTGGGAAGGCTCAGCCTTGTTGCCAGGGACCTCGCAATCAGTTCGGTG
This sequence comes from Candidatus Micrarchaeia archaeon, assembly GCA_050303335.1. Taxonomy (GTDB): domain Archaea; phylum Micrarchaeota; class Micrarchaeia; order Anstonellales; family Bilamarchaeaceae; genus Bilamarchaeum. The sequence continues at coordinate 17,974 of JBNLBN010000010.1, forward strand.
AATACCGATGTTGCAGTCACGCAGGACCTTTCCAAGCTGATCCGGGTTCCTAATTCCATACATGGTGAAACCGGTCTTGTCGCAAAGATAATAGATGAGATAGACAATTTCAACCCTTTTGCAGAAGCTGGATTAAGAGGGGAGAGGAAGAGAATAAAGTTCATAGAAAAAGTCCCTGCAGTTCCGGAAATGGAAACAAAGGAATTCGAAGTCGATGAAATAGTAGAGCTTGAATTCCACAAGGCTTTGTTCTTCGTGCTGAAAAGAAGCGCTGTCTGGGCCTAATCCTTGCAGCAGCGGAATCCTACGGAATAATCCCGGTAGTCAGTTTCATGCGCTGCCGTGGTATACATGCATCCGGGCTTGTTTTGGGTCGCGTCAAGGAAATAGCCTCCCTTGAACTGCGCCTTTCCCTTGGCTGAAAGCGTCGCGACCAGCTCGTTGACCGATCCGATCATGTCATATACCTGGAATTCGCTGGTGCATTCCGGATAGCTTCCCGTCTCTTCCATACCAACATGTATCTGTGCAAGCCTTTCATCCCAGAAAAGCTTCTTGGTATGGTTCCAGACGTACATTTCATCCTTTTTGCTTGAGCATTTTGGATATTGCGAAAGATCGATCGGGTTCCCGTTGTGGTAGAGCGTTCCGTCCGGATCAATTTTTTCATCAAAGAACGAGCCGGGCACTCTTTTGCCTCTGTTGCATCTTGAAAATAGGTGCAGGGGAGGGCTTTTTACTCCGAGTTTCCTCTGGAATTCTCCCTGCTTGTCATAGTTGCATTTTCCGGGTACCTCATTCCATCCACCCCACGGGTATGCTGCCTTTTTTGTGTTTCCCAGGCATGCAGACATCCATTCCTTGTATTCGCAAAGCCTTTTTCCGGCGTTGCCGCACGCCTGCTTGGCTGTTTCAAGAGACATCTGGACCTGGGGGAACACTCCCTTCTTTGATACTGCCTTCAGCTCCCCGATCGGATTCGGGGGCATCTTGTAGTATGGATATTGCGTTCCGTCAGGATATTCGAGCGATCCTTCCCACTTGTCGATGCAGAATTGCTTGCCGTCTTTTTTCACCTCGGACATTTCAGGTCCGCATCTGCTGCTTGCGCTCTGGGATATTGCAACGGGTTTTTCCTTATGGCAGTCCTGGGGACAGTAATAGAGCGATAACGGATCGCATGATTCCTCCTTATCCACAACGCCGTATTTGTATCCTTTGGGGGTCTTGACTATGGCTGCGAATTCGCCTGAATCGAGTTTGCCGTTGCCGCATGTGAAATCAATTGGGCAGCTTTCCCGGGTCTCGGACGGCTGACGCTTTAGGTCGCCGCAGTAACCGCAGCCCGGATTAAAATGAGATGATGAGATGTCTCTGGAAGCTGGTCCGCATGAATCTGCCAAAACGCAGATGGTCTCGGCCTGCGGGCTGATTTTGGATATTGGCTTGGCAAGAACAAGTGCCGTCAGCGATGCTGCCATCACAGCTGCTCCGGCGGCATACCCTCTCCAGTAACGAGTCATGGTAATAATGTGTTAAAAAAGGTTTAAAAAAGGATTTAATTAGACTTGTTCAGCTGGATCCTTGGCGGAATCAACGGTGCGGTCAGGCCAAGTACCCTTGCAAGCAGGGTTCCGTTTGCACTTCCGCTGTAATTTACTGCGCTAAGGACGACAGTGGCATACTCATCTGGAATCTTCTTCTCCTTTTTCCACTTAGAGATGATCTCCTTTGTGAGCTTTTCCTCTTCCTTTGCAATCAGAAGACCCTTGATCTTTAGGTTTCCAACATCATCCTTGTAATCGGCAATGTACGTGTATGTGATCTCTACATTTTCACCATTCATTTCAACCGATTCTAGCTGAATGTTTATGTTCAGTCCCTTCACGCTTTTTTGCGGGACCCTTGTTCCTGAAACCTCGAGTATCCTTTCTCCTACTATCATATTAAACTACCTCAATTAGTGAGTCTTATCTATATCGCAACATATTAAAAACCAAGGGCCATTTAAAGATTTCGACGCTAACATAGTTCGATGTCTTCTTTTGACAAAATCCTCACAGAACAATCCATCTTCAAGAATATGTCAGCATTGAGCCCGCACTATGTCCCGAGGGA
>JBNLBN010000010.1:20101-40284 GCA_050303335.1 Candidatus Micrarchaeia archaeon
AGATCGTCGCGCCTGCCCTCAAGGGCCAGAAGCCGAGGAATCTCATCATATACGGCAAGACAGGTACCGGTAAAACGTGCACAATGAAGAGGGTGATGGAGGATTTCGTTTCCGCCGGGAAAACAAGGGGGGCATCGATGCATTATGTCAACTGCAGGATATACAATTCCAGGTACAGGATATTCCAGAAGATAATGAAGAATTACATACCAGAACTGGAGAAGTCCGGATTCGGGATGCCGTTCCTTTATGAGAAACTTATAGAGACTGCATCCAAAGGGGAGCAGATCATGCTCATCCTGGACGAGGTCGACATGGTAAAGGACCTGGACGAGCTTGTCTATACGCTCACGAGGTCCAATGACGAGGTAAAGGCCGGGGGCATCAGCATCGTCGGTATCTCCAACAAGCTTTCTTTCAAGGATTCACTTGATCCAAGATCAAGGAGTTCCCTTTATGAGACTGAGATGATATTCCAGCCATACACGGCAGAGCAGCTGAAGAAGATATTGGAAGCGAGGGTCATTGAGGGATTCGAAAAGGGGGTTGTGGATCCTTCCGCCATAAACCTTTCTGCAGCCATAACTTCGCAGGAGAGCGGAGATGCCAGGTTCGCGCTAAAGCTCCTCAACAAGGCCGGGGAGATTGCAGAGGCGAGCAAGAAGAAAAAGGTTACCGATGACGATGTCGAGGCCGCAAGGATGAAGGTCGAGCTGGACCTCACCATTGAAACCATCAACACTCTTCCGCAGATGCACCAGATAGTCCTTTATTCAATTGCCCAGCTTGCAAAGAAGGGAAGCAGGTATTCCAGGCTCGAGGGAGTGGAATCAGACCTCCTCTTCAGCGGGGAAGTCTATGAGGAATACGAATCAGTATGCAGGAGGATCAATACCAGGCCAAGGAGCTCAAGATGGTACAAGGAGTATCTCAATGACCTTGAAGTCCTGGGGCTCATAACCACCACCATAAGCGGGAAGGGAATAAGGGGTACAACCACCCTGATAAGGATCGGACCTGACCCAAAAGTGATAACAGTGCTGCTGGCAAAGGAATTATTCGGTGAGTAGCCTTCCGTTTTTTATCCTGATACCTTCACTTTTTAGCAGCCTGATTTTCTCTCTCGTTCCTTTTGCAAAGCCGCCGATTGAACCGTCTGAACATATCACCCGATGGCAGGGAATTGAACCTCCATCGCACATGGGATCGTCGTTCCTGTTGAGGATGTTGCCGACAGCCCTTGAGGCCAGGGGCGATCCGCATTTTCTTGCAATTTCAGAATAAGTGGACACTTTTCCTCTTGGTATCCTTCTTACTTCCTTCAATACTTTTTCCTTGAATTTCATGAAAATTCCTCCACGACCTTTGACCCTTCACCGGTCAGTTTCAGGTAGTGCGGCTTGCCGCCGGGATTGATCACCTGCACGTATCCTTCCTCTACAAGGAGATCAAGATGCTTCTTTACTGCCACGTGGCTTGCTCCGAGGGCTTCAGAAAGAACATTGAGGTAGCAGGGTTTTCCCGCTTTTTCGCAATTACTGATCTCCCTGATGAGCTTTCTCCTGGTTTGGGCACCCTTTGACCAGTAAAAGAGGATCGTTTTCATTCGACTTTCTCCCTGATCTTTTTCATCGTCTTGTATATGCCGTATGCCGAGACTGCAAAAAAGAATCCGGCGACTATCTTGCTTGATTCCTGAACGAACGCAAGGAATGCAAACTGCTGGATGGTGAGCGGGAATATCTGTGAACTTAGCTGGGACAGCAGGAAGAAGAATGCGGACAGGACAAGGCAAAGCCAGTACCAGCCGCGGTCAGTCTCGAGATACAGCTTGATTGCAAAAACCAATGAAACCAGGAACGCTCCTCCGGCTACTATCTGGAGCATATACAAAAAAGCAGCGATTTCTCCTATCATGGAACTAAGATTATGGATTAAGTTTATAAAATATTACATTTAGGTTACATTAGCGTTACATATGGACGGAATAACGATCAGCAAGAACAAGATTGTCATATTGATTGGTCTGGTGGCACTAGCGGGAATAATGATACTCGGATCCATATTAATAGAGCCCGCCAACGGTGAAGAGCTGCTAGCTGCCCCAGCCCATTCTTCAATAGGAACTGATGCTGAAGTCGCCTCCATGATGGACAATGACATGGCCATAGGTTCAGATGATGCCGGGATAGTCGTGATTGAATTTTCGGATTTCCAGTGTCCGTTCTGCAGGAAATTCTGGATCGAAAGCTATCCTGCAATAAAGGAAAATTATATTGACACCGGCAAGGTCCAGCTTGTATACAGGGATTTCCCCTTGAGCGCCCACCCTGCGGCCCAGGTATCTGCTGAAGCTGTAGAATGCGCGAATGAGCAGGGGAAAGGATGGCAGATGCATGACAAGATATACAGTGAACAGGCCGAACTCGGATCAGGGACCATAGATTACCGTACCGACGACCTCAAGAAGTGGGCAAATGAAATAGGAATCGATATTTCAGAATGCCTCGATTCGAAAAGATACCAGGGCGAGGTACAGCATGACCTCAGTTCCGGAATAAGCTACGGCATAAGGGGGACCCCTGCCTTCATAGTAACAAAAAGGGACGGGTCCGAGTCCTTGACAATATCCGGGGCAAGGCCTTACAGCGACTTCCAGGCTGCATTTGACAGATTATCATGAATAACATTAGAAAGGCAGCAGGCAGGGTCTTTAACGGGGACTACTTGGCCCTTGCTGCCATTCTTTCCTTTTTGTTTTTTGCGCTTTACATTGCAATTCCCGTGATCACGATCCCAGGAAACGATGTGGCTTTTCACCTTTCTGCCACGCCTCAGCTTGAATTGATCCTGAATGCCATTCTCTCCGTGGTCATGGGAATTCTATTTTCAATGCAGATCTATTCCTGGAGAAACAGGATGGGCGATTTCACTAATGCCGGATTCAGCTTCGCCGGGCTATTTTCAGGAGGAATATCAACGCTCTTTGCAAGTGCCAGCTGCGCAGGCTGTGTCGGCGCCCTTTTTTCGTTCATAGGATTTTCAGGGATTACTTTCCTTCTGGAACATAAGATGGAGATAATGTTGGGGACTTTCGCAATAGCGCTGATTGCACTGCATTTCACGAGCAATAAGATAAACGGGAACTGCAGATCATGCACGCTTGAACCTGATAAAGCCGTAGAAAATGCCAAAGAGGACAAAACCCGCAAAGGCAGCTAATGTAACCTGCTTCATGTCGTATGCACCTAATGATACAAAAAACAGGAAAAGGCTCACAAGTGCCATCTTGGAAAAAATGGACTTCAGGGAAAGGTCGCTTTCAAATGCATCAACAGGCTTCTCCCTCAGCTTCTTGCTTTTTTGGTAAAGCTCCATGTTCGGGGCGCCTGTCTTTCCCTTCTGAGGAATATCTTTCTGGTCTGTCAGGTACATGATATCAAGTAATTAGAACAAAAATGTTTAAAAATGCTTTTTTGTGGATGAAATAGGAAAATTCTATAACTGGATTTTTTTCGAATCCACGTTCATAATTAGACCTTGGATTTTTTTGCGACATAACAGGCAAGTTTTTGACCCGCTTTTTCCAAAAAAGGGACGCTGATGGGAAGCGTCTTACTTCTTGTTAAACTTTGGTATTTTTCTACCATCTTCCGTTACAATTAGTTATAAATTATCCAAACCATTTCCTGTTTGGACTTAACAAGTTTCTCTTTTTTGAAACCTCCATAAACCTTCCATTCTCTATATCCAGCCAGTCTTAATAGAAGTTCAAACTCTTTTTTGTATATATAACACAAGTGAAAATTGAGAACTTTCTTCTTATGACCTTTCAGGTCTTCCAGAAGCCAATCATCACGAATCAACTGTTCTGAGGGAGAGTAAGAGACCTTTTCAGACAGGCGGTATTTTTTTCCTTTAATGGATATTGGAACTTTTTTCGTTATTTTTCCATCCTTTTTTGCCATAAAATTGAAATCTGGATAAAAGAAATTGAGTATAAGCCTGCCACCTTTCTTGAGATGCTTCTTGATGTTTTTTAAGGTTTTAATTTGATCTTCACTTTTTTCCACATGGTTAAATGCACGATATGGAACAATAATCAAATCATACTTCTTTTTGCTTTTGAAATTTCGCATGTCTGCTTTCCATACATTGACTTTGAGGTTTTTTTCTTCAGCTTTTTTCTTAAGAACCTGGAGCATTTTATTTGAAATGTCAAAACCATCAATGTCAACTCCAGCTTCAAGTAATGGTAGGAGTATCCTTCCAGTTCCACAGGCAACTTCTAAGACACTTCCATTTGCCTTTTTAGCCTCCTTAAGATAAAATTCCAAGTCTCCTTTTACGCCCGTTGATATTTCATCATAAAGCTCAGCAAATTTGTTGTAATATTCCATGATTAAAACATCCAAAATCTGCTTTAAAATATTATACCTTACAATTCCATAGTAAGGAAGTGTAAATACTTCTGGCAATTAGACTCCCTGAACAAAGTTCCCTTGCTCATTTACTGGAGATTCACTTTTTGACTTAAGAAAAGGGTAAAAAGTTCGCTGAGGGGGAAACCTTGAACAAAGTTCAAGAACCTTTGCAGGCGCGTTTAACATAGAGTTAAACGATACGATAATCTTCCTCTGCTTATCTTGCGCCTTCCTTCAATTTGTTCCAATACCTATATGCAAGCGGCATGTACAAAGTCTGTAAGATTGCGGTGCCGACGCTCAGGAAAACCAATATGCCCAGAAGCGAGAGCAACACTATGCCATGCGGAAGGCTTAGCAATGCGAAGGCGATGAGCACAGCTGCCAGAAGGATGATGAGCCCTTCCCATCCAAGATAGACAAAAGGCAGAATCGTCATAACAACCCAGCTCAAGATCACGTAGGCGATCTGCACAACCAGGCCTATCAGCGCAATAATCATCGAGAACAGAAGCGTTGCCGTGAAATCGTTCTTAACAAATAAAAGCGAGGAAAGGATGGATTCGACAGGTCCTTTGCCTGATATTGCCAGTTCATAAAGTCCGAACTGCAAAAGGAGATTAAGTGCAAGCCAAATAAGCAAAGCGAAGAATGCGCCAAGACCTCCCCAGACCAGCACAAGCGGAACAGAAAAAACTGCATAAATAGGAGAAGTAATAAGGCTGTAGATTATGAACGGTTTCGCCTTCTCTCGGAATAATCCGATGATGCTGACGGCCCTTTTCTGCCCATGCTGTTCGTGCACTATCCGGTAAGCGGAAAGATTGATCAAACCTATGACTGTGTTGATGGTGAATATAATCACCCCCAGCAATATGATGATTGCAAAGGCAGCTAAGGGATTTGCCTCGGTATAAAGCAGGGACACATACAAAGTTCCAACAGTATATCCGATATTTTCAGGCTGGAAGAAGTTCTGATCTAAGAATATTGCTGGGAGAGCCATGATAAGTAGGATGATTCCGATTGTTATGGCATTCACTATCAGCAATTTCTTGAATAGATCAAAAAATTCGGTTTTAATAAACCCGAATCCTTCGTTTATCGTATCGGTCACAAGCTTGAAATTCATAATGCTCACCGTTAATTTGTTTCTGGCCAATCGTCTTTTTGAATTGGAGCATATGTGGGCTCGCATTGTGAACTTTTTGCATTAGGGGGATATTGGTAAAAAGTTCGCTGAGGGGGAGATTTGAACTCCCGCGTACTTTCGTACACAAGGTTAGCAACCTTGCGCAATACCTGGCTATGCGACCTCAGCAATGAACGATAAATTGATGAGGGATATGAAACCAAAAGTTTCATAAAGACCTCAGCAGCGAACGCATATGAGCTGATGATGGTCCAGTGGACGATGTTCACTAGTACCCCAGCATGACTTCCTGAGTGGAGTTTATGCGATTTTTCCCCAGGCAGCAAGCTTCCACTTCTGGCCCGACTTCTTGGAAAGCGCGACGTGGCTTTCCGGGAAAACAATTGTCGGCTTCTTGAGCTTGATTACTGCAACTCCCTTTGCAAGTTTTGTAATAAGGCCGACGTTTGTTGAAGTATTGATGTTAACGACGACAAGTTCCCTCTCGTGGAGCGGAATCTGCTCGCTTGCCCTCTTCAGGAGCGAGTATTTTACCTTGATTTCAGATACAGGATCTGGCACCTCGCCTACATGTCCGACTACGCAGCCTACGAAAGAGTCTGCCTTGGTAAGCGAAGGGTCGATTTCCGTACCCACTGCCACAAGGCCTCCCGGCTTTGCGGTCTTCAGGTCATCCTCCTCCTCGCGAAGCGCCGTGACCCTGGTGACAATCGGCTCAGTTTTCTCCTTCCGGGTGAAACCAGGCTTAATCTCTATTTCGTCTCCAAGCTTCAGGGCACCCTGGACAATCGATCCGCCTATAACGCCTCCGCGGATCTTGGATATTTCTGCTCCGGGCTTGTTGACGTCGAATGACCTTGATATGAGCATCCTGAACTGGTCCTTCTCGTTGAACTGCGGGGGGGTCATAACGGTGTCTATTGCCTCCAGAAGAACGTCGATGTTGAGGTTGTTGTGAGCAGAAACTGGTATGATAGGTGCATTCTCTGCAACGGATCCCTTGAGGAATTCCTTGATCTCCTTGTAATTTTCAATTGCCTTTTCCTTGGTGACCAGGTCGACTTTCGTCTGGACTACTATGACTTTCTTGATTCCTGTTGAATTGAGGACTAGCAGGTGTTCTAGAGTCTGTGGTTGGGGGCATTGCTCGTTTGCAGCAATGAGGAATATTACTCCGTCGAGGATGCTCGTTGCCGATATCACCGTGGTCATGAGTATTTCATGGCCCGGGGCATCGACTATCGATACCTTCCTGTGGAGCTTGCCTTCACTGGTCGAGTATTTTCCCTTGTTCTTGTAGATCTTCGCATCAGCATAGCCCAGCCGTATTGAAATGCCCCTTTTCAGTTCCTCGCTGTGGGTATCAGTCCATTTACCAGTCAAAGTCTGGGTAAGCGTTGTTTTTCCATGGTCAACATGCCCGAGCATGCCGATATTCATATCAGCTTGCATCTTTTTCCTCTTTCTTTCCAAAGAGATCTTCGAGTTTTGCGGATCCTGCCTTAACGACGCTGGTATTGACCTGGACAATCTCCTGGGAATATGTGTTTCCTCTTACCACGATCCTTTTCCTTTCTCCGTGGTTCTTTGCATGGAAACCGATACCGTCTGTAGAGAGTATGGTCTTCTTTACTGCGCCTGCGACATCTTCCCTCATGGGGAAACCGCTTCCGTCGCTTCCTCCCGTGAGCTTGAGGGTATAACCTGCTGCGCCGACAAGATTGCCGTCAAGTTCGTCGCTGATCTTCTTTCCGACGATATTGGATTCCTTGCCCTTCTCGAGTTCCGTCTGGAAACTCTTTCCACTGGATGGGTCTGATATTACTATTCTCATAACTTCACCTCATAAATAGCAAAAATAGAATAAGATTAGTTTTATTTAAAAAAGAATGGGAAAAAGATTAGGAGTTCTTGAGCTTAGCCCTGTAAACAAAACCGTCTTTTCCGAGGTAGTACATGAAACCGGATTCCTTCATGATTTTCTCATTTCCGACTTTCTTTTTCCTTCCTCTCTTGTTGTGCTTCATTGGAGCTGCCCAGACATATCCGTCTTTTCCTACGTAATAAAGATATCCATCTTCTCTTTCGATTTTTTCAGATCCGACTTTTTTTCCCATTTGTCTCACCATTTTTTTGCCTATTGGCTATCGTCTATATCCAGTAGATAATTTTTAAATCTATCGACGGGATACCGAGGAAGGGCCCCCACAATGGGGGTTTTTAACAGTAAAAGTGCATATCCCACCATGTTCTCTCTCTTTATGAGGCCGAAACCCTGTCGGATTTTCACCCTGCTCCGTGACCAGGATACCTCATGGCACCTATCAAAGATAGCAAAGAACAGCGACACGACGTACGTCTACGTCACCAAGCTCGTATCGATGATGCAGAATGACGGCCTTGTTAGCATAAATGAAAAGGGGAAAAAGAGGATCGTAAAACTGACGGAAAAGGGAATTGCTATCGCAAACATAATTCACGAGCTGATGGACCGCCTAGACAACCCTTAGGGAAGTGGATTTCTTAGTGTAGCTTAGGACCTTGTCAAACCCTATATAATGGGAATAAACAGTCACTTCAACAGGATAGTTTCCTTCCTTCGTCTGATTGTTGGCAAAGATCCTTACAGGGGCATCCACGCTTTGGCCCGGTTTCAGCTCTCCGACCCTTTTTTCGGTTCCCTTGTTGATGCATGCATCGTCGAATCCGAGCATCACACCTTTTGGAAGAAGGGCATCAAGGGAAACGAGGTGGGTCTCGGGGGACTTGTTCTCGATCCTGACCATCAGGTCCACGGAGTTGTTTGCATTGGCAGACAACCTCATCGGAGTAAATTTCAATGAAACGTTGAATGGGTTTATTGATTTTTTCTCGCTCTTTTTTTCTTCAGTTTTCTCTGATCCTAATATTGATTCCCAGAATCCCATAAAAACACCAGTACAATAAGAATTGGCAAGTTTTAAAATCACTATTATCTGATTCTGTTTCATGGAAAACAAATTAGTGTTAATAATAGTCTTCGGTCTCATCATTGCAGCCTTGTACCTTGCATTGACTGCTCCACAGGTGGAGGAAACAGTCACAGTAGATACGGCTGCCAGGGACCTGATTTTGAAGGGGCTCTCAAAACAGATAGGAGTTCCTGAATACAACTACAGTTACAAGGAGATATCAAACGATTATGAATTGACATATAACGTTGCAAAGAAGGGGAATCTCAGCCTGGTCCAGGTGACGAACCCGCTCTCAACAAAGAGGGTATATTTCCTTGAAAATGACACTATCCTCTGCGTCGATTACGAGAGGTCCGTCTGCTCATCCACGAAGAACCAGGCAGAGCTTGACAACTACATAGAATCATTGAGGGTGAAGCTGCTGGATGATTCGCGGCTTGAGGCTGACAAGTCCAACATGGCATACATGATCGCAAATGGCATAGCGAAGATCAATTACAACACCACGCAGAAGCCGGGATGCACGCAGGTCGAATACCAGCTCGATTTCAGCGACATAACTCTGGAGCAGGCTGCAAGGTTCAGGATCAGCTCGAACAGCCCCAAGCTGTTCAACTGGACCATGTGCATCAATAACGAGACCGGGGAGATCAGGGAAAAATACTTCGAATATGAATATCAGGGGATGATCAACACATACAGGTACCAGCTGGTCAAATTCAGTGATCCTGTCCAGATAACCGTTCCGGAAAATATTACGACTGGAGCGATAGTCGAACTAAGGAATGAAAGGGAGCAGTCGGTCAGGATCGCAAGCTGTTTTGCGGATAAGACAGGAAGCGAGCGGAACAAGTGCATAAGCGACAGGGCGCTGATACTCCAGAAGCCCGAGATCTGCGATCTTGCAGGAGAGCGCAGGGACCAGTGCCTCGTATCGATCATACCTAAAACAAACGATGAGGAGATCTGCAAGATCGTTCTGGACCCTTCATTCAAGGAGGACTGCTACATTGAACTGGCGGGCAAGAACAAGAACGAAAGCTACTGCGATATGGTAAGCGATAAAAAAGACTTCTGTATCGAAGTCGCCAACAGGAACGAGTCCAATAACAACATGCCGGACATCAACATCAGCGACCTTCTCAACTGCATCGAAGATGGAAGTTGTGTGGAATGAAGATTGCAGTATTCACCGACACCTTCCTTCCGCAGATGAACGGTGTAGTCTCATACCTCCTCGACTCGCTTGAGGAACTATCGAAGAAATATGAGGTAGTTGTTTTTGCTCCCGGTAAGGATAAGCTCGAGATTGAGGAAAAGAACTACAGGATTTACTGGATTCCGGCATCGCCTTTCCCCTTTTATGAGGGATACAAGATCGCTTCCATGAACTATGCAAGGGTAAGCGAGCTGATAAAAAAGGAGAAGCCGGACATCATACACGCTCATGCGCCTGTCGTTCTTGGCGTCCAGGGGATAGTCTGCGGGAGGATTAACAGGATTCCGATCGTTGTGACGCACCATACGCATTTTCCGGATTATGTTCCGCACCTTTTGAACGGCAAGCTTCCGGAGCAGTTCGAATCGGTAAGCGAGCTGACGGTAAAAAAACTCATCAAGCACGTTTTTGAAAACGTTGATATCGTGACGGCACCTACAAACGAGCTGGTCTGTGAACTCAGTTCATATGGACTAAAGAATGTCGTCCACCTTCCCAATGGAGTAAAGCTGAAGAAATTCAGGTACAGCAGGAAGGAAGGTGAAAAATTCAGGAAAAAACTCGGAATCCCGGCACGCTCCAAGGTAGTCCTCTATCTGGGGAGGGTAAGCTATGAGAAAAAACTGGACATCCTTATCCATGCATTCAACATGGTCAATGACGGGTACCTCGTGATCGCGGGAAAGGGGCCGTACCTTGACGACCTGAAAAAACATGCAGAGGCGCTCTCGATCAAGAATATCAGGTACACAGGTTTTCTTGACGAACGGGAGATAATCGGCGCATATTCTTCTGCAGATGTATTCGCATCCCCTTCTGATTCAGAAACATTCGGTCTGACTTTTGTCGAGGCTATGGCCTGCAAAAGGCCCGTAATAGGGGTCTCCAAGCTGGGGGCAAAGGAGATAATACTCAACGGAAAGACGGGCATACTCGTCGAGCCCCAGAATGCGAGGAAACTTGCAAATGCAATAAAAAAGCTCTTCAAGAACAAAAAATTAAGGGATGAATACGGGCAAAACGGCTATGAACGGGCAAAGACATATTCCCTCAGGAAGAGCATAGAGGAAACCAGGAAGATATACCAATCATTAAAGCCTGAATAGTGCATATATATGCCAGGTGATTGAGTTTACACCATAGTCGGCATTGACGCTGGAATCAAGACCGGATATGCAATACTGAACCTCAACGGGGAGCTTGTAGCGATAGGATCAGAAAAAGAAGCAAATGACGAACTGATTGTGAAGAAGATAACCAAGTACGGGAAGCCTGTCCTCATCGCCTCGGATACCAAACCGGCATCCCATTTTGTCTCGAAAATCGGGGCCAGGCTGAACATTAAGGTCCATGTGCCGAAAGAAAGCCTCAAGAAGGAGGAAAAAAGGATCATCGGCAAAGGCATTGTGGATCCTCATATGAGGGATTCGTTTGCAGCCGCCGTCAAGGCATACAGGAGATACGAGAACCGCCTCAGGCAGATCGAATGCATGGAGGTCGGGGAAAAGGACATGCTGAAGATGATGGTGATATCGGGAAAGAGAGTAGCCGATTGTTGCAGAATGCATAAAAATAAGCCAAACATTTAAATAGTTGGATTGCGCAATTATACTGTTGGTGAATATGGTGGGCAAAAAAAAGACTATTTCTAAAAAGGGTGCTAGGACTTCTCCTAAAAAAGTCGTTAATAAATCCGAAAAGACGGTAGAAAAGAAAGCGCCGCCACCGAAGGTTTCACCTGAGATGAAGGCAACGACCAAGATACTCCAGGAAGCATACATCAGGCAGACTCTGATAGAGCTTGGCGGAGAGAATGCCCTTGCGATAATAAGGAACTTCTACAGCAACCACAGCGATGAGGAGCTGGCAAAGAAGCTCAAGATAAAGATCAGCGACGTTAGGGCGACATTGAACAAGTTGCACAATGTCGGACTGGTCAACTACAACAGGCAGAAGGACAACGAGACAGGATGGTACTCGTACAGCTGGTCATTGAACCATGACAAGATGGCGAAATGGGCAACCGACCAGACCACCAAGATCGAGGGGCTTGAGGATGGCAATGAGAAATACTATTGTCCGTCCTGCGGCGAGGCATCGATCACGGATTTCGAAAACGCTTCTGTGGAAATGTTCAAATGCTCCCAGTGCGAAAGGATGCTCGAATTCCTTGACAAGGAAAAGATGATCGAGATGTACGAGAGAAAGAGATTCTGATGAAAATCCAGGAGCTTAATTCTTATTTGGTTGTTTTCAAGGACGACAGAGTACTTCTTCTAAAAAGGCATAACGGCCTTTGGGAATTCCCGGGAGGCGGGGTTGAATGGGGCGAGGATCCGATAAAGACCGCGACCAGGGAGACCAAGGAGGAGACGGGCCTCGATGTATATGACCTCAAGTACGTAACCGTGACATCTGCAACATATGAAAAGGACGGAAACGACAAGCATTCCGTCTACGTTGTATATAAGGCAAAGACTGATTCTGAGGATGTTGTGCTCTCAGGGGAGCATACAGAATACAGGTGGCTGACAGTGATGGAAGCAAGATACCTGAAGTTCGCCCTGAATGCAGAGGATGTCCTTACATCGATTTGAAGTCCTTTACCATCTGTTCAAGTTCTTCAGGCGTGTGATAGACCATTGATTTGCTGTCTGATTCCATCTTAAGTATTATCGGGGCCACGGATGTCGAGGAATTGAGCCTTGTTATGAATTCCTGCTTCTCATTCTCGTTCTTGAAGACCATGATGGTGATCCCGCTTCCGATGGTTTTTAGCGCCCGCTTGAGGGTCTTCTCATGGTCGCCCTCCTTGTCATAGAAATGAAGGTACATCTGCTGGCCGACGACCGTGATGACGGAATCCGCCTCTTTGGATTCGTCAAGGCCAGTAAATGGAACAGCGTTGTTGACGCAGATATCACGGAGCCACCTCATCAGGGCAAGATAGTCCATAGAATGCTTTCCTTCCCATGCCTGGAGACCGTAATAGCCGTTCGATTCAACGACTTTCTTCTTCTTTACGAGCTGGTCGAGTATGAATTCTACATTGAAATCAGTGATGTAGATGGGCTTTCCCTGGTAGAAGACATCCTTGAACCCGTTCTTTATTTCAGCCGTTGTCAGCGGAGTCTTCTCCCATTTGTAATTGTCATTCACTTTTGATATGACGCCGAGTATGATATCGCTGCCCAATGGCACCCTGGTCCTTGCGACCGGGGGGAAGTTCGGGATGTCGATGGAGTAGAATATCTCCTCCCTTCTTGCAAATAGAATACCGATGCCGACAATACCCGCAGTAAGGAGTACCGTCACCCACAGTATCGGATTCGAGAAGATCGTCTCGGGAGCATTTAGTACCACTGGGACATCCACTGTAAGGGCTCCGGATGTGAACTTGAAGTTATGGTTTCCGTAAGGAAGCCTCTGGTTTTCGGTCCTCGAACCAAGATCGACCCTGACGGTGCTCACGTCATTGAAACGGTAGGATCCGTATTGCCCCCCGTCGACTGAAACAGTGACGTCGCTGAGTGTGATCGGGTTGCCATCGATCGTTACATCGAAGACATAGACGTATGGTTTACCCTGTGCATTGCCTTTCCATTCAACGTCGATTGATACGATCTTCATGTAGGACTGTGCATGCACGTTGTTGAAATCATCGACCAGGGAGATTATGTATTCGCCCTCGTCAAGGTCGATAGGAACATCAAAGGAACGGTCGGCCTGGACATTTACAGGTCCCTGCGGGACGTTGTCCACTTCCTCACCGGAACTGTCCACTATCCGAAGGAACATCTCGGGCTGGGCAGCCGTATCTTCCTTGAGTATTGCATTGATCCTGACAGGCTGGGTGGTAATCGATGTTGGCACCACCTTCACTCCGCCGTCTATGTACATCTCATTGTTGTCGATCTTTTCGACATAAGTGTAAAGTGTCTGCCTGACAGGAACCGGAGTGGTATCCGAATGGCCGATGAATTCGACCTTGACCGTTGAACGGTCATTGCCGAAATTGTTCGTGAAGAAGTATTCTTCTCCGGTGAATGTTCCGTTGGTCAGGTTGTATGTATAGGGCTGCGCTATCGCGTCTGCCCATGGGGTTTCGAATATAAGCTTGGAAATGTCGTTTGCAGCATTTGTCGGGTTCCCACGCCATCCTCCATCAAGGGTCTGCGGGACGAATATGAATGCACCGTCTCCCCTGGAGACAGCGCTGATTGACCCGTATAGGAGTTTGCTTTCCCAGTTTCCTGATGCCGTTGCACGGTAGAGCGGCTGGAAGAGGCTGATGTTAGCCGGAACGAGAACTGTCGCCTGGTCAAACTGCACCGGGAGCCTCTGCAAATCCTCTGCAGGAATTGATACGACTAGGCTTCCGTTGAGGACCCTGTTGAAGGGCTGTCCCATGTAGATTATCACTATGCCCCTGTCAACGATGTTCCTCATGTTGAGGAGGCTGTCGTAGCCTAGGATTTCCTTGGGTATTACTCCGCTCGGTATTATCACAGTTGCCCCTTGGGGAAGGGATTCCAGTTCGTCGATTGTGATCTCATTGAGGAGGATCTTCCTTTTCTCGAGGTTTGAACGCAGCACCCGGACGAAATCAGTGTATGTGCTTGCCTCTATCCTCTGGCTGTTCAGTATGAATACTTCCGAAGGAATCCGCTGTTCATAGGGAGTGAGGGTTATTGAATAGTTTTCAACGTTCTCTGCATTATAATCCACCTGAACTCCCGCAGCATAAAGCGGATTGTTGCGCTCACCGGAACTGAGTATCTCTCCGTTCAGGATAAGGTTGTCAATGGCTGGCTTTTCTGCTGCCTCCTTGAAAACGCCCGGGATATTCTGGTTGAGGGACGCTGTTAGGAACATGAAACCTACTCCCAGGATGATCACTGCAATAAGCAGGGCAGCTCCGAATACCGCGAAGTTGAACCCTCCCTGGGGCTTCACATCTGTCGGCTTCACAGCAACCGCCTTCTTGGGAGGATTTGTAATCTTCTTGATCATATCCTTGATGCGCTCAATCGGAGGCCTCTCAATCGTCCTGAAGGAACTGACATACTCGTACTTCCTCCTGACATCAAAATTGTAGACCTTCTTCCTGGGCCTTGCTTTTGGATCGACCATTATCTTACCACTTCAATATAGCCTTCATTAACAAGCTTGTTCAATGAATCCTCAATCCTTGCCTCTGAGACCTTGTAGAGTTTTGCAAATTCGATTATGTTTATCGCGCCGCTGTGTTCACTGATCCATTCCTGGAGTTTCGCCTTAAGGGCCTCATCTGAAAGGCCTTCGAGCTGGCTTACCCTCAGTCTCAATTCGTCATTCTCGGATTTGAGTTCATAATTTCCTGTCGTGAGTGCTGAATTCTGCTCGGTCATCCTGTCGACCTTCTTCTTCAGGTCGTTGACTTCCTTCTTGAGTGAATCGTACTGTGTGTAGAGCTTGGTGTAATCCATTGTCACCGAATTGGAGAGCTCGGTGATCGCGGTCTCGATCAGTTGGTATAGTGCCTTGTTGTCGATCTTGTAGTTGGATTCTATCAGAGAGAATATGTTCAAAAGGTACCTGATGACATCCACCCTCCTCTTCTTGGGGCTGATCTCCGGGGGTATTGTATATGTCACTTCGACTTCGTCATCCTTTATCTTCGCGATGGAGAAAAGATATGGATTCTTGTCAATGTCCCTGCTTTCGACATATATGACGTTTACTGCATCCTTTTCAGGAGCGATCTCGAGGAACGAGATGGAACCAAGTACGTCTGTCAGGTCCCTGACTTTTCCCTTGAGAACTTTTCCCTTTATCTTAAATCCATCAACTTGAGGGGGATGATTTTCTTCTTCCTTTTTTTGTGGAGCGCCTGCCATTTTTCTCACCTATTGTTTTTAACTCATTTCCATCCAGTGCCGGAGAATACTTGAATAACGGTAATGCAAGTACAAACCCGCCTATTATGAACGCAGATAGTATAGACCAGATATCATAATTCTGGTTGAATACGAGCGAAAAGAGAACGAGAAGGACTACTATTCCTGCAAATACGCTTGCAAAGAGCATCGACTGCTCAAACGACTTCCTTCTTTTCCGATGTTCATCGAGATGTTCCTCGGATACATAAAGCTCGTTGTTTTGTGCAACCCCGAAAATACGCTTGACAAATCTTATGGATCTGATTACCCGGTCTTCCTTTACAGGAATGGCCTTCTTGCCAGTAACGTCCTTCTGGGTGTAGATGCAGACTTTCATGTTCAATCCTCCAGTACTACCTGGCTGATTTCACGTCCAACTCCGCCGCTTTTCTTAAGATCAACTTTTCCGAAGATGTTGATGATCGTAATATCATCGATTCCCGAGTCCTTGAGGAAGTCGGAGATGTTTCTCCTCACTATCCCGTAGCGCTCGAGAGCAATTACGAATGATATGACATCCATTCTCCTGTTGCTCTTGTCAAATTGCTTTGAGAGGTTTTCAATCCTGTCATCCGACAATCCAAACTGTCTTAGTTTCCTTCTGAAATCTTCCTTTAGGAATGATACACTTCTTGACACAGATACGTCCCTCCTTTGCTTTGCAGAGAGCACTTCCGAAAGGTCCAGGAAGTACTCCTTGCTTGGTTCCTCACCCTCGATCTTGCTAAGCAAGAAAGTCGGGGGATAAGGAGTCTGAGTGGTAAGAGAAAGGTTTACGGCAGCCTGACCGACACCGAGCCTTGAGATTTTCTCCCTCATGTAGGCACTGAAATTCAGTGACCCCTGGAGATAATCAAGGAACCTTTCGAATTTCACTTTCAAGATGAATGTTGTTCCGACGTTTGAGAATATTGCCTCGCTGATATCCGTCGGGTTCTGTGATGCGATGATCATTCCGAAATTGTACTTACGTCCTTCACGGACTATCATGACGGCATCGGAATTCTCTTCTTTTCCAATCTTCCAGGCTTCGTCAAGGACGATAAGGAGCCTCAGACCGGTCTGCCTTGCGCCTTCGAGAGCGCCCGAGATACGCATCCTTTCCTTGATAAACTGCAGGATCGTCAGTGCTGCAAGGGCACGCATTGTTTCATCAGGAAGCCCGACAAGGTCAAGGTCTACAAGACCTGACGTGACAAGGGCATCGAGCGATACCGTACTCTGCTGGGCAAAGAAATCCTCGCCCGGCTTGGTGAACTGCCTCAGCCTGTAGATGGCATTCTCGAGTTCCGCCGGGAATTCGTAGGAGCCCATCTGGGCCTGTTCATTAAGGATTCTCACGACGTCCTTTAGGGTTGGCGGGAGAAGCGGCTTTCCAAGCTCATCCTTCTGCTCCCTTGAATCCATCCTGAACTTGTTTTCAAGATAAGCCTTCTCGATTGCCTGTTCGGTAAGCCTTCTCTGTTCCGGATATTGCGAAATATCTGTAAGAAGCTCGAGCGTCCTCATAATCTGCTTGATACGGTCGTATGGCTTCATGCCACCAAGATCAAGCAGGTTCAGGTATGAACCTCGGCCAAGCCCCACTACCTTTCCGCCGGTCTGCTTCACCCAGTCCTTGTATTCTCCGGCCCAGTCTATTATGAGGGCATTGGAGTTCCAGGCAAAAGCAGCACGCAGAAGGAAGGTTTTGATGAAATAAGACTTACCGGAACCTGAGATACCGCAGACCGCTATGTGCGGGTTTGCGACATTCTCATGGGACCAGTAGAAGGGCATGTTGAAGATTTCTGACCTCCCGATGTAAATGGAACTTGTAGGGTCTGAAAAGAGGATTTCCTTTGGAGGTTCAGGCGGGTAGACAAGAATGTTCCTTTTTGAGATTGCATTGTTTGGCAATTTGCCCAATCTAAGCCTTCCTGCGATTGCCATACCTATACCACACTCTCTTCAAGCTCCTGCGGAGTAGTCGGATAGAACCTTTCCCATTCGAAGCATTTGAGCATTTCGTCTCCGCTGAGTCTCACGACCTCGACGTTCAGTGCGTTTGCGAGTACTGTCCGAAGCTCGTTGGCCTGCGCCCTTGCAGCAGCAATTGCACCGTCCTTGCTCACTCCGACAGAAGTTGTCATCGCATATGCGACGATTCCCATGGGCTTGACACCCTTGATGAGCCTTGTAAGCTGGGCATCCCAGACAGCGGCTTCACGTTCATATTTGTCGATACGAAGGACATCGGGCTGCGGCTTGTCACGTTCACGGGCAAGCCTGAGCTGGGCCTCGGCCCTCTTTGCCTCGATCTGCTTTCTTTTTTCTCCTACATCCTCGACGTAAAGCATATATGCGATTTTCGTCACGTATTTGATGTTTGAGATCGCCCTTTCGAAGAATTTGCTGTATTCGATGTTCTCATCTGCTGTTTTTTCAGTTGCCGACTCAAAGATCTTGATTCCAAGGAAAGCGGATGCATAGAAAACGCCGTTTGTATTCTTTACGATAACATCCTGGCTCGGAGGAATCTCGAATCCCTCGTCCGTAATCATTACGATATTTGTTTTCTGTGTGATAAGTGGAACTAGAAGATAGCCGTATTTCCAGAAAAGCACCCCTGCAAAGGAACCTAGTCCTGCAAGGATACCTCCGAAGAGACCGGCGATTCCGCCGCCTGCAATGAATGCAAATAGAGCACCTAGCACTCCAACGAATATTGAAGCATACATATAATTCTTTGATCCAGCTGTCGCCACCATAGTTTATCCCGTTCGTTATTACAAGTAGAATCCTTTAAAATCAATCCCTTGTCGCATTCCGGACGATTTCCCTGGCCTTGCCTGTATATGATGAATAATCGAATACTTTTTCTGCAAGCTCCCTTGACACCACTTTCCTCTCGATTGCAAGGTCCTTCAGGTGCTTCTTTTCCCTGAATGCCTCCTGGGCAAGTGTTCTAGCAAGTTCATGAGCTTCCTGTCTCCCCATTCCCTCTTCGGTGAGTGCTATCATCAGGCGCTCGGCCATGATAAGCCCCCCTGTCAGTTCCAGGTTCTTTTTTATGTTTTCGTCGCTGAACTGGAGCCCTTCGAGGATTTTTGATATCTCAAGAATCATGTAATCAAGGCATATGAAGCTCTCTGCGAATATCACGCGCTCATTGGCGCTGTTTGTAAGGTCCCGTTCATGCTCGAGCGCGATGTTTTCAAGGGCAACTACTATGTTTCCCCTGAGTACCCTTGCAAGCGAACAAACGCGCTCGCTCTTGTGGGGATTCCTCTTGTGAGGCATTGTGGAGGATCCTACCTGCTTCTTTGCGAATGATTCGGAAATTTCAAGAATTTCGGTCCTCTGGAGGTTCCTGATCTCCTTTGCTATTTTTTCAATTGATGCGGCGAATATTGCCAGGTCTGATAGTACCTCTGCATGCCTGTCCCTCTGCACGACCTGGTTTGAGACTTCTGCAGGTGAAAGGCCAAGCTCCTTCATCACCTTTTCCTGTATTTCCATGCCCTGGTCCCCGAATGTCGCCATGGTTCCGACAGCGCCCGCCATCTTTCCGACAGCGATCCTTTTCCTTGATTCCGAGAGCCTCTCCAGAGACCTGAGAATCTCCCGGTAGTATAATGCGAATTTCATCCCGTAAGTTGTCGGAACGGCATGCTGGCCATGTGTTCTCCCGATGCAGACCCTGTCAATGTTCTCCTTCGCGAGCTTTTTGAGTATTTGTGCAAGCTTTTTCCCGTCCTCTTCGATTATCCTGATGGCATCCAGGAAGATCAGCGCTGTTGCCGTATCCTCGATATCGTAAGAAGTGGATCCCAGGTGGACATATTTCGAGGCATCGCCTGACTGCTCGCTGAGGGCCTTAACAAGGGCCATAAGGTCATGATGTATCTCGGCCTCTATCTCTTTAACCCTCGATACATCAACCCTCCTGGAGCCTTCCTCGATCATCTTGGGGGCATCCTTAGGGATGTTTCCGAGTTCAGCGTGCACCTTTGCAAGCGCGATCTCGACGTCCATCCATCTTCGAAGCTTCTGCTTTTCCTCGAAGACTTCATTCATTCTGGTAGCATAACGCTCTTCAAAAGGAGAAATCGACATGGATAACTATCGGATTGAAGGGTTTTAAATATAATTGAGTGGTAAAAAGAGGAAATTGGGAGAACATTTATAAAGAAAAGTTGTTAAAACCGTAAAAAAGAGAAACATTTAAATACTTGGAAATCCATAGTTAATAACACAGAAAAATGTCAGTTAGTGGTAAAAAGGGGAACCTTTTTATACATGGAATGACATATATTATAACAGAGGTGGCGTTTATGACAGATGAAAATAACCAGGTTGTAAGGATCAAGGATGCTTTGGGAGGAATAGCCCAGGCAATGCTCAGCCTGAATGACAAGGGACAGAACGGACTGGTCAAAAAGATGGAATTGTACCAGCTTCGAAGGCTTGACGAAGTAACGAAGGTAGAGGCAGTTGGTTCGATTGAACAGGAAGATGCAATTATAGATA
>JBNLBN010000011.1:0-40020 GCA_050303335.1 Candidatus Micrarchaeia archaeon
GATTTCCTATTCCCATATCAAGCGTCTCGCCAAGGACATGGTAGAATCCGTCCTGCTCTATAAGTATCTGGCTGTTTCCTCCTGAAAGATAGAGGATGAGAGGATCGTGTAGTCCGGTCATGTGCTTGCTGATCTCAATATGGGCGAACGGATGGTTCACCCCTATAATCTCCTTGCCATGGTTTGATGCGAGAAATTTGGCGCCTGATATCCCGATCGAGAGCGGCGCTCCGATGCCCGGCCCCTGCGAGAATGCAATGAGGTCAATTTCGCCCATTTCCAGTCCGGCATCCTCCAGCGACCTCTCGAGGACGTTTGCAAACACTTCAGCATGGTGGTCTGCAAGCTTGCGCGGGATGAAGCCTTCTCTACCTGCATTGTAGGTATCAATGACATTGGAGAGTATCTTCCCGTCCTTTTCTATTCCGACAGACAGGGTATGGGCGGTGCATTCTATGCCAAGGGTAGTCATCAATGGAATTTTCCTCGAAACGGTTTAATTAGTTAACGAATAGGACCATAATTATTATTGCAAGCAGGTTGTATGCCATGTGGGTGATCAGGACCGGTGTAATTGATCTGGATTTCTGGTAAAGAACGGCAAGTATCAGGCCTAAAACGAATGTCCCAAGGATCTCGATCACAGAGCCGTAGGAAAAATGCGCGATTCCGAATATGATCGACGACGGGATCACGCCTATCCTGGAAACGAGGAACGCCCTGAAGAAAAGCTCCTCGGAGATCGGAGCCGCCAAAACGGCAAAGACGAGGAGTATGAATGGAAGGTCCTGCACGAGGTCGAATATGTTCTGCTGGTCATTGATACCAAGAAAATAGGCCACTATTCCAAGGAGCACCATTGATATGAAGAATGCCCCCAGCCCGATTGCCGAATATATCAGGTTTTTTACGATGTCACCGGGGAAATTGAGGGATTTCAGTGTTGTTGCAAGATCCTTCTTCCAGAGGAAATGCAATGCAATAAAAAGAAGCGTCAGATGCAATCCTGCCGCTGCGGTTATTACGCTGTAATCATTTGGAAAAAGAATTGAGAATGCAAGAATTAAAATTGAAAGAATAGTAAGAATTGCGAATTTCATTTTTTCTCAAAGTATCCGCACTTGCCGCAAGATAACCGGTCCTTGTGGACTGCCAGGTGGATTCCCGGTCCGCATTTGGGACAGGACTTTCCCGGCTTGTAGATCCTTGGTCCGGCCTTCTTCTTTTCCTTTGGAGGTGCCTTCTTCGATTCCTTTGGTTTTTTTCCTGCCATCTAGATCACTCTTTCTTTTCCTCTTCCTTGGGTTCTTCCTTGACACCGACCTTGAACCTCTTCCTGATGTATTCAGGCTCGATCTCCATCAGTTTTTCCATTTTCTGGTATGAGTGTGCAAGCACGCTTACCGACTGCTTTCCGTAGGTTGTATTGATTTCCCTAAGGACAACCAGGTCAGGGTTTGCACCTACCTTTCCGCAGAGGGCCTGTCTGAGGTCTGCCCTGCCGGGAGTTGCACCCTTGAATGAAATTTCCGCCTTGATCTCTTTTCGCTCAAGCAATTTGTTTTCAACATTTGAGATTACTTCTACGTTCATCTGACCCTCTCCATCTTTTTCTTACCCATAGCGGCTAAAATGTCCACTTCCTTTCCTGCCTCGACCTGGCCCATGAGCTCTTCGGGGATATCCATGTCGAATACCTCGTAGGTTTCCGAATCCATCACCTGGGCGGTATTGCCCGAGACAGACATGACCTGGACTCCCTTCCTGTCGATGATTGGAACCTCCACATCTGAATCTCCGGGAGCAAGCAGGGTCTTTTTCTGGCCGTCGAAGATGCCGATGGCCGTGATTCTCATCTTCGCAGAGCCGTGCTTTCCCGGCTTCGAAGACTCGATGTTAACGATCCTGCATGGAATATCATCTATCAATACGTACTTTCCTTCCCGTAACTCTTTTGCAATTGAAAATACTTTTTCTACCATATTTACACCTAAAAGAAGTGGACTATAAGATATAAAACCTTAGGGTTTATAAATCTGGATTATGGAACTGGTTGACGCTCACGCACATGTTTTCAGCATTAAAAATTACGAAATTCCCACTGACATCACCCCTGTTGTCGTCGGATATTCCCATGGCAGCAACAGGAAGGCAGTGGAATTTGCCAGGGGAAGATACCCGTTCGTGCTCGGGATAGCGCCCCAGACCGCCATCAAGGAGGATATCAGGAACATCGACGAATGGGTTGATTTCATCCGGAAAAGCAGGCCCAATGCCATCGGCGAGGTGGGCCTTGACTACAAATGGCCGGAATCAAGGGAGGACATACACAAGGAGCAGGTCGTCTTCGAGAGGATGATTGCCCTTGCAGACGAGATGGAACTTCCGATAGTGATACACTCGAGGGACAACCCGAACGAGAATGGCCTTCCGAAGAATGCAATCGACGACATAATTGAAGCCCTAGGAATGAGAAGATACATGATGCATTTCTTTTCAGGAACTGCAGAGCAGGCACTTAGAGCAGTTGGCAACGGCGCATTCATTTCCATCATCCATCTGCATTCGAAGCAAAGAAAAAAGGTTATAAATGCTGTTGACATTGATAGAATGGTAGTCGAAAGCGACTGCCCGTATGTTGGAAGGACCCCAGAATCAGTAAGGGAGGCAGTCCAATATATCTCGGAGATCAAAGGAATTGATGAAGAGGAAGTCGCAAGGATAACGACAAAGAATGCCAAGGAGTTTTTCGGATTTGAGTGATATGCTGGACAAGATTTTTGGAAAAAGAAGGAACATAGCAGTTCTTGTCGACGGTCCCAATATCCTTCGAAAAGCATTCAACATAGACCTAGTCGAGATAAAAAAGGAACTCTCAAGGCACGGAAACATCACCATAGCCAAAATATACCTGGACCAGTATGCTTCAGACAAGCTGATAGAGGCGATGGTTAACCAGGGATTCGAAACCGAGATAACCACGGGAGATGTCGATGTTACCATGGCAATCGAGGCAATGGAATGCGTCCTTGACAAGAATATTGACATAATCGCATTGATGACCAGAGACACTGATTTCAGGCCTGTGCTCGTTAAGGCAAAGAGATACGGGAAGAAGACAATGATCGTTGCCACTGACGTTGCATTCAGTGCCGCCCTCAGGAATACCTCGGACATGCTGATCATATTCAAGGGCAAGGGAAAGATAGAGACAATTTCGAATGAATTATAAATACTATTAATGAATATGAGCTTTTTAGGTGAAAATAATGGGAGAGCGAAGACCTTTTGATATATTGAACAGTTCACTGAACAACACAGTGATTATTGGAATGAAGGGCGGATATGAATTCCGCGGCGTTATGGCTGCATATGATGTGCACATGAACATTGTCCTTGAAAAGGCGGAGCAGATCGTAAACGGCGAAGTGAAAAGAGGCGTCGGAACGGTACTTGTAAGGGGAGACTCGGTTACGTTCATATCACCCTCTTAAAAACCTACCCGGGATTGACTTCGGTGGTTTTTATATTCCGCCTGAGGCAAAACGACGGTAGGGCCGGCTTATCATATTTTACGGGCCAGTAGATCAACGGTAGATCACTCCCTTGGCGTGGGAGAGGCTGCGGGTTCAAAGCACTTTTTGGGAAAAAGCGCCCAAAAACTGAGAGATTCCCGTCTGGTCCACTTTTTATTTCCAAAATTGCCAGATTTCCTGTTTTCGTGTTAATTGGTATAAGACCATGGTTTATAATACCTTTTATCCTCTATAATACTGCATATTAGGGGGAAATTCATGTCTGTTGATGATTTAATAGAAAAATTAAAGGATCCTGATCCGGAAGTCAGAAATAGTGCTGTAGGTGAACTTGTAGATATTGGTAAATCTGCAGTGCCTGCTTTGATTAATGCTCTGACGGATGATAATGAAGATGTAAGGTATAGTACTGCGGTTGGGCTTGGAGATATCGGTGATCCTTCTGCAGTGCCTGCTTTGATTAATGCTCTCACGGATGAGGATTGGACAGTAGTTAGAGAAGCTGCAGATGCACTTGGGAAGATTAAGGATACACGAGCTGTTGAACCTATGATTGAGGTTTTGAGGGAAAGGGACCATTCTGTGAGCTATGTGGTTTCATGGGCACTTGGAAATATTGGTGATGTAAGAGCTGTTGAGCCTTTGATTGAAGCTTTGAAAGATGAATCAATAGATATAAGGCGCGGTGCTGCAAGTGCTCTCGGGGATATTGGTGATATAAGAGCTGTTGAGCCTTTGATTGAAGCTTTGAAAGATGAAGATGATGATGTAAGGATGAATGCTGCATGGTCACTTGGAGATATTGGTGATATAAGAGCTGTTGAGCCTTTGATTGAAGCTTTGAAAGATGAAATTTCTAGAGAAGAGAGTGTTGAAGCTGAAGATATTAGAGGAAGGATCATTGGGGCGCTTGGCAATATTGGTGATTCTTCTGCTGTGCCTGTATTGGTTGGTGCTTTAAAGGATGATAATGAAGATGTTAGAATAAATGCTGCAGAAGCGCTTGAAAAGATTGGTGAGCCTGTTGCGCAGATATTAATTGAATTTTTGAAGAATAAAAATGCAGAACTAAGGGCAAATACGGCATGGTTGCTTAGCGATTTCGGTGATGCAAGAGCGGTTGAACCTTTGATTGAAGCTTTGAAGGATGAGGATGGAACTGTCAGGATTTATGCAGCTGGGGCACTTAAAAAGATCGAAGAGAAAAAATCAGGTTTGGTAAAGCTTGAGGATGTTCAAAAAGCGTTGAAAGAGTTTATAGATAAAAGCCATGATGAGGAATCTGCAAGAAAAGAAGCCGGAACGTATTACACAGAAATAGCTGAAGCAGTAAGCAACGGGAGGCAGAAGATTGACTTGCCTGGAGAAGAACTGGAGCCGAAGATTCCGAAGAAGCCTAAGATGTTCAGGGGAGGAGTTTCCCGTGTCAGAAATTGACGATTTAATAGAAAAACTGAAGGCTCCTGAGCCTGAAGACAGGAGGGATGCTGCAGAAGAACTTGGAAAAATCCGTGGTCTTTCCGCTGTTCCTGATTTGATTGCAGCTTTGAAGGATGATGATTGGAGAGTGAGGTATAGAGCAGCAAGAGCACTTGGAGAGATCGGTAATGCTTCTGCTGTGCCTGCATTGATTGAGGCTTTGAAAGATGTAGATGAAGAGGTTAGATATGTTACTTCAGCAGCGCTTGGGAAAATTGGAAAGCCTGCTGTTCCTGCTTTGATTGGTGCTTTGAGAGATGATGATGACGGAGTAAGGGGGAGTGCTGCATGGGGGCTTGGAGTGATTGGAGATACTTCTGCTGTCTCTTCTTTGATTGAAGCTTTGGGGGATGAGGATGGATATGTTAGAGAAAATGCTGCAATAGCTCTTGGTGAGATTGAGGATGCGAAAGCAGTTGGGGTTTTGATTAAGTCTTTGAAAGATAATGATGGAGATGTTAGAGAAGCTTCTGCAGATGCACTTGGGAAGATCGGTGATGCTTCTGCTGTGCCTGCATTGATTGAGGCTTTGAAAGATGTGGATGAAGAGGTTAGATATGTTACTTCAGCAGCGCTTGGGAAAATTGGAAAGCCTGCTGTTCCTGCTTTGATTGGTGCTTTGAGAGATGATGATGAAAATGTAAGATTGAATGTTCTTAAAGCTCTTTGTGAGATTGAATATGCTTCTGCTGTTCATGTGTTGATTAATGCTTTCAAGGATGAGAATGAAGAAGTAAGAGGGGCTGCTGTATGGGCGCTTGGAGTGATTGGAGATTCTTCTGCTGTGCCTTCTTTGATTGAGGCTTTGGGGGATGAAGATGAGGATGTCAGGGAGATTGCTGCGGGGGCGCTTGGAGGTATTGGAGATGTTTCTGCTGTTCCTGCTTTGGTTGATGCTTTGAAAGATGAGAATGAAGATGTAAGAGTTAAGGCTGCTTTTGCACTTGGAGTGATTGGAGATGCTTCTGCTGTTCCGGCTTTGATTGAGGCTTTGAAGGATGAAAATGAGGATGTCAGGAAGATTGCTACGGGGGTGCTTGGAGATGTCGGTGATTCTTCTGCCTTACCGGCTTTGATTAGTGCATTGAATGATGTTAATGTAAAAATAAGGGACATTGCTTCAGAGTCGATCGGAAAAATTGAAGGAAAGAATCCTGGATCAGTAAACCTTGAAGAAATCAAAAGAACATTACATGAGTTCGTAGAAAAAAGTGAGGATAAAGATGCTGCAAGAAGTGAAGCGGCTGGACATTATAGTCGAATTGGTGATGGAGTAAGCAAAGGGAGGCAGAAGATTGACTTGCCTGGAGAAGAACTGGAGCCGAAGATTCCGAAGAAACCTAAAATATTCAGGGGAGGGGGTTCTCGTGTCAGAAATTGATGATTTAATAGAAAAACTGAAGGATCCTGAAAATGAAGTCAGAAGGAATACTGCCTACAGGCTTGGAGATATTGGTGATATCTCTGCTGTTCCTGCTTTGATTAAGGCTTTGGAAGATGAAGATAATGAAATAAGAGCCGTTGCTGCTTGGTCGCTTGGCGAGAACGGGGATCCTTCTGCTGTTCCTGCGTTGATTGAGGCTTTGGGGGATGAAGATGCAGAGGTTAAATTAAAATCTGTGGAAGCCATTTTGAAAGTTGGAAAACCTGCTGTTCCTGCTTTGATTGAACTTTTGGAGGGTGGAAAGAGGCGAGCATTTGCTGCCAAGGCACTCGGAAAAATTGGTGATTCATCTGCTGTTGCTGCTTTGATTATGGCATTGGAAGATAATGATTGGGCAGTTGTTCGTGAATCTATAGTAGCGCTTGGAGAGATAAAAGATAAAAGAGCTGTTCCTGTGTTGATTGATGCTTTGGAATTTGGAGATTCGGCCGGAAAAAATTACGCTATTCAGTCGCTTTGTGTGATCGGTGATACTTCTGCTGTTCCAGCATTGATTAAGGCTTTGGGGGATGAGGAATCAAATATAAGATCGGAGGCTTCTTGGGCGCTTGGGGAGATCGGAGAAAAGAATCCGGGGTCAGTAAATCTTGTAGATGTTAGGATTTCTTTAATAGAATTTGTTGATAGGAGTAAAGACAAAGATATTGCAAGAATGGATGCGTATATAGTTTATGCTCAGATAAGTGAAGCAGTCAAAAAAGGAAGGCAGAAGATTGACATGCCTGGAGAACTGTTTCGGACCACGTTTCCGAAAAAGCCAAGGACTTTCAGAAGGGGGATTAGTAATGCATAGAATAACGCTAACTGATGACTCACAGAAAGGATTTGCAAGGTATTGTCCTACCCTTGCACAGGGATATAGTTACATAGCTGTTAGGATAGAAATATTCAAATTGAAAATCAAGAAACTCATTTCTCTTGGCCGTTCGGATGAAATTAGAGGGTCTTCTGTACCTGCATTGATTCATATTCTAAAGTGCGGGGATCAAAGAATGAAAAGGGAAGCTGCTTTGGTTCTTGGAGAAATCGGAGATAGATCTGCTGTTCCTGCTTTGATTAAGGCTTTGGAAGATGAAGATAATGAAATAAGAGCCGTTGCTGCTTGGTCGCTTGAAAGGATCGGAGATGCTTCTGCTGTTCCTGCTTTGATTGGTGCTTTGAGAGATAAGGTTAGAGACGTAAGTGATCATGCTGAGCTGGCACTTGAAGAAATTTTTGGAAAAAATGCTGTGTGGGTGCTTGGAAAGAAAGATACGACTGTTACTCCTACTTTAATTTTGGCATTGAAGGATAAAGATGAAAAGGTTAGAGGGTTTGCTGCAATGGGACTCGGAAAAATTGGAGAAAAAGATCCGGGCAAGGTAAACCTTGAAGCGGTCCAAGAATCATTCAGAGAATTTGTTATTGGAAGTAAAGACAACGTAAAGGCAAGGAAAGAAGCAGCAGAACTCTACAGTCAGATTAGCGAGGCAGTGAGCAAAGGAAGGAAAAGGATTGACATGCCTGGAGAAGGATTGGAACCTAGGATTATGAAGAAGCCGAAGGTATTCAGAGGAGGAATTTCCCGTGTCTGTTGATGATTTAATAGAAAAATTAAGTAACCCAAGTGAGGAAGTTAGGGATAATGCTGCAGAAAAACTGGTGGAGATTGGTGAACCAGCTGTGCCTGCTTTGATTGATGCTTTGAAGAACGAAAATAACTTGGTGAGAGGGGGTGCAGCTGAGGCGCTTGGGTGTATCTGTGATGCTTCCGCTGTTCCTGAATTGATTGAGACCCTAAAGGATGAAGATAAACTTGTTAGAGAGGTTGCTGCATGGGCGCTTGGGATTATTGGGGATGCATCTGCTGTGCCTTTATTGATTGAGGCTTTGAAGGATGATGATTGGAATGTGAGGGAGGCTGCTGCTGAGGCCCTTGGAGGGATCGACAATGGTCCTTTTGTGCCTGCATTGATCGAAGCATTGAAGGAAGAGGATGCAAATGTGAGGGGTGGGCTCAGACTGGCGCTTAAAATGATTGGTACACCGGCTATCCCTGCTTTGATTGAGGCTTTGAATGATGTGGATATGGCAGTGAGATATGATGCGGCTGAGATACTTGGGAATTTGGGTGATGGTTCTGGAATAACGGTATTGATTGGTGGTTTGCAGGATGGGGATGAAGAATTAAGAGGCTGGGCAGCAGAGGTGCTTGAGAGGTTGTGCGACACTTCAGGCGCATCTGCATTAGTGGAGGTCTTGGGAATTGGTAAATGTGATAATGACAATGATGAAGTACTTAGGGAGATCGTTGAATCTGCAACGCCAGCGTTGGTTAGAGCTTTGCAGGATGAGAATCAAAAGGTAAGATGGCATGCTGCAGAGGCTCTTGAAAAGATTGAAGAAAAGAATCCGGGATCAGTAGATCTTAAAGAAGTTCAAATGACTTTGGGAAGTTTTGTTCACAATAGTGCTGACAAAGCAGCCGCACGGAAAGAAGCAGCAGGGATTTATGGTAAAATTCGTGAGAAAGTTGACAAAATCGGCATGGAAGGAGAAAAATTGGATGTGAGACTTTCGGAGAGAGAAAAGGTTTCCAGAAGAAAAAAGAAATGGCATAACTGATTATTTTCAAAAAATAGGATTTTTCCAGTTTTTCAATACCATTAAATAATACTAATAACAATATTTTTTCATGGCTCAGCCGTCATTGAAGAAGAAAGAGGAGGAGACCGTTCATGTCCAGCAGGGACCACAGCCCCAGCAGCAGGTCAGGGAACAGGATCCGCAGGTTGGAATAGACCAGGCCAATTTTGAAGTTTCATCAGCATCACGAGTAGCAAGAGAGATAGAAAGGGAGATGATCCCCAATCCGCCGAGCTATCCTCAGGAAGAGGCATACCTCTACGAGAGCCATGCAGAGCAGCCTCAGTTCAAGTTCACTGAATCCGATTACCAGGACCTTAGGAGAAACGTTTCGGCGCTTCCGCTTGATCTCCTTCACACATCGATGTTTCCGAACCTAAATCCAAATGATTCCGGAAGGATCGATGCTTATACAGGAGAAGATGCCCCAAGGCTTGCAGCGATATCGCATGCAACAGACGGAAAGATCCAGAAGCTGATGGCTGCAAGGCCGGACATCATGAAACCAATAGACAGCTTTACACTTGCAGACGGAACTACTGTTCTTATGGGAAGACCCTTGAAATTCGAGGAAAGAAAAGGGATGGAAGGACTTGAACGCTACGTTGGAATACCGATGTATGTGAAAAAAGGAGATGCTTCCCAGTTCGTAATGGCTTACCGCTCAGGATCCCAGGGATGCTGGAGAAGATATGCAGGTGCTGATTACGGGATAGAAGACGATGTTCTCGTAGGACCTCACTATTACAAGGGAAGCCAGCCAGAAACAGGAAAGGAGGACTGGCAGAATTTCGATCACAGAACGCAACGGAGGCTTGACAGGCTTTATGGAAGCGTGGAGCCGCTTCCGACAGTTGTAAATGTCACTGCATTCGGAATAAGAGGTTATGGAGGAAACGAGAAGCTAGTTGTTGCAAATGAAGAAGCAGTACAGTTCTCCATGGCTAACGGTTCGAGGCAGCTTGACATCAGTGAGCAGGGTAATGCCCCCTCAGTTACAGGAATAGTCTCGCACTGGGGCGCAAAGGGAAACAGGCTCTACGGGGACCAGATAAATGCCACGGTGGAATCCGAGAACCACCAGTTCAGGTACGGAGTAACACTCACAAAATATGGTGTCTTCGTCCAGTACGCTGAAGATAATACGAGCAGGGATGTCAATATGATGGGTGCGCCTGCTGTAGGAGTAAACCTCGCAAAGGGTTCAGAATGGCTTCTTACTCCAGTAGTAGAATACGATTCACAGACCAATATTGGAAAACCGGGAGTGAAGTTCGAGGAGAGGGCAGACCTTCCTGAAGGGAGGGTAGCTTTCACCAACCTTCATACAGAGGGAAGCCCGTTTAAGATGTTCAGCCAGGCAAACAGGAGGCTTGCAGGAGTTTATGCAGCACTTGGATCAGGCAACCTTGAGCGTGCCCAGAACCTCTTCAACGAATGGCTTGCGCTTCCGCCAGAACAGAGAGTGCAGTACTAGGATGATCGGATGGGAATTTTCAACAGGTCCAGAAAAGTCGAGGAGGATATCGATCTTCCGGACAGCAAAGTCGAAAGGCTGACAGACGCCTCGCTTGAGAAGGCTAACAAGGTCATTACATCAATTGAAAATGCTCAGGCGATCTGGGAGATGTCGAAAAAGCCCGAACAGAACAAGAGGGAAATGGAAAAACTCGGCGAGATGCACGGGAAGATCTCATTCTGGATAAAGAACATGGTGCAGGCAAGGGATAAGAAAGAAAAAATCAGATTATTGAAAAGATTCAGCCTTCTGTTCAAAAAGACTGATTCATGATTCGAAAAGGACGTCGTCATATGGATAGCGGTAGAGAGGCGCCTTCAATCTCTTCTGGTCAAGGACATGCCCGATCATTCCGATTGACCTTGAAAGGACGAAAAGCCCATTAAGATATCCTATATCAACGATCTCCTTTTTCTCTTCCTCATTGAACACATCGCTTGATTCCATCAGGTCAAGGAAGCATACTCCTATGCATCCATCGACATTAAGGATGAGGTTGTTCGCTTTTTTGAGCGTTTCCTGCTCAACTGCAAGTGCAAAATCAAGATATTTTGTCTTCGGGAATTTCTCCTTCACGTATTTCTTGAGGAGTTCCACACGCTTGTCAGGGTTCTTGGCGCTCTTTATCCTGTGGCCGATCCCCGGAATCCTGATGTTCTTTGCTTTCATTTCAGAAACGAATTCATCTGGGGTGATGCCGCGATCCACTGCATCCTTGAAATATCTGGCAGCACCGTCTATTGCTCCTCCGAACCTTGGGCCTATAGTAAGCATTCCTGATGCAACCGAAGAAACCAGATCTTTTCCTGCTCGCGATGCTACAATAGCATTGTGAGCTCCGGAAACGCAGGGGCCGTGGTCAGCTGCAATGATTATCACTTTTTCAAGGAATTTCGATCCATAATCCGGAAGCTTCTTCTTGAACCATAATAATGAAATAACTTCTCCAAGGGTGAAGTCTTTTTCTATAACTTCGGAAATCTGGATTCCTGCATATGTGAGTTCTTCCCCGCTGTCGTTCGAAATGGTGCATGTGATGTCGGTCGGCTTCCTGATGAGGCCTGATTTCAGAGCATCCTTGTAATCTATCGGAAGTTTCGGCGGATCGAAATCTTTTGCCGGAACGAGCGATCCTGATTTTACAAGTTCATCGTACGTCTCTTTTATCTTCTTGTCGAAATCCTCGAAAGAATCAGGAACGATGATCCCTGCTTCCTTCATAGCCTTGTTCTTTGCATGCGCAGTCTCTTCATCTGCATTGCTCTTTGCACCTGCATGGCCGAACTGGACGTCGCTCGGGAATATGGACTGGCAGGTTCCGGTCACCCACGCGACAACAGGTTTATTTATCTTTCCGGCCTTCTTTGCCTCGATTACATCGTATTCGTCGCGCCCTCCGAGTTCTCCTAGCATCACTATCATTTTTATCTGGTCGATTTTCTCGAACCTGAGGATGTTGTCAAGGAGGGTGCTTCCCGGGAAGCTGTCTCCGCCTATTGCTATTCCTTCATAGAGTCCGTCAGTAGTCCTTGCTAAGACATTGTACATCTCGTTCGAAAGACCTCCGGATTTGGAAACGAAACCGACAGATCCTGGACGGTAAAGCTTGCATGTGATTATGTTTTCAATCGTTCCCGCGGTGTTTGCTATTTTGAAGGCGCCAGCCTGGATTCCTCCGACTGTTGCAGGGCCGATGATGAATTTCCCTTTTTCCTTGGAGAGCTTGACCAGTTCCCTTGTCTGGTTCTCCGGGACACCCTCGGCAATGATGACTATTGTCCTTATTGTTTCCTTGTCAAGCGCAATCAATGATGAATCATAGGCGCTCCTGAAAGACGCGAAATTTATGAAAACGTCGGCCTTGGGATGGTGATTAACTGCTTCATCGATCGTAGGGTAGATTGGGATCAGGATCTCCTTCTGCCCTAGGAATGCCTTGTGGAGCCCGGACGATCCCGGCGTTATAAGCGCTGCAACAGAAGGGGTTTCCCTTTTGCATATGAAGTCGAAATCGAGCATCCTCTGGACTGCGTTCGCCTTGAAATTGTAAATAACTGCCTGTGTGTTTTTGCTGAACATATCAATTACCTCTTATGTATTCGATCGCCATCGGGACGATCTTCGTCATGTGCGTTTCAGGGCCGTATACCTCTATCGGTATGTGCAGTTCTGATCCAAGTTCCTTCATCATGACGAGTCCGGCCTCGTAGTTAGGGCCGCCCCGCCTTATGTATATGTGCATATTGGACTGGCGGATCTTGTCCCTGTATTCCCTTATTGCCTGGATGATTCCCTTGAACGTTTTTGCGACATCCGTGAAGTTGGCGACTCCGCCTCCGATAATGAGCGCGCGTCTTTTCCCGCTGTTGTTCCTCGTTGCAAGTTCCAGGACGGTCTTTGCATAATGATAGGTTTCCTCGGTATTAGGATTCCCTGAATATTCTCCGTAATTCGCGATCTCGTCGCCCATGCCCAGATCCACGATTGTATCGGTATAGATGACTGATGCACCTCCCCCTGCCACCATGGTCCAGAGCCTCCCGTCCGGATTGAGCACTGTCAGTTTGAGAGATGCTCCGCTCTTTGAATCGAGCTCGCTTATGAACTGCTCTTCCTCGCTCAGCTTCTTTCCGAAAGGCCTCGGGAATTCGAGCTCGCCCCACAACTTGTAGTTCTTGAATTGCGCTGTGTCATCAAGTTCCCCCCTGCAGTCAAGAGGGAACGGTTCGCCGTCAACGAAAGTGAACGGATTGAATTCTAGAAGGGAAAAATCAAGGTGCTTGAACTTGTCATATGTAGAGAGAATGAACTGTTTCGTCTTCTCATCGGCATCGGTTGATGAGAGGTCAGGAACTCCGCCGAAAGGGACTTTGACTTCTTTTACCTTGTCCCAGTTTTCCTCGACTTCCACTCCGCCTGCCTTTGAAAATCTTATCAGGTCATGTTCCCTCTGCGTTACCATAGAAAGGTAATATTCCTCTTTATGCGGAATGAACGGTTCGATAATGAAATGAGTGAGGACTCCTGAGACTCCGTTCATCTCCTGGATCGATCCCATCTTT
This sequence comes from Candidatus Micrarchaeia archaeon, assembly GCA_050303335.1. Classification (GTDB taxonomy): domain Archaea; phylum Micrarchaeota; class Micrarchaeia; order Anstonellales; family Bilamarchaeaceae; genus Bilamarchaeum. Next base: position 13,666 of record JBNLBN010000011.1, read on the forward strand.
TCCTTTAGGAATTTCTTTGCATCATCGAATGACGCATCAAGGAGGACGAGGTTGTTCTTACCCCTTTTCCCGAAAAGCATGTCAGGTTTTACTACAAGCTTCTCTTCCTTGAGCCATTTGTTCTGCGATGCAAGTTCATCCAGATCAGTCTTTGGAGTGACTTCGACACACTTAGAAATTCCCAAAATCCTCTTGGCGCTGTATTCCCTGATTCTTCTTCTTGCCATTTGATCACATGTTGCCGATTATCGCATCTGCGAATTCCGAGCATTTCAGTTCGGTTGCATTGTCCATGATCCTTGCTAGATCATATGTAACCTTCTTCTCGGAGATGGTCTTCTCGATCGCATCCTTGATCATATCAGATGCCTCGCTCCATCCCATGTATTCAAGCATCATGCATGATGAGAGCACAATTGATCCAGGGTTCACCTTGTCAAGCCCTGCGTGCTTGGGCGCTGTTCCGTGCGTTGCCTCGAAAAGCGCGACACCGTTCATGTAGTTGATGTTAGCACCCGGCGCCATGCCAAGTCCGCCTACCTGCGCGGCGCATGCGTCTGAAAGGTAATCACCATTGAGATTCATTGTTGCTATCACGTCGTATTCGTCCGGCCTCAGAAGCAGCTGCTGGAACATCGCATCCGCGATGCGGTCGTTTATCATTATTTTTCCGTCCGGAACCTTCCCTCCGTGGTTCTCGAAGACTTCCGCTTCAGTTATCGTCTTGTCCGGGAATTTCTCCTTTGCGACCTGGTAGCCCCATTCCTTGAACCTTCCTTCTGTGAACTTCATGATGTTGCCCTTGTGGACAAGCGTGACCAGTTTTCTGTTGTTGTCGATTGCATACTGGATAGCCGATTCTACAAGCCTCTTTGTTCCTGTAATTGATATCGGCTTCACTCCTATAGATGAGTCTTCCCTCACAGTCTTTCCCATCTGCCCAAGGAAGCTGATGACCTTCTTGCATTCCTCGGTTCCCTGTTCCCATTCTATTCCTGCATAAACGTCTTCGGTGTTTTCCCTGAAAATGACGACGTCAAGCTTTTCCGGGCTTGTGACCGGAGCAGGGGTACCCTTGAAGTATCGCACCGGCCTGACGCATGAATAGAGGTCCATTACCTGCCTCATCGTAACGTTGAGGCTTCGTATTCCCCCTCCAACCGGAGTTGTGAGCGGTCCCTTGATAGCGACATGGTGCTCTTTTATTGCTGCTACTGTCTCATCAGGAAGGTAGGATCCGGTCTTCTGGTTCGCCTCTTCTCCTGCAAGTATTTTCTTCCAGTGGATTTTCCTCTTTCCTCCGAATGCCTTTTCCACTGCAGAATCAACGATCTTGATCATTGCAGGACTTACATCCGCCCCGATACCGTCTCCCTCAATGTAAGGTATGACAGGTTCGTCCGGTACGACCAATTTTCCGTTTTCCATTTTGATTTTTTCCATATCACATCGCCTTTTGAAAATTAATCTTTCCCCCTAGGAGGAGCATTTCAGCATCACGCTCGGAGAGATCCACTTTTGTCCTGAAGCTCTTGTCTTTTGTAACGTTCATCACTTCGACCGTGCCGGATTTCACCCCATCATGGAGCGAATTTATTTCGAGCACATCGCCCTGGTCTATTGAATCATAGTCAGATGGATTTTCGAACGTGAGCGGAACTATCCCGAAGTTGACGAGATTGCTCTTGTGGATTCTTGCCCAGCTTTTTGCAATGACCGCCCTGACACCAAGATACAGAGGTGCGATTGCTGCGTGTTCTCTGGATGAGCCTTGTCCATAATTGTCTCCGCCGATTATGAAACCCCCGCCCTTCTCCTTCGCCCTTGCCGGGAAGTCGCGGTCAACTTTTGAAAATACGAATGCGGATATCGCCGGTATGTTCGATCGTAGAGGAAGTATCTGCGCTCCTGCGGGCATGATGTGATCGGTGGTGATATTGTCCCCCACCTTGATCAGAACCTCTTTCTTGATATTGTCTTCCGGAGGTTTCATCTCAGGAAGCGGCTGGATGTTGGGGCCCCTTATTATCTCAACGGATGATCCGTCTTCCGGAGGAACAAGTATCATCGAATCGTCGATTTCAGGCTTCTCGTTCGGAATCTCAGGGTATTGCCCAAGGATGTTCGGATGGACGAATTCTCCATTCAGAGCAACTGCCACTGCCACTTCCGGAGAAACGAGATATACGCTTGCATCCTGGGTTCCGCACCTTCCCTGGAAGTTCCTGTTGAAAGTACGTACTGAGACTCCTCCGGACCTTGGGGCCTGGCCCATTCCGATGCATGGTCCGCAGGCTGATTCAAGAATCCTTGCACCTGCGCCGATAATGTCTGCCAGTGCGCCGTTTCTTGCGATCATTGTATAGACCTGCTTTGAACCTGGGACAAGTGAGAACGAAACGTCCTTGTGGACTTTTTTGCCTTTTAGCATCCTTGCTGCTATCATGAGATCGCGGAAGGATGAATTGGTGCATGAACCGATAATCACTTGGTTGACTTTCATTCCCTTGAGATCGGTTACCGGAACTACGTTGTCAGGCGAATGCGGTTTTGCAACGAGAGGTTCCAGAGTATTGAGGTCGATCTCTATTACTTCGTCATAGTCGGAATCCTGACCGCTTTGGAGTTCAGACCACTGGTCACCGCGGTCCTGCAATTCGAGGTACTGTTTCGTGATTTCGTCCGAGGGGAAAATCGATGTGGTCGCGCCGAGTTCTGCGCCCATGTTGGTTATGGTTGAACGTTCCGGAACTGAAAGTGTCTTTACCCCTTCGCCATAGTATTCAAGGATCTTTCCGACTCCGCCTTTTACTCCTAGCCGCCTCAGGACTTCTAGGATTATGTCCTTGGCTGATGACCATGGCTTGAGCTTGCCGTTCAGTTTTATGCCTACTATTTTCGGCTTGTTCATGTAGAAAGTTCCGCCGCCCATCGCGACTGCAACATCGAGGCCGCCTGCGCCTATTGCAAGGGATCCCATTCCCCCAGCTGTAGGAGTGTGCGAATCAGAACCAAGAAGGGTCTTTCCTGGGCGTGCAAAACGCTCAAGATGGACCTGGTGGCAGATTCCGTTACCTGCCCTTGAATAGAGCATGCCGTACTTTGCAGCAACGGTCTTGAGGTAATCATGATCGTCTGCATTCTTGAAATCAGTCTGGAGCATGTTGTGGTCGACATAGGATACTGACAATTCGGTATCCACTTTCGGTTTTCCCATTGCCTCGAATTCAAGGCAGGCCATGGTACCCGTTGCATCCTGGGTCAATGTCTGATCGATCTTTATCCCGATTTCGGGATCCGAGAATGAACCTTCTGCCAAATGATCCTCTATTATCTTCTGTGCTGCGCTGGGCATAATATCACAATTAGGATCAATACTTAGCAATAGGGTTAAAAAAGATGAGCTTTTTACGGACTCGACTTCGGCAAATGCCGAAAAAAAATTGATGTCGTTGATAGAAAATCATGGGACTAGATCCATATTGATTAATTTTTTACAACTAAATTTAAAAAAGCATAATTGCATAAATTAGAGTATGAGAATCAAGCATGCTGCAGTCTGCGCCGCGATAGGAGTAGCTGCAGCGGGCATTTCCAGATTTTCAAGAGACCTCATGGTGGACAGCATAGTTGAAAAAAGATCCGCAACTGACATGGACATCGCTAGGGGAATTGCTGCTGCCAGCATTGCCGCTTCCATTGCACTTGTATGGGGGCGGAGAAGAGAGGACATCGGCGAGGGCTCTCCGGAAGACAGAACCCATTCAGGATCCCAGGAAAGGGATGTCGAGGTCCCGGCAAGAAGCATGATAAGGGAGCTTAGAAAACCGGATCAACGGACAACCAATGGAAAAGGATATGATTCTGCTTCATCTGCGCAACTGATCAGGCTGCTTGAGCATCCTGAATACAAGGTCAGGGTAAATGCTGCATCAGAACTTGGAAAAAGGCGCGAGGTGGATGCTGTTGAGGCACTGATCAGGGCATGCAGCGATCCTGAGATGATCGTGAGGCTCTCTTCGATCGAGTCGCTATCAGCAATTGGAAAAAAATGCGGGGAAAGGCTGATTGGGCATTTCAGCGGACTTACAGGAGAAGGTGACTTGACCGGGCCGCACGCTATCAAGGCCCTTGGGAGGATATATCCCCATGTAAATTCAAAAAACAGGATCCTTGGGCATCTGCTGAGTATCTGGTCTGAAGGAAATGATCTATCAGGAGATGCCATGGAAGTGCTTTCGAATATCGGGAGTACCGCACTCTTTCGGGAACTGTGGAAAGAGAGAAAAGAGCTCGATGTACTTATCGGACTTGCCAAGGCAAGCTTCAGGGAAGGCGAACCGATCCCGCTCCTCGAACTCAATAGGGGGCTTGTGCATCTAGTCGATGAGGGGAGGACTAGTGAGAAACTTGCCACAGAGGTTTATATCTATTTTGCAAACAGGCACATGGTCGAAAAGGAGCAGCTTGGGATCAGGGGAAAATGCTTAATAAGCTAACTTGAGTATTACCTCTTAAATGGTATACATATCCCGCCTAAAACTTCGAAATTTTAAATCGTTTAAAGCAGCTGATGTAGAGTTACCTGGGACATATATATGCTTTGCCGGGCCCAACGGATCAGGAAAAAGCAACCTGTGCGACGCAATCAGGTTCGCTATGGGCGAAACTTCGCTGAAATCGCTTCGGGCAAAGAAGGTAAGGGAACTAATCCACGCGGGGGCAAAAAGCGCTGAAGTGACGATCACTTTCGAGAATGCTGACGGGTCGGAAAAATATGACATAAAAAGGGCTATCCGGGAGGATGGAAAGATCCTCTACAGGCTGAACGGAAAGAAGACGACGAGGAGCACTATTCTTGAAACGCTGAAAAGGCACAGCCTTGACGAATCCGGAAGGAACGTGATCGCCCAGGGCGAGATCGCAAGGATAATCCACATGAGCGGCAAGGAAAGGAGGCTGATTATAGATTCTGTTGCGGGGATAGCCGATTTCGAGGACAAGAAAAAGGAGGCGATGCGCGAACTGGAACTTGTGGAGACAAGGATAAGGGAGGCGAAACTCGTCCTTGGTGAGAGGAGGACCTATCTTGACGAACTTGGCCGCGAAAAGGAGACCGCGACAAAATACCTTGAAGCTAAAAAGACCCTTGAAAACGCGAAGGGGACTTTGCTGCAGGCAGAGATCGCAAGGTTTGAAGGGGAGCTGGAAGCTGCTCTCAAAGCCGAATCCGAACTGCTCGATTCCAAGAAGGAACAGGATGAGGAATTCGAGAGGATCGCAGAAGAGATCAGGAAGATAGAGGCAGAAAGGTCGAAGACCAGCCAGCTGCTCCAGTCAAAGCAGAAGACCAATTCCCTGATAAGGAAGCTTGAGGAACTCAAGGCGAAATGCGGATCGAACAAGCAGCTTATCGAGGACCGGAATACAGGCATGGAAAAAAGGCTAAGGGAATCGAAGAAGCTCGAGGAGGAGCAGAAGGGCATCGAAGAGGAACTCGAAGCACTGGGCAATGAAGTGAACGACCTCCAGAAGGAACTGAAGGCTGCTGAAGGCGAATTCGAAAAACAGGCAGGATTCGTTGCAGACGAGGAGATAAGGAAGATAAAGGATGGCCTTTCCTCCAAGGAGGAAGAGTTATCATCGCTCAGGGAAAGGCTGATTTCACTGACATCAGAGATATCATCCAAAAAGGAGATAATTGAGAACAAAAGGGAAGAGGCAGGATCCATCCAGTCAAAAGAAGAGGAAGTAGTGGATGATGATACTGCCGGACTACAGAAGAAGGCTGACGAGATCGGAAGGAAGATCAATGATTCATTTTCAAAAACAAGAGAGATAAACAACGAGATGGCAGACCTTGAGAAGAGGATGCTCGAACTGAAGGAAAAGGCATCTATTTACAAGCTCAGATCTTCGCCAGGACTTGCAAACCCCGCACTGACGCTCATAAACGAACTTAAGGAAAAGGACAGGGGAATCTACGGAACGGTTGCAGACCTGATATCGTTCGGCAAGGAATATGCAAATGCCGTAGAGGCCGCAGGAGGATCGCGGCTCCTGTATGTTGTAGTCGATTCGGTTGATACCGCGACCAGAACGATCGACAAGCTCAAGAAGGCCAAGGCAGGGCGTGCGACATTCATTCCGATGGACAGCGTCAGGGCTCCGGCCCCGATCAAGCTCGGAGGATTCAACAGCATCATCAACGTGGTGGAATTCCCGAACGAGATCTCGAGGGCAGCGCACTATGTATTTGCAGACACCCTCCTGGTCGATGACCCGCAGGATGCAAAGAAAACCGGGATCGGATCTGCAAGGATGGTCACAAAGGACGGGGAGATTTTCGAACGGTCAGGAATAGTAAGCGGCGGAAGGGCGCAAAGCAGCATCCTGAGCGCGAACCATCTTAAGAAGCTCGAGCAGGAATTGGCAGACGTCAAGAATGCTAGGGAATCCCTGCTTTCAGAACTTTACTCTCTTCGCGAGGAGGAAGCAACGCTGCGGTCCGAAAAATCACAGGTCGAGATCCAGATTAAGACAATAGAGATGAGGTCCGGCTTCGCGAAGGAGAAGCAGGAGGAGGCGAAAGCTCTTCTTGCAAGGAAGGAGAAGCTCGAGAAGGAGATAAATGACCTGGAGAAGACGGTTTCCGGGAAAACTGCCGAAAGAGAGGCCCTTGAGAAGGAAGTTTTAGCTGCTGCAGAAGATGTGAAGGGCCTTCGCGGAAAGCTTGAGAATGCCGAGAAGGAATTTGCGGAACAGAACAAGGAATCAAGCGAGCTCCGGGCAAAACTCAGCGGAAGGGTATCCTCGCTTCGTGCAACAATAGAGGGGAAGAAAAACGAGATCGAGCTCCGGAAGAAGGAATCCGGAGAGAGGGTTTCCCGGATCGGGAAGATGAAGAAGGAGCAGGAAGAGGACAACGCGCTTATAATTAAGACGGCCAGGGAGCTTGAGAAGGACAGGGCGGAACTCGAAAAGATGGAAACGGAGATCAGCTCTACAAGCAAGGAGATAGAGGGGCTCTTCGAGAAGATCAGGGCTTTGGAGGACGAACTTACGAAGATCGGGGAGTCCCGGGGAAAGGCAAGAAGCGCTCTTGAACGTATCGGAAGGGAACTTAACCAGGTCGAGATCAAGAAGGCAACAACAACTACCAGGCTTGAAGACATCAAGGCGGAATTCTCCTCATACAATGAATTCGAGAAGCTTGATGCCGGAAAGGACCAGCTGAATAAGATGATATCGGAATCAGAAAGGACGCTTGGCAGCCTCGGGAACGTAAACATGGCATCTATCGAGATGTACGAGAAGAAGAAGGAAGAAATTGACGGCGTGGAGGAGAGGATATCAAAACTCGACAACGAGAGGCAGGCAATACTTTCCATGATAAGCGAGATCGAGGACCACAAGAAGGAGGCCTTCTTCGAGACATACGAGGCAGTGTCAGAGAATTTCCGGCAGATGTTCCAGTATGTCAACGTTGGAGAGGGCCACTTGCACATGAATAACCCCCAATCACCATTTGAAAGCGGTTTATTTATTAAACTTCGGAGGAATAATCAAGATCATTCTCTGGACGCATTGTCTGGAGGAGAAAAGACTCTTGTTGCCCTTATGTTCATATTTGCTTTGCAGCTTTTCAAGCCGTCGCCGTTCTACATACTGGACGAGGTCGATGCCGCTCTTGACAAGCCCAACAGCAAGAACCTGGCTGATCTTGTAGCCAAGATGGGCAACAACAGCCAGTTCATCATGGTATCGCACAACGATATCGTAATGGCAAACTCCGATTCAGTGATCGGGGTGACCAAGACTGGGGACGTGTCTAAATTAGTAGGGATAAAATTAAAGCAGGTGTTACGTGCATGAAAAGAGGCCTATTCATTGGAAGATTCCAGCCCTTCCACAATGGACATTATGAGGCAATCAAGAAATTGCTGAAGAAATATGACGAAGTCATAGTAGTTATCGGAAGTTCCGAGGATTCCTATACAAAGGAAAACCCTTTCACATGCGGTGAGAGGATAGAGATGATCAGGCACTCTTTTTCGAAGACGGATCTCTCCAAGCTGATCATCGTGCCTGTACCTGATGTCAATGACAACAGGATCTGGGTAGACCATCTTCTTATGCACATTCCGGAAGTGAACAACGTCTATTCCAACAATTCGCTTGTAAAGATGCTCTTTTCCCAGCATGGGATACTTGTCAAATCCATACCATTCTACGAGAAGGAGAAGCACGGCGGCGAAATCATCAGGAACCTGATGGCCGAAAACGACAACGAATGGGAGAAAAAAGTGCCAAAGAAAGTATCCTCATTCCTCAGGACCATCGAGGCAGATAAAAGAATAAGAAAAATTATCAGGATGGGAGGATAGAGACTACATTATCTCCTGATATCAGAATCCTCACTGGCAGTTCAACCGATTCGTTCAGTTCCTCCTGGGACTGTATGGAGAAGCTGTTTTCAGGAAGCGCGTACTCGTCGGATACGAATGTTATGTTGTATATGTACTGCACTGTCCTGTTGTAGGTAAGGTTGAGGTCTTGCCTGGATTCAAGGATCGATGGGGGATATGTTACATTCTGGAAATCTGATTCCACAATCGTCCTGTTCGAGAAGTTCTCATTGACCACTGCCGTAGTGGTGTCTATGAATTCTATATACGGGAGCCCCCTCTTCTCTATTATTTCCTGCGGGGTAAGCTCGCTGAACTGGATGAGATTGGACTTAGAGAGATTTTCAAAATCGACATCGTTGCGCTCTTCCCATGGGATCATATAGGAGTATATGGAGGAATTGGCAGTGATTTGGCCCTCCAGAACCAGAGTCCTTTGCCTGAAAACGATATATGCGTTCTGGTAGTCTATCAGGACATTGTTCCTTGCGATTCCGAGCATCGAAACTTCTACAACCTCCCCGGAATCTATGACAGGTTCGGTGATGGCGACTATCGCACCGCCAAGATGGCTGATGTTCAGGATGTTGGTCCCGAACTCCATCTTGAGATTGTTTGGCGCAACGATGTTTGCCCTTGCAATCGGCTGGTATCCGAGGGCCCGGATTTCATTTGCAAGAGGCAGGACATCGTCCCGTGTTTCCGTGTTGATCATGATGTATCCTCCCTGTGGAACAATGGACAGGACGCCTTCGGAAGCCTCGAGGGATGAGAGGGAATCGTTCGTTTCGACGAATATCACTGGATCGTACGTCCTGATCGTCCCGTTGAAGAGTATCTGGCCTGAGATGTTCTCTCCTCCTATGTCCGGATTGTTGAGAACGAAACTCCCCCCGATAAACAGCGAAGAGAGTATGAATAGTATCACTATGGCTAGCACCAAAATTTGTTTCGTGTTCATTTTTTATTGGTAGGAGATAAATAATTAAAAAACAAGAAGTCTACTTGTTATCATGGACTTTGAGGAAAAGATGGCTGCCATTCCCGAGTATTCAGACTACGTTTCAAAGATGCATGCCGAGGACATCGAACGGCTTGAGTTTTCGAAGGTAGTTGCAAATGACCTATCGCTCCTGAAGAGGAATTTGTATTCCACCATGAAATGGCCCGTAAAGCTTGTGCACCCGATGTTCGATGCAAGGGCGCCTTATGCTGTTCCAAACAACTATTTCCAGAACCTGTACCTGGACGAAGAGAGGCTCGGGAATTCATTCGCCCACGGTGCCATGAGATCAGTGTTCTTCATCAAGGACAGGCTGGTCCTTTTTTCAAAATCAGTGAACTTCAGGGATGGCAGGGAATTCTTTACATCGTTCGTGCTCGCACATTTCAACAAGGACGAGTACGAAATGAAATACGGAAGGGACAACTTCCAGGTATCTGTCGACTGCCAGAAATCCATGAAGAACCTGATATCGGGCGAGATCGAAAAGAAGAAGATAACATTCACATTCAGCCATGAGCCGGTCCTTGGGAGGATGGTTTCAAGGGAGCAGGTAGTGAACTCTGCGAGGTTCAAGAAGGTGTATGAACGTTTCGGAGGTGCGCAGATGAAAGCCGCATCCATTGATCTTGAAGGATATGCTATAACCGTGCCACACTTTTCTCCGCACCCATACATGCTGCTTCTTTGCAGGGAGTTCGGCTTCGAGGAAAAAAAAGAAATGCAGCTTGCCGTCAGGGATTACTTCCAGGACCGCTAGATTTTCCTCTCGAGCTTCCTGAGTATCTCTTTCGCCTTGAGTCTGATGTCGATTGGGACCTTGGATGAATGTGCTATCAGCCATATCGCCTCGTACGATTTGTTCGACTCCAGGTTTTCGAGAATCGAATCCAGGTTGTTTTCAAGCGCTTTTACGGCATGGTCGTTGATCTCGGTGACCGTCACGTTCGGGGATTTCGTAATCTCTTCCAGCACGTCATTGTAGTCGTTGTAGAAAAGTATCACTGACTGTACAACCCTGTCCGGCTCTTCTGATTGCAGATTTTCAAGCAGATCTTCGGCGGAGATCGCTGCGACGCCGTCATTGGCCCCGGTATCGTGCCTTTCAACCTCCTCAGTTTTCACCTTTTCTACGATTTCTCCCTCAAGCTCCTCGAATGCCTTGAGGGCTTCCTCGCGTATGGGCACAGGTACGAAATCGAGTTCGGAGAGGAACCTTAGTTCTGTTGATTCACCGCCCTGCCTGAACTCCTCTATTATCTGTTCGCTGTGGATCTCGATTGCCTGCTGGGCAAGCTCCACCACTTCGGTAACTGAAAGATCCGGAGTCTGGGTCACCTTCTCTATCACGGCTGGATAGTTTTCAATGAATTCGATTGCCGCCTCCTTCTGCTGTTCCGGGATGCTGAATTTCTCGACCAGATGCTGAAGTTCATGCTCCTCATAGGGCACATGGCGAAGCTGGAGCGGCTCCGGCCTCTTCTCCTCCTTTGCCTTTGGATTGATAATCTTGACAGCCTCCCATGCCTCGTCGTTCATCTTCCTTGGAACATATGGGGATTGTGCGATATACCTCAGTGTTTTTTCATCCTTCTTCTCTGCTAGCTTGGTTATGATCTCGGCCCTGTTTTCATTTATGCTTTCAACTGCTGCCTTAAGGAACTTTTTCTCATCGATTTCATCGTTGTCGGCAAAAGAGTAGCTTATTGTGGGAGGATTCTCCAAGAGTTCCATTATGGCCTCCATCCGGTCGTCTTTCTGCCTGCTTTCCAGACGGTTCAGAATGTTCTGCAGGTATTCCGGGGGGATGTCCCCTCCAATAACATTGGGATCATCCGTCTTCTTCTCAGGCGGCTTCATAAGGAACTTGAGCTGGTATCTTCGGTTCATGGATAGATTGTAGGCAGCAAGGATTTATTTTACAATTCCCAATATACTATTGCACAGCTATTTGAAGAAATCGGGTAAAAATCTACAGAAAAATTTAATAAACATGTCATAATTTACAAAAAATCCGGCAAAAAGCATATATACATTCACATCCCCAAGTATTATGGGGGTGGTTGAATGAAGCTGAGGGTTGCACGAAGGCTTGCTTTTGCAGCGGCTGGTCTGGCTTTGTCCTGCCAGCAGAAGCCGGCAATTGTTGGGGAGAATTGCGACAGGACCTCTGTACGGGAGGAGGTGAATTCGGAAATAGCTAAAAAAGAGGGATTGCTGGAAGATATGAGGGATAACAAAATAAAACAGATGGACCTAGAAATCGAAATCCGCAGCTCCGGAGAAGTCGCGAATGTGACTGCAAGGTGCGACGGGATAGAGTGCACAGGTTCGGAGATAAGAAAGCTGAGGGGATTGAAGACAAAGAGCAATTGCGACATGGTTCTTGTGAGTTCGCTCACAACTCAATGAGCATGTCATCGGTTGCGGCTTCGGTATTGGGGAATATGGCCGAGGCCCGCTGTTTTGCCTTCTGCCTGTCTGAGAGCCTAGTATAATTGGTGGGATCGAAATGAAGCAGAATCAGGTTTTTTGCATTAGCAAGCCGCGCCGCCTCAGCCCCTGCTTCAGGCGTAAGATGAGGCCATTCGGACTGCTCTTCCCTAATCCATGCGCACTCTGCCATAAGAAGGTCAGAATCTTTAGCTAGTTTTGCCATGTTGCCGCACCTTCCCGTATCCGTGCAGTAGGTTATTTTTTTGGATTCAGTGTAAATGGAATATCCGAAGCACGGATCGGCATGGACAAGAGGAAGCGCATCGATCCTTATTGGTCCTATGCTGTTCTCACCCTCTTCAAGATCCCGGATGCTGAGCGGGTATTTGGAATTGACAAGGTCCGCATTTGCAGTAAATGGCTTGGCAAAGATCCTTGAGAGGATGTCCCTGGTTCCCGGCTGCCCGAGGATCGTGATTCCCTGCTTGAAACTGAATTTCATGAGAAGGTGCAGGCCGAATATGTGATCGAGGTGGAAATGACTGAGGAGAAGATAAATTGGCTTGTCCTCTTTTATGAACCGGTCAATTTTCCGGATGGAATTTCCCGCATCGAAGATAATGTAGGCGTCCTGGGAGTCTACAAGAACAGAAGGGGTTTCGCCTGTTTCGGAATCAAACCAGCCGTTGGTTCCTAGAATGTGGATTTTCATGAATAGAATTATAAAAAGATCAAATATAAAATCATCATGACTTTTTCGGATTTCACATCAATACAAAGGGCATTCCTTGGAAGCCAGGCAGCGCTCGATGATGCGAAAGTCGTAGTGGTTCCAGTACCTTATGATTCGACAACCAGTTACGGCGTAGGAACAAGATACGGGCCTAATGCAATAATCGACTCGAGTGCCGAACTTGAGATGTACGACATTGAATTGAAGAGGAATATCTGCGACAGTCTCCCTGTCCATACCATGGACGAACTTGCAATAAACAGGGACAGCCCGAAAAAAACCATGGACAACATAACAAATGCGGTGAAGAAGGTGGTGGAACTGGGAAAGAAGCCGATAATTCTCGGTGGAGAGCATTCCATAACTTCAGGTGCAGTGGCTGCATTCGATGACATATCCGTGCTGCAGATAGATGCGCACACCGACTTGCGCGACAGCTACCAGGGATCAATTTACAGCCATGCATCTGCGATGCGGAGGGTCAGGGAAAAAACAAAGGACACTGTTTCCGTTGGGATCAGATCGATGTGCGACGAAGAAGCAGAGTACGTTGAATCAGAAGGTATTGGTGACCGGATAATCTATGCTGATCATATCCGAAGGACAAGGAAAAACGGATCGATTGATCCGAAGATAATTGAAAATATAAATTCAAAACTTACCAGCAGGGTCTATGTCACGGTCGACATCGACGGGTTCGATCCTTCCATCATCCCGGGAACAGGAACTCCTGAACCAGGAGGGCTTATCTGGGAGGATGTTGTGGATATAATGAAAAACATCAAAGGCGAGGTAGTGGGATTCGATATAGTAGAAGTGCTGCCGAGTCCGCCCCTTAGAACCAGCGAATTTATTGCGGCAAAACTTGCATACAAGATGATGGGCTATTTCTGGTAGAAATTTCCGTTCATGCCTTCTACAAAGCCGGCTTTTTTTGCTATTGCATCGTATATGCCTTGGGCATGTGCAATGTCAATATGAACGGAGCTCTCGTTGGATCCTTTTGTCCATGAGTTGTTCTTTCCTGCAAGAATCGCAACGGACATGTCAAGACGATCCGCGATCTTGATTGCCATATCAAGCATGGCGGTCCTCCAGTCCATACCGTACAGACCCCGCGGGCTCCTTTCTTCAGTCAGAAACCCATTGTATCTCCTGTTCGTTCCCTGTATCTGGTGAATCATCAGGACCGATTCTGATTCAATGAAGAATGTGATGATGGCATTTGATGAATTTCCATAAGAGAGGATCAGGCCTATAGGCGCGTCCATGTAAATCGGGCCGAATTGCCTGGGATCCTTCAGGGGTTTTTTGTCCGGGCCCAGGATCATTCCGACATCATTGTGGAACGAATAGATGCCGGGATTATCCACAATACATAGATTCGCGGAATATCTTAATACCTTCTTTGGATTTGGACTGTAGCGGTTTGCAGAAATTGCTTGCCTCATCCCTTGCTGGAGATCATCATGGCTTATTGAGAGAATTTTTTCATAAAAGCCATAGACTATTCCTACTGATGAGAAATATTCCCCGTCGCGCGAAGGGAAGTATTTCGAGGAATATTCGATCGCACTTTCATATGCCATGCTGTTAAGAAGCCCCATTTTCTCCATCGTGGAGATTATGCCTCGGCTCCATTTCATATCGTTGCACCCCCAGTAAATCAGGGGCAGGTCCGTGACAGTAAGATGAGGCGCTGCTTCCTCAGGATTGATCCGGCAGATGTCATCACAGAATGTGAATAGGCCTCCGTTGGTGATATACGAACAGTCATCAAGCCGGGGATCATGAAATTTATCGGGAAAATGCTGCTTCATCCTTTTTGCAAGATCGAGAATCCTCTCGTTCCTGCTGCTGTGACAGCTGCCCTGGCTGAATCTAAGCTTCATGATTCAATTCATGAAAAAACATTTTTTAAAACTTCATAATTTATATTGATTTTGAATATTATCCTATTCATGAGTAGCCAGATCAGGATAGGTCCAAAAAAACTGGAAACAATGAGATTAAGATTCTCAAGATCAGACAAAGGATTGCTTGAAATGCTTCAGGAAAGCAGAAGGAATGGAGATAAGAATCACATCAAATATCTTGTTGTCCTGACTGGAGATTCTGATTTTGATATTCGTAATGCTGCCATTTCGCATTTGTTTGAAGCTGCCAACAATCCTGCTCTCCTGGATGAGATATCGAATTTTTCAGCTGCTGTTGCCGAATATGGCCTTAGAGAGGACAATGAGATATCCAGGATGCTTGCTGGAGGCATACTCACCAAGCTTTTCGATGGCGGATACCATCTTTGCGAAAAAGGAAGGAAGGTCCTTATTGCATATCTGGAAATTGGAATGGACAGCGGAGATTCCAACATAAAGGAGTGGGCTTCCGAACTCAGGCAAAGAGTTGCCTGAGCCGCCCGAGGCTTTCCTGCGGTGTTTCGATCGTGTTCAGTAGATAGACCGGAACCCTACGGAACAGTTCTGCAAAGAATGCCTTTCTCTTTTCCATCTTTTCTTTTGTGCGCACAAGCTGGTGCGGATTGCAGAAATCGTTCTGCACCATGAAATCTATCGCGGCTTTTGGCGAGAGTTTCTTGAAGGGTGGAAGCGCACTGTCCCTTGTCAGGAGCACGATCTTCATGAGGTTCGATCCCTTCCTTATCCTGTTTTCACCCAGAAGCCTTTTCACATCAATTACCGCGCGCGACTTCCGGTCCTTCTTTACCCCTTTAAGGAATTTCTGGTATTGCGGCCAGATTTTTCCGAGATCGTCCCTGATGTATGAGTTCCTTTCGGATGAATAAATCAGGTTGTCCGAATTCGCGAACCTGACAAAAAACCAGTCGTCCGTAAGAAGGCTGAAGCCCCTGTCAAGGAGCAGGCCGTATGTAAGTGTTGTCTTTCCGGCACCGCTTGTGCCCATCATCGCAATCCCCCGTCCGTGCTGGTCCACGAACGATCCGTGGACTGAATACCTCCTGTGTTCGGATGTGAAATCCTCCAGGAAATCCGCGGCAACGGCAAGGGCGATCGATTTTATCCATCCGTAGTAATTGCAGCCTTCAATAATTACGGTCTTAGAAAGCGGCTCGTATCTAACCCTCAGTTTTTTTCCCTTGATCGAGAAGATCCTGCCATGCGGCCTTACCCAGTCCGGCATCTGGTCGAAATTGTCCTCCCACATCTCCTTGAACTCCTTTTCGTCAGTGAAGAACTTGATGCAGGTCCCGTGGATCGCTGCCTTCCGCTCGTACAGCCTAGTTGAATATACCTTGTTCATTATCTTTTCCTTGCTTTTCTGGGAGATGATTTCTACCTTGTAGGACATGAGGTAGATTCATGAGTGATCAATATAATCCTAACGCAGCAAATTATATCTGGTGGGTTGGTGAAGAAACTTAGTCCAGGGGAACTTGTACATAAAGTAAAGGTTTTTTGCAGGGAAAAAAGAGAGCATCATGAACTTATCAGATCCAAAGAAGATGAGATCAAAACCAAATATGAAAATTTTGACCAGCAGACCAGGGCTGAATTCTTCTCAATTTTATATGACGAATTTTCAGAAAACTACGACCGCCACATGGGAATAGAGACCGGACACTATGCCGCGATGAGGCGGCTTCTCGAATTCGTCAGATCAGAGATAAGATTCCCCCTTCTTGATATTACTGCAGGAACCGGCGAGGCCGTATCTATGTTCGATGGCGAAACCGTTGCCAATGAGATATCCTCAAGGATGCGCAAAATATCTGAGGCAAAGTCCAGCGCAATCCATACAAGCCACAATGCAATCGATGTGCCGTTCATCAGCCGGTTCAATACTGTCTTGTGCAGCCAGACAATGCACATAGTAAATGATGATGACAAGGCAGGAATAATCAGGGCGATAGGCCGTTCATTGAAAAGCGGGGGACTGGCAATTTCCATTGAAGAAGATCCTTTCAGGATAACCGAAACTCCTTCCATTGAACCGATAAGCATGTTTATCCGTGCTGTGAGTTGTCCGGTCAAACCAAGAAAACTTATTGCTCTTTTTGAAACGGCAGAATTCAAACACCTTGAATTATCCGCGCAGGTCCCGATAGACGAACATCACAACATGAAGATCCATCTTTTCAGGAAGGCTTGAACATCAGCTGCTCCTTTATCGGATTGAATTCATAGGGCTGCTTGTAGTAGTCGACTATTATGTGGGTCTGGGTGTGCTCGACAATATCATTGTCCTGGAGCTTCCGCATCAGTTCCGCAAGTTCCTTCTCATTCTTAACCCTGGCTATCACCACTATGTCATGGTTGCCTGAAATCAGTATGAAAGACTCCACTTCAGGAAGCCTTGAGAGCGGCCGCAGGGCCTCCTCCCAGTTTTTCAGCATCTTCAGGTCAAGGAAGATTATGCACTGGAGTGAAGGCTCAACCTTCGAGAAATCCACCACTGCAGTGTATTGCTTGATGACCTTTTCCTTCTCCAGCTTCTTGAGGCGCTGGAGCAGGGTATTCGGATGGATCCTGAGCTTTTTTGAAAGCTGTTTTGACTGCTGCTTGGAATTTTCTATCAGTTCAGAAAGAATTTTTCGGTCTATATCATCAATCATTATCCCACCTGGACTTGATAATGTTGCAAAAATAATAAAAAATATGTGCATTGATACATGCAAATGTAAAAAATATAGGCAATATCACACATTTTCAAAAATAAACTATGCAACTACTAATAAACACAAATAATCACCAACATGAACATTTGTTTATATAGATTTCTTTATAAAATCATAATCATGGTGCAGAGGTCAAGGGGGCATAGTCCGGAAGTGTTCAGCGATAAGCCCAGGCTAATTTCCGATCCCCTTCACGAAGGCCTCGCGCACAGGTTCGAGCGGAAAGTGACGGTTGTCCTTTCCGGATGTAGAAGAAGCATAATTGACAAGGTGAGGGAGAAACAAAGCGAAGGCGATGGCAACAGGCACACCTTCCTTGTAATTGACGATTTCGAGACCCTTCTGCACCAGCTTAAGATAATCCAGGCAACAGAGTCATTGCCGATCCTACTTATCGGCCCGCACATCGACGGGAGGAAAAACAATAATGCAGATACGCAGATAGAGGCAATTGAAAGGATAAAGAAGGAGATTGTTGGGCTGACCGTAGTTGCAGTCAATGAGGAGAACATCCAGGACGAAAGGGAAGTAAGGATAAGCAGGAGCATCATTCCTCCGCCGAATTTCGAGGATGACAATCCCACTGGTTCGCTTGTCCTTGGAAGCGAGGGGGAACCGATTGAAGACCTTGATGATCATCTAAACGACATGGTCAGGATGAGGGAGGCAGGAGCAGACCACATAATATATCCGGATGAACTCCTGAACGGATCAGGACTGGAAAGGACTGTCAATGCACTTGCATCGGACACGATAGCAAGGGGGCCTATAAAGCCGATAATCTGCAGGGTAAGAAACGGCGTTGTCGAGGAAGTCTCGCGCGACCAGATCCTGAAAGCAAAGGGAACGATGGATGAATTCTCCGGGCCCTACAACAACCACATGACATTGACTGGCCACTTTGATGCGATGTATAATGCTTACAGGAAGATGCTCCTGATGGGAGGCCACCATATCCTCGGAAACAAGATAGTCGACCTTGGATGCGGAACAAGCTATCCGATGGCGCTTCTTATTGGAAAGATCATGATCCCACAGTTCAAAGCCACAATGGAAGTCGAGCAGAAGATCCAGCGGGGGGAAAGGATATCCATAGAGGAACTTGAAGGCATGGTCCGCAAGCCTACTGCAATACTTTCTGTTGACCGATCTGTCGAGATGCTCAGGCAGACGAAGGATCAGTTCGAGAAGCTCAAAAGAAGGGACGTCGCGCTCAGGGGAAACCTCCGGAACGCATACCTTTCAGCTGATATCTCAGAGTTGACAGTGGATACATTAAGAAGCAAGGGTTTCGACGACCTTGACACCATAATCGTATCTATGCTTATCCACTGGCAGCCCAATGACCAGAAGGAGAGCTTCGTCCAGCACATTGTCGACCTGATGCCCGCGGGGGCAAGATACGTTGCAATCGAGGAATGGGAGCAGAGCATCAACCCGAGCCCTTATATTTCCCTTGAACTGATGAGGAACATAGAACGGGACCTTCGGCCGATTCCTATGGAGGATTACTACGGGATGCTGGCTTCTGCAGGGCTGAGGGAAATAGAGGATGCTTTTGCGATAGAACCGATTGACCGCAACCACTCCTATTATGTAAAAGCGTTCGAGAAATCCTAATGCTTCTTCTTCTCGTAGACGAACGGGTTGAAGTCACCGTGGCTCTTGTATTCGAAAAGGATTATTGAACTTGTTGTCTTTGTGACTATTGGATGGTCTCCGATTTTCTGGATCACTTCCAGAAGGTGCTTCCTATTCTTCACCCTGCACATCGCCATAACGTCCCAGATCCCTGAAACAGCATAGATGGTTTCAAGTTCCTTGATGTTAATCAGTTCGGAGAGCTGTTCCATGTCTCCTGCCCTTCCCCTTCTGACTTTCATCATTATGGCAACATGGAGGTCGATTCCGGTCTTTGCGTAATCGACTTCGGCAGTATATTTCTTGATGATGCCCGCCTTCTCAAGCTTGCGCACCCTCTGGAGAAGGGTGTTTGGATGCACCTTCAGTTCGCGTGCGAGGTCCTTGAGCTGGGTCTTTGCATCATCACGAAGAGCAGATAGGATCGAGAAATCTATTTCATCCAATTTGGACATGTTAGTAATTAGACATTAAGATTTATATAAATTGAATTTTTTACAAAAAATAGTTGTAGAAAATGTGGCAAAGGATAGTGGGAATTTCGTTTTCTATGGATTGTTACATAAGCAGGTTTCTATCTCTAAGAATGTGTAGTTGAACACAGAATTTTTGAAAAATAATATAGTCAAACATATTTTTCAGATAAAAAAATATATAAATCAACAATTCATATCTAAATCAGGACGGTTTTATCGTCTTGATATTAGAGAAAGCATCAGAGATCTGGCAGGGGGATGGCAGCAGGGTTCGCAGGAGGATGGGCCTGCGTGGGAGGTCATGCTGCCTTTCCTACTTGCATGATAATTTGAAGAGTTCCATTGATGTTGCTTTAAAGCTCCTGCAGAAATCCTCGCACATTATAGCATGGAGCGGATTCACGAATTCCAGGCTGCAGAGGGAGCATACGTACAAAGCTCCCCTGTTCGTGCTTTTTTGCCATACCATGATTAGAAAATCCATAAACACTTTTAAATTCAAATCCTGAAATCCTTCCTGATGATTCGTGAGATTGCTGAACTGACGAGGATAGAACATGCTTTCATGCTGGCATTTGCGGTCCTGATATCCGAAACCATCATCCTCGGAGGATTTCCAGGATTCAGCATGGTCATCCTTTTCTCGCTTCTCGTGCCGTTTTTCAGCGAGATGGGATCATTTGCGCTCAACGATTACCTTGATGTCGAGACGGACAGGATAAACGGGAAGAACGGGCCGATCGTCCGGGGGGCCGTTTCTCCAGGTTTTGCCATCTTGCTCTCGGTATTTTCAATGGCGCTTTCCATCATTCTGGCGTTTTTCATAAACAGCACAGCATTTGCAATTGCAGTAATTTTCAATGGCCTTGCAGTGGCATACAACTGGAAACTGAAGGACCTTCCGGTTGTCGGAAACGTCTTTATCGGAATCACGATGGCCATACCTTTCATTTTCGGGAATTTCGTAGTGAGCGATGTTATAACGGACATCACGCTGGCTCTTGCAATCCTCGGATTCATTGCAGGCTTTGCAAGGGAGATCATAAAATCAGTGCAGGATGTCGAAGGGGACATCAGGGCAAGGAATTCAAGGACGCTCCCGGTCATTATCGGAAAGAGGAATGCCACGATCGTGGCAGTAGCAGCGTATCTCCTGTTCCTGCCGCTCACTGCGATACCGCTTGCAGGGCTCGGGGCGGGAATCCTTGCGACAATCCTCGTTGCTGCTGCTGATTTGGCGATAGTGGCCGTGTGCATCAAGTCGTTGAAAGGGGATTACGCATTTGCGCGAAAATACAGCCTGATCGCGTTTTTTATCGGGCTTATGGGCCTGCTCGTTGCCGCAGTGTAGTTTAAAAACATTACTTCTTAGAATAATCCTGTAGTTCCACAGGGAGCGAGCCGAGGTTGGCGAATATGAAAGAAAATTCAGAACTAATTTCTCTTATAGAGAATTTGAAAAAGGCTGAAAGGCCTATTTGGAAAAGGGTGGCAAGCGATCTATCGAAGCCGAGAAGGAGGAAGGTCCAGGTGAACATCAGCAAGATCGAGCAATACGCGAAGGCTGACTCCACCGTGCTCATTCCGGGAAAAGTTCTCGGATCAGGAGACCTTTCAAAGAAGGTGACGGTTGCAGCGTTCTCGTTCAGCGAAAGTGCCAAGAAGCTGATAACGAAAGTCGGAGGCAAGGCAATCACAATAGAGAGCCTCCACAAGACGAACCCCGAAGGAAAGGGAGTAACATTAATGAGATGATTTTCATGATAGTCGATGCAACAAATCTGAGATTTGGAAGAGCTGCTAGCCAGATTGCAAAGAGATTGATTGGCGGGGAAGAGATCCACATCATCAATGCTGAAAAATTCGTTCTGGTCGGAAACCCGGACAAGGTGGTCGAAAGATACCTTGTCAAGAGAGGATTGAAACACAAGGGTACTCCGGAACATTCACCTAAATGGTCGAAGGTGCCGCACATCCTGGTAAAGAGAATGGTGAGGGGCATGCTTCCGATAAGCTCTTCAAGGGGAAGGGCTGCATTGAAAAGGCTCAGGGTATATACAGGAAACCCTGACAACAAGAGCGGAGACCTGAAACTGGAGAAGGCGGATTTTGATGGAGTGTCAAAGCACATCACTATCCATGAGCTTTGCAGGAACCTAGGTTACTCGGGATGATTATATGGTAAAAAAGAAAGAAACAAAGAAGAAGAAAAAGAAGAAGGCAACGAAGGCATTCGTAGTCAGGGGAAAAAGGAAGGAATGCATTGCAAGGGCAGCGATAAAAGACGGCAAGGGAACAATAAGGATGAACAGGATGAACATCGATTCTCTCGAGAATCCTTACATCAGGGAGATAATCAGGGAGCCGGTCGGATATATCGGGGCGGATGCAACAAAAGTAGACATTTCAGTCAAGGTTACAGGAGGAGGAATAATGGGCCAGGCACAAGCGGCAAGGGTTGCCATTGCCAATGCGCTCGTGAAATTCTTCGATGACCAGAAGCTGAGGGACAAGTTCATTTCAATCGACAGATCGCTTGTAGTTGAAGATACAAGAAGGGTCGAGACCAAGAAATTCAGGGGGCCGAAAGCAAGGGCGAGATTCCAGAAATCATATAGGTGAAATCATGGAATTCCCAGTAAGATGCTTTACGTGCGGATCCGTCCTTGCGGATAAGTATGAGGACTACAAGAACAACATAAAGGACAAGAACCCGGACGTTGTGCTTGACGAGCTTGGTGTGTCTAGATACTGCTGCAGGAGGATGTTCCTTGCACATGTCGACATACTGAACCAGGTCCTCAAGTACCCCAGAGTTTAACTTTTTTTTTCCATTTTATACAACTATTTATATATTTTTCCGAAGATATACCTATAGGCAGAGGGGATTATAATTACGAAAGATTTTACTCCGCATCCAGTAAGAGTAATGGGAGAAGGCAAGGTTTCAGTGCCACCCATGCCGGCCCCTGCCACAGGATTCGAAAACCCCCTAACTGAAAGCCTGGCAAGACTTGGACAGGTTTTGCGCGAGAGGGATGAGAAGGACGAACTGGGGAGGAAGCTTGTCAGGGAAATTATTGACAGGACTCCTGGAGACAGTTACACTTCCAAGGTTACCCAGGCTTTGTTTACCTACTGGGCAGACAGCTACGATGGCGAGATGATCGTCCATGAGACCGCGATCAGGCGACTGATAAGCATGGTATCCAGGATACAGCCCATGCTGAGGCACCCGATATTCAGGGGAAGGACGCTTGAGATGAGCTGCGGAACAGGAATGGTGATCGATGCCATCTGGAATTCCGTCGGAGAATCTGAAAGGAACGGGATGAATTTCGTTGCAAACGACATCACTTACAGGATGCTCGCAAAGGCATATGAACGGTTCAGGAGAATGCCGGAAGAAGAGGCGCCGTATATCGATTTCAAAAACCAGGACATCAGGGTTCTTGATGCCCAGGGGATATTCGACACTGCAATACTCTCGCAGACCCTGCACCTCATCACTGACGAGCGCCACATAAAGAAGGAGGACCAGGGAGATACAACTGCCGGATCCGAGCACTTGAAGGTCAAAAAAAGGGTCATCAGGAGGGCATTCGAATCCCTGAGGGACAACGGCCATTTCATATTGATAGACGAATGGCCTGAGATACTTACGGATAAATCAGATCCGGTAAAGACAGAACTTTTCAACAGGACCACGAGGAGGGTGAACACCAGGAAAGGATTCATGGAGGAGATCATGGCGCAGATAAAGGGTACAAGACTCGTCTGCGAACTGAAGGCCAACATAGATTTCAAGCACAGCATGTACCTGGTGGCCTACAAGAAGGACAGGGACAAGATCGATCGTCGCAGGAAAGACTATTGCGACGATGATGAAGAGATGGCTTTCGCTGCGACCAGGGTAAGGGACAAACTGATCGAGACGGACAGGTTCTTTGTGGACAGTTTCTCTCCCGCACCTGAAGGATGGGTCGAATTGATCCCCATGGGACATGGGAATTTAAGGACTGTTAGTACGCCAACCCTCGACTTCCAGCCTGCAGATCTGATTGTGCTTGACCGGGTGATGCACAATGTTGAGGATGATTTCCGGGAGAAGATGATAAACAGGGCAGTGGAAGCAGTCACCGTAGGAGGAGCCCTGATGATAATTGACGACTGGCATCCGAAACCGGACAGATATTCCAATCCAATTAGCAGGACATACCTTCGAAACCATATGAAAACAGACTACGAAGGGACGCTGATCTTCCAGGGAGCCTACAGGGAACCCATTGGAGATGGCTTTGACAACGGTATGACCGGCTTCATGTACAGGAAGAAGGATGACTAGGATTTCCCGACGATGTTCGATAGCGGGTTGAACTGGTATTCCTCCTTGTACGTAAGAAGTATCAGGTAGCTCGTAGTCCGCAGCACCGATTCCTGGGACTGGATCATCCTCAATATTCCGAGGAGGTCGTCCCTGCTTTTTGCCTTCACGATCGCGATGCAGTCGGCAACTCCTGTTACGGCATACAATGATACTACTTCCGGAAGCGCTGCAACGTCCTTGAGGAGGTCTTCGTCTTCCAGGCCGCTCTTCCTGATCTTGATCATGACAACTGCGTGCATGTCAAAACCAAGGGATTTGTAATCAATATCAGCATGGTATTTCCTTACCACCTTGGACCTCTCCAGCCTCTTTATCCGCTGCAGGAGGGTGTTGGGGTGCATCTTGAGCTTGTGTGCAAGCTCCCTCATAGGCCTTTTGCAATCCGCCCTGAGTTCACGAAGAATCATGAGGTCAACTGCGTCCACTTTAACTTTCATATTTTCACCATATTTGTAAATAATTTACAATTAAACTTAAGATATATTAAGAAAATTGTGAATTTTTTTATATTTCGTATCGAAAATATGTATTTTTATATTTATAAAGCTATGTTGAAATAATCCAAAGGTTTAAATAGAATAAATCACTGGCTAACTTCAGGTGAAAAGATGGCAAACATCGAAAACATTACTGAGGTTTTACAGACCACATTGAACGGTGCAATTGACAATACGGTCACGAGCACTCAGGAGATCATCCCCGGACTGATTGCAGCCTTGATTATTTTCATTATAGGTTGGATTATCGCGATAATAATCGCGGGGATATTTAGAAGGATACTGAATTTCGTAAGGCTCGAGGAGTACCTCAAGACGCACAGGATCCACGATGCCCTTGGAAGGGTGAGGATCAGCGACGTCCTGGTGAAGCTTCTCAAATACTACATCATACTCGTATTCGTCCAGCAGGCATTCGAATTCGTGCAGTTGGGAGTGATAAGCGCATTCCTTACGTACGTGATCTTCAGCCTGCCGCTGATTATCGCTGCCATACTCGTAATCGTCGTGGCGGCGCTGCTTGGAGAATATGTCAAGCATGTCGTCATGGACCTGAACCAGAAATCACCGACTGTTGTCCTTCTTGCAAGGACTTCCAAGCTCGTGATCCTGGCTATCGGTGTCATAATGGCGCTTGCAACTGCCAAGATAGATACCAGCCTGATCAGCACGATCTTCGTCGTCGTTTTGCAGGCAATGGTATTCGGTATCGCCCTTGCTGTTGGTATCGCATTCGGTCTTGGCGGACAGAAGGACGCGCAGGACATGATCTCAAAGGGCAGGAAGCACCTCAAGATCTAGCCTTTTATTTTTTTACTTTTAATTTTATCCTATGAATAAAGCTACGCAGGTTTTCGGATTCTTCGGATCGATTTTTGTCATTTTTATTGCATTCGTATTGCTGGCATCATCCGTTAGGATAATCAACGCAGGTGAAGTTGGAGTCAAGCTCGAGTTCGGAAGGGTGGTGGATGTGCTTGAACCCAACATCCATTTCGTCGTTCCGATAATGAATGACGTGAAATACCTTTCGACGCAGATCGAGAAGTTCGAGACGGGTGCATCTGCTGCCTCGAAGGACCTCCAGATCGTTGACACGTCCATCGCAGTGAACTACCAGATAAACGGGGATGTGAATGAGATCCAGTCTTTATACGAGCGGTTCCGTGGAAACCACGAATCGAGGATCATTGCACCCCTTGTCCAGGAGGTCGTCAAGGCGAATACCGCCAAGTTCAACGCCGCCGAACTCATAACCGAGCGTGTGGAACTGAAGACGAGGATCGCATCAGACCTGAAGCAGAAGCTTTCGGCTTACGGCATAGATGTTATTGAGGTATCAATTACCAACCTGGACTTCTCAAGCCAGTTCAATGCGGCAATCGAGGCAAAGGTGGTTGCAGAACAGACGCTTCAGAAGGAGGAGATAGACCTTGAGACCAAGAAGATCGAGGTCCAGAAGCTCGTTGCTCAGGAGAATGCAACTGCAGAGGCAAAAGTCATAAGGGCAAAAGCGGAAGCAACTGCCAGGGTGATATCAGCAGAGGCTGAGGCGAATGCTACAATAATACAGGCTGAAGCCCAGAAGGAAGCGATCACCAAGATCACGAGCAGCATCACTGACCCTTACATCAGATACTACTACATCCAGGAATGGAACGGACAGCTTCCAAAGGTCATGGGTGGAAACGACGTGATACTTGACCTTGGATCCCTTAACGAGAGTGGTTGATATGGGCGGACAGAAAACAAGGCAGGGCGTAACCATAATGGACAGGGAGAGCTTTGCCAATTCGGACCAGCAGGGACTTATAGATCGGATTAACAAGACGCACAGCATCGGAAAAAGCGTCCTCCTTGTCGACCTGATGAAAAGGGGCTACGACTATGGCCAGGCGAACAGGGTGCTTGACCTGGCTGAGAGGACAGTCCGGGGAATAGGAGCCAGGATTAGGGCGCCGATCAACAGGGAGGATGTAGATGACATCGTCAAGCTCTGGTATGAACGGATCCGCGTTAACCGGGATTTCCCCAGGTCGGTTGACCAGTTCAGCGAGCTATTTGCAAAGGACTTTGCATTCAGGATACATTTCCACGGACCGGTCAGGAACCGTTCCTAG